>CALWJB010000026.1 GCA_944380895.1 uncultured Clostridia bacterium | reverse complement strand
CTTGAAAACAAAGTTAAAAGTGGAGAATATAAAAAATACGAGTATATTGATGAAAATATAATGGCAAGTACGCAAAATGCTTGGAAAACAGTTTGGAAAGATCAAAAAGATGGTCTTATAAACAGAGCATACAAAATAGACTATGAAAGTACTGTGCCCGCCGAGTATACTAAGGATAATAAAGCACATTGTTATCTTTGGATTTCAATTAAATAGTTTTGTTTTATCAAATATTGGTAAGTAAAATGTTTTAAATCTTGTCTGTAAAATGTACAGATGAGATTTTTTATTTTATAAAGAGGAGGTCAATTAATGAGTTTTCTTGGAAATTATTTTAATTTTGGCGGAATAAATTCAAAAGATTTCGGATTAAAAATCGTTTCAATAAATGGCAATTTAACCGATATTCCCTCAGGTTCAAATTACGAATATCAAAGTGTTTCAGCTATCAGAAATCCAAAAAAATTGTTTTTGGGGTTAAAGGAATCAAATGTTTTAGAATTTTCTATCGAAATAGTTTCAGAAATTCCTGTTGATCTTCCGACTTTTCTAAGAATTAAGCACTGGCTTTTCGGAAATTTTGGGTATCAAAAACTTCAGATTGAGAGTGAATGGTATGAAGATTTTTACTTTAATTGCATTTTGAAACCTACCGAAGATATTAAGTTTGGCGGAGAATATTTTGGCACTCGCTGCACAGTAGAGTGTGATTCTTCCTATGCTTATACATTCCCCACGACTAAAACTTATACTTTTGATTCTTCTATAATGAACCCTTTTGAGTTTGATAATCTATCAGCTGAAATTTATGGTTTGCGACCTATCATAGAGTTTAAGCTTTCAAATTCGGGTAAAGATTTTAAGATTTTGAATTTGAAAACTAATAGAATTTTTGAAATGACTAATTTATCCCCTAACGAAATAATCACAGTTGATAATCAAAATGAGATTATCACCTCAAATACAGGATTAAACCGCTTCAAAAACCTGTCAAGAGGTAAAAATCAAGGGTACTTAAGTTTTGCTCATGGGGTTAATAAATTTGAGTGTTATGGATATGCAGAATACTTGAAAATTACTTATCAATTTGCAGTACGGCTTGGAGGTGGATAATATGAACTTTGAATTTAATATAGATGGAAGCTATGAAATACCGATAATAACACTTTGCAATCCGGATTTTAGCATTATTACCGACATTATAAACATAACTAATTTACACATAAAGCCGAGATTTAATGCGGTTTCGGAAGTGAACTTTGATGTGTATAAAAACGATTTTTATGATTTGGTTTTGAAGAATAGGCTTTTGAAAATTCAAGGTTTCGGATATTTTGTAATCGTTTCGGTAACTGAAACAAACGAAGGGACTTCGCCATATAAATCAATTACTGCTTATTCTTATGAATACACACTTAATTCAAAAGGTGCAAATATCAAAGACGGAACATACAAGTTTTATGACCCTGTAAACCCAAAAGGTACGTTACTCCAAAGGCTTTTAGAAATTGCTCCGTCATGGAAAATCGGTACAGTTAGCAGTAGCCTTTGGAATAGATACCGAACTTTTGAAATACCCACGAATAGCCTCTATTCTTTTCTAATGGAAGATGTCGAGAAGGCATACGAGTGCATTTTTGATTTTGATACGGAAAACAAGCTCATAAATGCCTACACTTCCGATGATATTGTAAAAGACACTAACATAAGCCTTTCATTTCACAATTTAATTAAAAACGTTAAGATTGAGGAAACAACAAAAGACATAATCACTTGCCTTAGCGTGCATGGCTCCGGCGATTTTACTATTAGTGAGGTGAATCCTTTAGGAACATCAAATATTTATGACTTTTCTTACTACCTAAACGAAAATTGGATGCAAAAATCTTTGATAGATGCTATCAAAAAGTGGGATAAAAAAGTTAAAGACTCCGAAAAAACTTATACTGAAAATTTTTCAAAACTAAGGGATTTAAACGCAGAACTTTTAAAGCTTCAAGGTGAACTTGCGACTTCAAAAAACAATTTAAAAGCACAGGAACAAGTCAGAAGTGCCCAAATGCCAAACATTTCAAAAGATGTTGTTAATAAAATAAATATATTAAATAAGGAAATTTCGGCAAAGCAAAAAGAAGTTGATTCTAAAAACAAGGCAATAGCAAAGGTTAACAAGACTTTGCAAGATATAAATAATAGTCTTAAATTTGCGAATAACTTTACAAAAAATCAGCTATTAGAATTTGATAACTTTATTTTTGAGGCAAGCTATACCAATTCAAATTTTGTTGTAACCGATAAAATGACAACTACCGAAATTCAAGATATGAGTAAACAACTTTTAGAACGTGGCAAAAAAGAAATGAAAAAACTTTCGCAACCCTCTTTTACTTTCGAAATGGGATTGTCGAATTTTTTATTTATCGAAAAGTTTAAGCCTTTCATAGACGAATTGAAACTCGGTAGTTTAATTCATGCGGAAGTTAAAGAAGATATTTGGGTTTCACCGATATTACTTGAAATTGATATTGATTATGATAATCCAGAAAATTTCACTATGACTTTTGGCAACAAGTTTCGCTTAGAAACAAGTGAATGGACTTTTAATGAGCTTTTCAATCAAAGCAAGACATCAAACTCTGTTTCACGGAATTACAGTAGTTTAATCGCCCCAATTAAGAGCGGAGGCTTAAATGACGAGGTTGCAGCTTACATGAAAAACTCTTTAAACGCTGCAAATCAAGAAATTATCAGCTCGGAAAACCAAGATATTTCAGTTGGCAGTTATGGTATCAGAGGGCGAAAAAAGCTCGATGACGGCAATTTTGATAATCATCAGTTAATGATAACCAATAATCTGATTTGTATGACCGATGATAACTGGCAGACAAGCAAGTTGGCACTTGGAAATATGAATGGTAATTATGGTGTTGTTGCCGATACCATTGTTGGTAAGCTGATTGCCGGAAATGAGCTTACAATCACAAATAAAAACAATAGTTTCAAGCTTGATGGAGGTGGAGCAACACTTAAAAATGCGAGTTTAACTATCGAAAGTGGAAATTCTAAAATAATTCAGAATGCAAAAGACGGATTTAAAATTCAGAAGAAAGAAAATAACAGCTGGAAAAACAAGTTTTACGCAGATTCAAGCGGTGATTTGCACCTAACAGGTAAAGTTAATATAGCAAAAAATAGCCATGTTGGAGGTCTTGAAATTACTGACAATTCCATTAAAAGTTCTAACGGAAATATTGTTTTAGAAAGCAATGGTAATGCTAGAATCGGGGCTTTAAAGATTGAAGGGAACAATGCACGCTTTGACGGAACAATACGTGCCGACAGAATTGAGGGCCAAATTGTAAATCACCAACTTGGTAATAACTCAGTTACAGGCTCGAAAATCTCAAACGATACCATTTCAGGATCAAAGTTAAATTATGGAACAATAACAAGACGTGAAATTGGAAATGGCGCAGTTGGAAATACCGAAATTATTAGAACAGGAAAAGCCGGACTTGATTCTATCTATGCAACACACGCATATATTGATAACTTGTATGTCCAAAAGACAGGAACCTTTGCCGGAGAATGTAAATGGACAGACAGTGGAAAAACTTCAACCATCAGGCAATCGCAAGGAAGATTGATTTTAGAAGCAAATGATGCACTCCAAATTAAATGCCCACAGAACAGCGGCGTTGCAATAAATGGTAAAACGGCGGTTGTTGGAGATACTGTGATTTTTGGAAAATTTATTGTTGCTGATGGCTACTCAAAACACTGTATGCAAACAACCGAGCACTATGGGAAAAGATTGATCAGTGCTTATGAAACCGCAGAATACTACTATGGTGATATCGGTGAAAATGAAACTCAAAATGGTCTGTGCCAAGTCGATATAGACCCTATTTTTGCTGAATGCGTTAATTTAAAAAATGGTTATCAAGTTTTCCTTACCCCTTACGGAAAAGGAGAACTTTTTGTTTTGGAACGTTTTGAAAACTGCTTTGTTGTTTGTGGAGATAACATGAAATTTGGCTGGGAATTAAAAGCTAAACGCAGAGGCTTTGAGAATGATAGGCTTGAAGAATATAAGGAGAGTGATTAAACATTGGATTCATACGTTACAAGACTACAAGACATCGAGCTAATTGCCGGAGATAGCAAAATAGTTTTAGAGTTTCAAGTATTTTATGAGGACGGTGAACCGCTCGACTTACAAGATGATAGTGCTAAATGGTATCTTTCTCCGATCGGTATGAAGCATAGTCCAATTCTCGTAAAGGACTGCACAATTCTTCGGGACGGCGATGCTGAAGCAGGATATTTGTATTACCGATTCACTGTTAGTTTAGATGAATCTGACACAGAAAACTTATATGGAAAGTATGTTCATCAGCCTGTTCTCATAGACCGCAAAGGTCAAAAATTCAGGCGTGCTGAAGGATATATAACATTCAAACCACAAATTAGAGAAAATTAGAAAGGATTGATTTTTTATGATAACAAAATATCAAGCAGATCTTGAAAACAATCACATTAGAGGAATTACCAATTATACACCGCCAACGTACACTTACATAGGCTTATCAACTGTGGCGATTGACGATTCGGGAACATTACCCGAAAATGCCGAACCTGATGCTTCTACTGGTTATGCAAGAATAAGGGTGCGAAATAACTCAGAAACTTGGAACGACTCTGCAAATGGTTTGATTTCAAACAAAATAAGGCTTGAGTTCCCAAATGAATTTTCAGCAAATGCAGGAATTGCGAGATATATTTTTGAGCTTGATGAGTCAGGGAAAGTAATGTATTACTCCGAACTTACCCAAGAAATAACGCTATATCAAGGAATGAACGTATTTTTTGCAGCCGGTGATATTACTTTTGAACGTACAAATCAAACTTCGATTTCAAGCTAAAAAGAAGTGAAAACAGATGAATAAAATACTTAAAATCTATATCAAAAATGACCCTATTTTTAAGTATGTGGTTGAAGATTATCCCTTTTATGAAGGGATATTTTTTCATGCAACTGACTACTTAAAAATGAACGTTTTACATACTCATTATACCTTTAGAAACCGTGTTAATATGAGTAGTCAGACAATCAACATATCTGAAAATCTAAGGTCAAGTCTGCATCTTAAATCTCAAATTTTAGAAATGCCAACAATTTTAAATGTTGATATAAAATCGAAACTTAAGTCGAGCATAAGTCTTAGAGATTATCAAAAATCAAAGTTTAAAGCACGTTGTGCAATTCGTGTTCAGATGAGAGATAAGACTTGCTTTAAGGGTAATGTCACAGCCCACTTAATCAAAATGACAAAACTAAAAACTCATGATCCATTTATCCTTAGAAACCGAGATGTTATGAAACTTAGCGATATGGACGGAGAAATAATGATTTAAAGGAGTGATTAATATGCCAAGCAAAACAGATTTTGGAGATTTAACCCTCTACGCTTCATCGGGAGCAGATGCAGAAGAAACATTTTTGAAATTTAGAACCGATATTGCCGGAACAGGTTCCGATAGTAATTTTAATAAAATAGCAAATATTCTATCTTCGCATGATTTTTATATTCAAAATGATAGAAGAATTTTTGATGTTTCTTTGCAAAGAGTTTCTGAAAATTACTATGAATCAATATCTTCTGAAATAACGAGGTATTTCCCATATATGCTCATGATTTTTGATGTATCTAACCCAAATACAGACAGCGTTTCTGTAAACATAAATTCTTTAGGAAATCTTGCAATCAAGAAGTTTGATATTTCGGGAAATATCGTGAATTTGGAAAGCGGAGATTTAACCGCAAACGCTAAGTATTTAGCTGAATATGTAGGTGAATATTTTATTTTGTTAAGTCGTTTTACAGCAAAAGAAATTCTAGAAAAATTAAAGACTGTTGACGGCACATCAAGTGGCTTAGATGCCGACTTTTTAGACGGAAAGCATGGTAATGAATATGCTTCATCTTCGCAAGGAGAAAAGGCAGATAGTGCTATCCAAGGGGTTCAAGGAAATGGCACACTCATTGAGAAAGATGAGAACAATATTGTAAATGTAACACCTTCAAATATCGGTGCTGCGGCTTCCTCGCATAGTCATGATAACGCAAGCAGTTCAAATTCTGGATTTATGAGTAGTTCTGATAAATCCAAGCTTGACGGAATTGCATCGGGAGCGACAAAAAACGTTATAACTAACGGAACAGGAAATCCTTCGGGAGACTCGAACGGAGATGTGTATTTTAAGCACAGTTAGGAGGTGATTATTTGTGCCAACAATCATAAAAATAGGCAACAACCAAATGTATTAATACAATGATTGTCGCTTACAATTAATTGCATATTTTATAAAAAGATATAGCTAGTAAAAGCATATTAATTTTTCATAACTAACTTTTGTATTTATTTTTCATTTTCTTTAGTTTGTTGCCGCAGTAGGTAATTAAAAAGATATATACTGCAGTATTAATACCAAATATTATGCTAAAAGCAAGCACTAAATTGTGGCTCAAGTGGCTTGTAAAGTATGGAAAGGAAAAAATTGTAATAAGTAAGAATGCTAAAGACATAATGCAGAGTGGGAAAAATCGTGTTTTTATAACGTTATTAATTAACTCTATTTTTGATTGATTATCCGAAAATAGCTCCCCTTCATTTTCCGTTTCGATTATGTTCCTTGCTTTTCGAAAATATAGCCAACCAAGGCCTTCCCCGCAATATTCCCAACCAAAATCATTAGCCATATCCGTATATCGTTTTGCTCGTTTAGAATTTTTGTAATCAAGCCTATAAATTACATCTTGTGGTTTGCAAGATTCAAAAATGTAGAAACACGGTGGAGTAAACTTTACAAATTGCCATCCTCTCCTGTGCTGAGATCTTAGCCAGTTTTCTTCCTCTTTATAGTCTGCAATCGTGAAAAAGTGTATGAATGTTTTACGCATCAATATTCTCTCCTCTACTGTTTTTATATAATCTTTCTATTCTGCTAATTTCGTTTGTAAGGACTTCACGTCCAAGATCAGTAATTTGATACAACTTTCTTTTGTCGTCTTCACTGTAAATACTGATAAGACGATCTTTTTCCATTTTTGAAAGTGTTCCGTACATGGTTCCTGCGCTTATGGTAACACAGCCTCCGGTCATTTTCTTTACTTGCTGGCTTATACCATATCCGTGTTGTGGTGTCTGCAAGCAAAACAAGATATAAAAACCGGATTCGGTCATCGGATAGTACACACGCTTTATCCTATCGTTCATAGCCCCTCCTAATTATAAAAATTTATATATTGTAGTTTGGTATACCGATGTTCATTATATCAAATCTCGATATACTTGTCGATAGTTTTTTATCGGGGGGTGATATACGCCACATAGTTTAAAATTTAAACTCAAAGTTAAGGAGGTGATTATTTGTGTCAATAACCATAAAAATGGGAGATAATCCACAGCCAACTTGCACTATTTCTCTTTCGAGTTCCTCATTTGATAATGGCACAGCTACCGCCACATTCAGCTATACTTTATCCGCAATGTCTGGGTATAATTACTGGGGCTACGGCGTAACCCTCGAATATGGCGGAAGTTCATCGCTCGGTAGTAGTGTTAATTTAATTGGTACTTCGACAAGTCAATGGTCTGCAAAATCAGGAAGTGTAACAATAACCAAAACTAACGTTTCTACCTCACCGCAATACTTTTACTTTCGTTTAAATTCAGTTGCAGCAACATCAGGCACTCCGGGGGCTACAAGCTCGTACGAAGTGTCTTTTAACATTGACCGAAAAACTGAATTTACGAGTGCCGATAATTTCACGCTTGAGGGTACTACGAAAGCCACTTTTACTCCCTATAAATCTTCATATACACACAATTTGTATATTGATTTGCTTACAGACGGAAATACTTGGATAACTCGTACAGGCTACACAAGTGGCTCTACAATTACTATTTCGGATAGTGAAATTCTGAGTGCTTATAGTCAACTTTCAAGTTATAGGCCTAGCCAAACTGTTTCAGTTAAATATTATCTTGCGACTTTTTCGGGCAGTACAAGTCTTGGCGGTGTATCTTTATGGAAAACAATGACTATTGGCGGAACATCAAAGGTAAATATTAACGGAAGCTGGAAAAATGCAATCCCTTATGTAAAAAGTGGCGGTAGTTGGAAACCATCTATCGCTTACATTAAGGCGAGTTCATCTTGGAAACGAGGAAAAGTTTAAATATGAAAGGAGATTAAAACTATGGCAATGGTAACAATCGGCAGCTTTTTCGGAGAAGCTCAGAAAGATGTGGATTTAATTCCGATATTTCGTGAAAACGAACTTTCTAAAAATCCCGATTCTTTTTTGAAAACGGCAAGTTTAGTAGTTAAGAAAATAGCAATTTCAGCACCTTCTGGTTCAAAATTTAAAATTAATGATGCAGAGTTTTTGATTCCTGGAACTACCTTTGAACTTGCTTATGGTGTGGTTGATATTCAGAAACTTTCTTTTTCTGAAAATACCGAAGTAACAATAGTTTACGCTTACTAAATTGAAAGGTGGTGGTTAATTTGAGTGCAGATAATAATGTATTTGGTGGATTCGTTGGCGGTGCAGGAGTTACATATTGGGGCAATATAACAGGAAATATTGACAATCAAATTGATCTTATTGAAAGGCTTAGTCATACTTATGAAGTTGCGTTAAGCACTAACAGCTGGGAATTTTCAGACACTTACAATATGTACGTTCAAACAAGTAGCATACAGGATATAAAAGCAAGTGATAATGTTGTTGCATACATCAAATTCAGCGACAACAAAGTAACATCTGAAAAAGAAGCAACTTATTGGAATAAAATTGAAAAAATATCTGTTTTTGACGGATATATAACAACTTATATTGAAGAATTACCCGATATAACTCTTAATATTATCCTCAAAACATAAATGAAGGAGTGATTTTTATTGGCAGATGCGATATTCACAAGATGTATAACAGCACCGAGTGTTTTGCCTATTGGTAAGGGTGGTACGAGTGGCAGTAGTGTAAAGTCAGCAAGAACTAATCTAGGAGTTATGACAGAAACGCTCCTTTATAGCAACTCAAGCGGTACAATTAGTACAATTACGCTTTCTGACAGCTATAAAAATTACACCTATATTGAGGTGTTTTTTAATGATAATGGAGTTAACAATTCAGTCAAGTTACATACTTCTAAAGGTCAAGTACAACTGACAAATGATTATGTTTCATCTACAACTAATCCATCATCGCTTTATACTCATACAGCATTACTTACTTTTACTGATAAAACGGCGACATTTATTAGACAAGCCGTTTTTACCGTAACTACTTCTGATAATGCTTCAATTGACCGTACTCCAAGCAATAGTGTTCGTGTAACCAGAATTGTTGGTATTAGTTACTAGAGGAGGACTTTTATTGGGAGAAGCAATATTTACAAGATGCGTAAATTCACCAAGTATTTTACCTATTGGGAAAGGTGGAACAGGGGCTAATACCGCATGGCAAGCACGAACAAATTTAGAGGTCGAGAAAATAACAAATCTATATTCAAATAGTAGCGGTACAAATGGGACAATTACACTATCACAAGCATTTACAGATTTTGGTGCTATTCGTGTATATTATCGAGTAAACGAAGGGGAACGAAAGTCTGAAACATTTTTTAATATGGGTGTTTCTTCGCCAAGTGTACAGTTAAATCATTACAATACAAACGGAACAAACATATATATGCGAGCAGTACCTATTACATTTTCAAACAAAACTGTTACGTGGGGTCAAAATGCGTGGTTTTGGCGAGAAAATGGGACTTGGGGTGGTTCAAATAGTGCCGGGCAAATCAAAGTATATAGGATAAATGGATATGCTTATTAGAATTTTAAAAGGAGAAATTTAAAAATGGCAATAATCAAAAACATAGAACTAGAAAACGGTGTAGTTGTTAATTATCATCGAGTTGTTAGCGTTGATAATATAACTAATATTTCCAGTATTATTGAGGTTGCAAGTTATACGGATAAATCAAAACGTGAGGAAGAAAAGCAAGCAATAGCGAATTCTCAGCCGATGAACATATTTATTGATTCAAAATATTTAAGCGTTCCGTATGATTCCACATTAAACGTAAATTCGGCTTACGAATATCTAAAGACTATCGAAGAATATTCGGGAGGTACAGATGATTGAAAACATTTACATTTTTAGAGTTTTAAAAGGAGGAGGAAAACGAGTCAGGCAATAATCGTAAAAACAGGAAACGTAACTAAAAGTTATGTTGATTCAGGGCTTAATCTGAAAGTAGATAAAGTTGAAGGGAAAAATTTATCGACCAATGATTATACTTCTGACGATAAAGCTAAGGTAAACAATATAAGTATGTATGGAAATGGTAATACATCTGCGGGGATAGAAAGTCAGGCACTATATGGAAATTCAACGGCATTTGGAAATTCAAGTGGTGCTCAGGCTTCAAACAGTACAGCGATAGGTTCCGGAAGCGTGGCACTTAACGATAGTGTTGCGGTAGGACGTTCAAGTCAAGTGAATCATATATATGGTACAGCGGTCGGGAGTAACAGTTTGGTGACTCATCCGTATGGTGTAGCTATTGGATGTAATAGTTTGTCAGCAGGGTACTATGCCGTAGCTCTTGGATATGAAAGCGTAGCAAACAGCATTAACGTGGTTCGGGTGACAGCACAAAACAATCATATACACGTAGAATCATAAACGTTACTGATCCCGAAAGCAATCAGGATGCGGCAACAAAAAATTATGTTGATAATGCAATTGTGACGGCTATTAATCGTATAACAAATGCAGACGAGGTGAGTTATTGATGAGCAAAGCATTAATTACGGAAAGTTATCTCACCAATATTGCAAATTCAATACGAACTAAATTAGGAGTACAGACAGCTTATACACCAAGTCAGATGTCAAATGCTATTGATAATATACCTAGTGCCAGTGCTGTTGAAGCATAATTTATAAAAATGATAGAAAGGACTCCAAATACAAATATTACTGTTCCAAATGGAGTAACTAAGATTGGTAGGAGTGCTTTTTCTAGTTATACTGACTTGGTATCGGTAAATATTCCAAGTAGTGTTACTACCATAGGCGATTATGCCTTTTCAGGATGCTTAAATTTAACTTCAATTAATTTACCAGATGGATTAAAAAGTATTGGTTATCAAGCGTTTATGAACAATAGCAAGCTCTCTCTGACCAGTCTACCTGATTCAATAACCAGTATCGGATACCAAGCGTTTGTATGTTCAGGGATTAAATTAACCAGTTTACCGAATAATTTGAGTTCTATGGGCAATTCAGCCTTTAATTCATGTACGAAGCTTGCGATAACCAGTTTGCCCATTGGGATAAGGAATATTGGAGATTACGTATTTGAAGGCTGTGCGATTACGTCAATAAATATTCATAGTAATATATCTAGTATTTCAAGCGGAGCATTTTCAAGATGTGGGAAATTAACCACGGTAACATTTGAAGGAACACCTACTTCTATTGCCAATAACGTATTTAGCAGTTGTGCCAATTTAACGACCATAAATGTGCCTTGGTCGGAGAGTGCGGTGGCTAACGCTCCGTGGGGAGCTGTAAACGCACAGATAAATTATGATTTTTCGTAGAAAAAATAAAATGTGAAAATCTAATATCTAATTTAGGAGGATTTTTTAATGAGTAATGCATTTATAGTAAGAACAGGAAATGTAACAAAAAATTATGTTGATACAAATTTAAATACTAAGGTTGATAAAGTGGCAGGTAAAGGCTTATCAACAAATGATTATGATAACACAGCGAAAGCAGCAGTTGATGCTTTAGGTACGGCTTCAACTTGCAACACAGGTACAAGTCAAGGCAATGTACCTATTTTAAATTCAAGTGGGAAGCTCGATACTACCATTCTCCCCTCGCTTGCTATAACTGATACTTTTATAGTAGCAAGTGAATCTGCTATGTTGGCACTAAGTGCTGAAAAAGGTGACGTGTGTGTACGCACAGACGAAAGCAAGACATATATACTCCAAAGCGAACCTGCAAGCACTCTTGCAAATTGGATAGAGCTCGCAACACCAACAGATTTAGTACAATCAGTTAATGGGAAAACAGGGACAGTAGTTTTAAATTATGAAGATGTCGGAGCAGTTGAGGCTAATTCAGCGATTACCGGTGCTACAAAATGTAAAATCACTTATGATTCTAAGGGATTAGTGACCTCAGGAGCCGACTTATCAGCTTCGGATATACCAGATATTAGTACAACTTACGAAACAAAATCAAATAAATCCGATAGTTATTCTGCTAGTTCTTCTACAACTTACGCTTCAACAAAAGCATTGGTAGACGGCTTAACAACAAAAGCGGAAGTATCAAACTATACAGCAACAATCACAACAACTTGGACAGAAGGAGCAAATTCAGTTTATTCGCAAACTATATCAGTTCAAGGAGTTTTGAGTACTGATACACCTATAATTGATGTTGTCTTAGATAGCGACCCGGTGGCTGCACAAAATCAAATGGATGCTTGGAGCTACATATCACGTATTTCAACAAGTAATGATTCAATAACAGTTTATGCGGTTGGAATAGCACCGACTACGGCTATACCTATTCAAATTCTTTGTGTGAGGTAATTTTTATGGGAGATGCTTTTATTTCAAGACCATCTAATAGAGGCAACATCAATGTTCTCCAAACAACAGGGACTTCGCAAGCTGACGTAATGTCGCAAAACGCTTGTACAAGTTCCTTTTCGCTTTTAGGACATTTTCACTCAGCAAACGACATAGTTTCGGGTATTCTTTCGGTAGCGAGAGGCGGAACAGGGTGTTCATCACTTACAAGCGGAAACATTTTGCTTGGCAATGGTACAAATGCTATTAGTTCTACTTCCATTTTGGCTCAATCAAAAGGTGGCACAGGCACAAGTAGTTTTTACGAAAAAGGTACGTGGACACCTTCTATTGGTTCAACAGGTTCAAATGCTCCGAGTGTTTCCTATGGCTATCGTTATGGAACATATTATCGAATTGGAAATTTAGTATACGTAGGTTGCCATATTAATATGAGTATAAGCAGCGTTGGAAGCAACTACGCTTGCATAAAAGGTTTGCCATATAAATGCGGTGGAGATACTGATAAATACGGAATTTCTATGGTTGAAGAATACTATGCGGTAGAAAATGGTGATGGCGACCCTCGTGGAATGGTGGTTCAGGGTACTACGCAAATACATATTAGAGGTCATTCTGGTGCGGTTGCTACAAACTGGAAAACAGGTAGCGGACAATACATAGGTTATTGCGGTTGCTATATTAAAACTTAAAAGGGGGTTTTTATTTGGAAGAATTAATTTTGTTAGATGAGTTAAATGAGTTTGGTGTGAGTGTAGTAACTAAAAAGTACATAATAAGTGAAGGAATAAGATATTTTGTCGGAGATCCACATAGAGTAGCTTATGTTAACAGCACAAGTGGTAGAGCTGATATTTCAAGAGAGTTGTCAGAACCATATCTTTCAGCAGTCATGAACATATGGGGCGATACTCCGCTTGTACCCGAACCCGAAATAGATAACCACGAATAATAAGCCTAGAAAGGCTTTTTTATTTTGTCTAAAACATGGCAAAAAATTTGACTTTTTAAAAGATTATTGAGGAGGAAAAATTTATGGAAATAAAAGGAATAGACGTCAGCAAATGGCAAGGAAACATTAATTGGAACGAGGTAAAAAAAAGATGGTACAGAATTTGCGATAATTCGTGAAGGTTGGGGCAAAAAATCGCCTACGCAAATTGATAAAAAATTTAAAGAAAACTACGAAAACGCAAAAGCTGTGGGCATTCCCATAGGCTCATACCATTACTCTTATGCCGATTCAACAGATGATGCAAAACGTGAAGCTGAGTTCTGCTTGGAAAATATTAAAGGAATGCAATTCGAGTACCCGATTGTAATGGATATTGAGGATAGAACAATGCTATCACTCAACAATCGTCAAAGAACAGACATAGTCAAAGCTTTTTGCTCGGAAATTGAAAATGCAGGATATTATGCTATGTTTTACTGCAGCTTAAACTGGTTAAATAACTATCTTTTCAAAGATGAGTTGATCGGGAAATATGATTTATGGTTAGCCCAATGGAGTGTTGGTTCGCCTTCTGTATCTTGCGGAATTTGGCAGAAATCAGATAAGGGAGTTATAAGTGGTATCAGCGGAAATGTTGACCTTGACATTGCTTATAAAGATTATCCCTCCATTATTAAAAGCAAAGGTTTAAATGGGTTTAGTAAATCATCAAGTAGTTCATCAAATTCAAGCTATTTCACCTACATTGTTAAGAAAGGTGATACTTTGTGGGCAATTGCACAGCGTTATCTTGGAAGCGGTTCAAAGTATAAAGAAATCAAATCTTTGAATGGTCTTTCATCTGATACGATTTATCCGAATCAGACGCTTAAAATACCAAAGTAAAGGAGAAATATTTATGAATAAAGAAATTTCTAAAATGCTCATGATTTGTATGATTCTTGAAGGCATTATCACTTACATAAACAATTTCTTCGTTTCGGGAGAACTACACTATCAAATGGTCCTTAGCTTAATTTTTGGAATATTTATAGCTGTGGCTTATAAAATAGACTTACTAAAACTTGTAAATATCGAAAGCGAAATACCCTATGTAGGTTCTGTTTTAACAGGAATTATTTTTTCTAGGGGTAGTAATTACCTTTATGATTTAATGAGTAAGATAGTTCAAATAAATTAGCAAAAAACTAAGAAGCGGAGTTCAACCGCCTCTAACTATTTGGTTTTTTGTGTTTTTGTTTAAACATTAAATACTCCAAATAATTTATAAATTCTTTCTTTAAGTCTGGAGATAACTTTTTGTAGTCATTCAAAGCAGAAAAAATCTCATCATAGGTTTTATCATCAGATAGACCAAATAAATAATCTGCACTTATACCGAAAAAATCAAAGATTTTTTGAAAACTTTTTTCATCTCTAAAGATTTGATTGTTACATTCGTAATTACTAATTTGTCTACCTGATACTCCTAAAACTTTACCAAGTTGTTCTTGAGTCATATGCTTTTCTTCTCTAAGTTCTTTTAATATCTCTCCAACGCTCATTGATACACCCCCCTCTTTTAATAAGGGTAAAATATTATTTCTATTTTTACTGAATATGGAACTATAATTACCAAACAACATTGATTCAGAATTATTATTTCTTTATAATTGTTACTAAGAATTAATATTTCCAAAGGAGGATGCTGATATGAAAATTTGCACATTTGCAGGTCATGCAGATATTTTCGGAGAAAATCAACTTAAGAAGAAATTGAAAAATGAAATTATAAACTTAATTGAAAATGAAAATGTAGATACTTTTTATTGTGGAGGGAAAGGCGATTTTGATAGGTTTTGTGCCGAATGCGTAAATGAGCTAAAAAATCACTATCCTTTTATAGAATCGTATATGATTTTTTCATATATTCCAGGAAAGAAAAGCGAATCTGGAATAGACCCATATGAAGATTTCAACGGAACAATTTATCCTGATGGTTTAGAATTTGTCGCGCAAAAACTTGCTATTGCAAAAAGGAACGAGTGGATGGTCGATAATGCTTCGTTTTTGATTGCATACATAGATCACGAATGGGGCGGAGCGTACAGAACTTTTAGATATGCCAAGCGGAAAAAGCACATAAAAGTTATTAATATTGCAAATTAGTATAATTTTTTAAAATTATAGAACCTTGCTAATAAAAGCAAGGTTTATTTTTGTTTGAAAAAGTTTTTACATTTTAGCCCTAATTAAAAGTCTATACTTTAAAAATTTACAAATTACGATAAAACTTAACTAAAAATACCATCCATACTACGGCAAAGATTACTCGTAGTAATCTTCTAAAATTAAACTGAGTAGCTTAAAACTCATCAAAAAAACAAGTTGGCTACCAATTTACATCAAAAAAATAATCAAAGAAAGTGCGTAACCTATGGGAAATTTAGGTATTAACCACTTATCAAAGGAGTTTTAGAGAAAATATGTCTTAATAAAGAGTGCTTTGCAATAAAGGAATTACAACTTAATACATAGATACTTTGCAAATTGATTTTTTA
Organism: uncultured Clostridia bacterium; assembly: GCA_944380895.1. Lineage (GTDB taxonomy): Bacteria > Bacillota > Clostridia > Oscillospirales > Acutalibacteraceae > UMGS1491. Next base: position 3,947 of record CALWJB010000026.1, on the reverse strand, counting down.
TGCAGAGCATTTTAATACCTAATATTTTGGGAGCAGAGTTTTGCACTTACTGTGCATTACTCTACTCTTTTTAGGTTATAAAAAGGGCAGCATGATTAAACGATGGTTTCTCTACTTTGCACGATATCCCTAAAAAGACCGAATTATCAGGAAAGTTTGGAATAATTCGGAGGGAACATTCATGGGAAATCATAATAATGACATAGAAAATGAAACAGCATACTTTTATGCGGTAGTAAAAAATATGGATTTAAAGGATAGTATTAGGCAGTCGAGAATAGATAAACACGAAATTTCACTTGCAGAAGTTATCTGCGATTACTTTTCAGATATACCCAATATGGACAAGCAATTATCTGAAAAAAATTCAATTGAATGGATTGAGCTTATGGAAAATGATGATTTGCGAGATGCTACTTGTAAACTAAGTCCAGACGAAAAGATATTGCTTCATTACGTGTTTTATGAAGGAAAAACACAAAGTGAAATAGCAGAAATTTACAGTATTAAACATCAAACCATAAGTTACAGATTAAACAAAATCATTCACAAACTAAAAAAACATATATTCAAAAAGTAGATTCTTAAAAATTCTTTTGCAAAAAATACCCCTAAAACACTCTTTAATAAGTAGAGGGATAAATTACATAATTTACCATTCTAAAAGTACATTGAAAATTGAATACCTAACATCTTAATTACGTTAGCTGTTATTTTAGCAGTTTATAGAAATACGCCAAGACCTAATATAAAGCGAGCGATAAATATATTTCTATGTAAAATTGGTTGGTTACTAATTTGCCATGACAATAACAGCCTATAATGATACTTCTGCATAGTCGAGATTAAGTTCCAGAATGTAGCTTGGTTCGAGAGATAACCGGGTGGTGAAATTCCAATGTTGTCGAAAGCCATCGGCAAATTAAGATATTAAAAGTTAACCCCTACAAATGTAAATATATGAAGCTTATGGCTATTAAATACTTAAAGATTGGAGAATTTATAAAATGGCAGATAACGATAATGATGAAACTATACTTTTCCCAAAAGAAGCAACATATAAAATTGGTAAAACGATTTGTATTGTAACTTCTTATTACGACAATGCCTCCGATTCTTTACCACAAAAAATAAAAAAATTGTTAAAGACGGAGGTTCGCAACATGCTTTGTAAAAATTTGTAGAATCGGGAGTTCGAAAGGCGATATAATTATAAATGTAAATATTCTACTGGCTGTTTAACGTCTATATACGCCTTCAAAAAGAAAGGAAGTTTATATAAATGAAACAGTCAAAAAGAAATGATTTATTAGATTTACCTGATGAGGAGATTACAGCACTTTATTTAAGGCTTTCTCGTGATGATGAAAAGGAAGGTGAAAGTAACAGTATTTCAAATCAGCGAAAATTACTTACAGATTTCGCAAAAAAGAACGGTTTCAGAAACATTAAAGTTTTTATTGATGACGGAGTGTCGGGAGCAACTTTTAATAGAAATGGATTCAAGGAACTTTTAGAGTTAATCGAAAATGAAATGGTTTCTACCTTAATAGTAAAAGATATGTCAAGACTCGGAAGAAACCATATAGAAGTTGGAAAATTAACTGATTATGTTTTCCCCACACATAATGTAAGGTTTATTGCAGTAAATGATGGTGTTGACAGTTTAAAAGGCGAAGATGATTTTACACCATTTCGAAATATTATGAATGAATGGTACTGTAAAGATATGAGCCGTAAAATGAAATGCACCTTACATTTAAAAAGTAAACAAGGGTACGCAATCGGGTGTCCTCCATACGGATATATGTATGCGGAAGATAGAAAAAAGTGGATAATTGATGACGAAGCTGCCGAAGTTGTAAAACGTATTTTCTCGATGAGGCTTCAAGGTGATAGTGTAAATAAAATTGCAGAAGTTTTGAAAAGAGATAAAATTCTTATTCCATCAATGTATGCCGACAGAAAAGGACTTAGAAAAGCAGCCAAAAAAGTTCCTTTAGGAGAATATATATGGCATCACAGAACCATAACGAAGATTTTGCAGAATCCTGCTTATGTGGGTGATGTGATAAATTTTAAAACTTATAGCAAATCTTTTAAATTAAAAGCACGCCTTGAAAATTCCAAAGAAAATTGGGAAGTACATAAAAACGCTCATGAAAATATTATTGATAGAAACGATTTTGAAAAAGTGCAAACAACTTTTGGCGACACAAAATATCGCAAACCAAAACATATAGAAAAAAATATGTTTGCCGGATTTCTAAAGTGTTCTGATTGCGGAGCAAACCTAAACTATAAATTTACACATGATAACCCTGATAATCACTATTTTTCATGTAAGAACAATAGAGTAGGTAATGGACTTTGCAAAACGACACATCATATACGTGTTGATATGATAACTGGGGTTGTGAAAAACAATATAGCTGAAATCGTAAGATTCGCAAATAGTTTTGAAGATGAATTTGTAAAATTAGTTGTTGATGAGAACTATAAGTTAACTTGTGAAAGGCAAAAGCGAAACCAAGAGATACTCCAAAAATTGCTTTGCAGAGAAAAAGAAATTGATACTTTGATTGAAAGCTTGTTTGAAGAAAAAGTTTTAGGAAATCTTACAGATGAGAGATTCAAAAAGCTAACGTATAAATATGAAGATGAACAGCTTGAACTCAAAGAGAAAATAAAAAACATTAAAAAAGTAGTTTTGGAAGATAAAAAGCACGAATTGGATATAAATGGATTTCTAGACATTGTCAAGAAGTATTCTCAAATAGAGAATTTGACAGTCGATATTCTAAACGAGTTTATAGATAAAATTATAGTTCACCATCGAGAAAACATCAGAGGAGAAACAACTCAAAAAATTGAGATTTTCTATAAAATGATAGGAAACATAAAAGTTCCAAAAATTTCTCGAAAAGAAGAATCGCAACTTATAAAATATTTTGGTAGAGCCACAAAAGAAAAAGTTGCAATTGCAGTTTAGGGGGATTTTAAAATTAACAAAAAAATATGTGCCTATTGTAGAACAGCACAAGAAAATCTGAAAGATATTAATTTACAAATTGAAACTTTAAAAAAATTTGCAAAGAAAAGCGGATTTGATAATATAGTAATCTTCGCAGACAATGGGTCATCGGGAAGTAACTTAGATAGAAAAGAATTCCAAAAGCTACTAAATCTTATTAAGTCAGATAAAGTTTCTACTCTTATAGTAAAAGATATATCAAGATTAGGTCGGAATCATGTAGAAGTCGAAAATTTAATCGATGTAATTCTGCCAAAGTATAATGTGAGATTGATTTCAGTAGAAGAAAGTAAATTAAGGCAAAAAACAAGTTGTTTGCTAAATGGACTTTAACAAACAACTTAAAATAAAAGCGACATTCCATAAAACATTTTCATGCCCCTTATGGAACGTCAGACTGGTACCGGTGGTGGGACTTGAACCCACACGTTGTCACCAACAACGGATTTTGAGTCCGTCGCGTCTGCCATTCCGCCACACCGGCCCTAAACGTACCCTATTTTATCAAAATCAAAAAATGTTGTCAAGAAAAAATTATATTTTTTGTCAGAGCTAAAAAAAGATAGATGAAAAGAGATGACAAAAGCAAAAGAGATAAAGAGAATAAAAAATCATATCTAACGATTTAGAAACTGAGTAAATTTTACGAGAGAAACGAGCTAAATAATATCGTAAAAGTCGGTTGGTGCGTTCTACAGTATAAGTGTTTGATTTGCCGGTAATATGCTTTTTAGGGTTTATTAAGTTATACGAATCCCAGGCATCTGTAGCGTAGATTTTTGCATCTACATGTTCGATATTTTTAGACAGATTTTCAAAAGCAGAATTATCTATAGCCCCAACAAAGAAATCCTTTATATTTTGTGAATATCGTTCTACTGCCAACCATAATCCGGTTTTTGTTCGATTTTTT
>CALWJB010000025.1 GCA_944380895.1 uncultured Clostridia bacterium | reverse complement strand
AAATAAAAATGCAGGGAGTGTCCAAGAGGAAGATAAAATGATATAATAGAGTCATGGAAGAAATAAAATGCCCAAGCTGTGGGGAAAAAGAGATATGGAAAGCGGTTAAGCCCAGAGGGAAACAGCAATATCAGTGTAAAAAGTGTAGAAGGAAGTTCATAACAGAATTAAATTATAGTAATTAGTTTAAAAGAGAAGCAATAAAAATATTTTATGAAAGGAACAGTGGAAGAGCAGTAGGCAGATTGATGGGAATAAACAAATCAACAGTATATAACCGGATAAAAATATTAGATAAAAAAACAGAACTTACCTGATAACCTTTGTAACAAGAAAGCCAAGACAAATTGTAGGATTTGACATTTCATATGATAAAAACGAAGACAGGATACAAAAAATAGCGGATGACGCTCCAAAGGCGAGATTCAGCTATAAAGGTGTATCCTATTTTGGCAAACATTTTTCTTTTTCTGACAAAAGCCATACTTTTACTGTTGAAAGGATAAACTATGATATTAGGAAATACATTGCCACTTTGCAGTGTAGATCGAAATGTTTTTTTAGATCTTTGGATACTTTTAAATCTGTCATGAATATTTTTTCTTTCCTACAATAAATTTGGTCAGTTTAAATTTAGATTTCCCAATTTTAAAAATTCTGCTTTTCTTATCAACTTTATCACTTCTCTTTAGTTTGAACACTCCCAACAAATTAGGAATAACTCGCGCTGTTGCACGCAGAATTACCGAAAAAGAGTTTTTTAAAATACTGAATGCATAAAAGATATTGCTGCCACTTTAAATGAAGACATATTTTTAAATGTTGTCCCCACCAGCATACGATATTGGGAATCAAAATTCAAATTTGTCCAGATTAATAGTGAGGGCAAAAAAGTTCGGTTATCAACCGTACAAGTCGATTATAACAGCAGTAAAATATTCAACTTTAAAGGTGAAAACAATAAATACCTTACGGTTATTCATTCCTCACCAGGCAGTCTACAAAGGTTACTTTGTTGTTTGAATATATAGATAGATAAAAAATACATTTCTATAAATGTATGTAAGGAAAAGAGAGGTAAATTAAAAATGAAACTAAATTCAATTAGAAAAAATATGGTAATGTGGGTGCTGTTGTGTTGTGCTACTATAACCACTATGTCACCAGCTTATGCCATGCATGGCACACATACATCACCGGGTCTCACGTGTTCTACAGCTGTTAAAAGTATAGAGATTTCACACCTTATTTTGAGACCATTTACTAACGATGATGTTCGTTATATTTTTGAACACTGGACAAACGATTCTGACATAGTCAAACAGTTAGGTTAAACTCACCCCGAACACATTGAATGTGTAGAAGATTGGTTCAAAAACAGTTCGAATTTTAAATTGTGTATAACTGTTAAAGGCAACAACACACCTGCCGGAACAATAGGAATCCGTTCTGTTTTTGACCCCCATACTTGTGAACTCAATTTTGCTGTTGCCAAAGAATATCAAAATAGAGGAATCATGACTGAAGCCTTATCAAGTGTCAGATGGTATTTGTTAGCAGAAGCTCACTTTACAACAAATACAGACTTTACTAAACTGACGGCATATATAGATAAAGCTAATTATGCCGCTATACGTGTCCTTTCGAAAAATAGATTTGAATGTGTAGAACATTCTACTACAAAGAATACACCCGATCATATTATGTATCAGACTACGCCAACTTATCAAGAATTTTTAGATATAGAATTTTAATTTAATTATAAGAGGAGATATGACTTATGAATTTTGAAAAACTTAGTGCAAGCGCCATGTACTCAGGTTCTTCTAAAGTACTCTCATCTACCCCCGCACTTCACGTAGGAACACAAACTATCGAAACGGACCGATTGATTCTTCGCAGATTTAAAATTGGTGATGCTCCATATGTATTTAAAAATTGGGCAAGTGATCCTGATAATGTTGCAACCTTAACTTGGAATGCCCACCCCAGCGTTTCTCTTACCGAAAGTCTAATTGCTTCGTGGGTCAATGACTATTCTGATAATACCGATTATCGCTGGTGCATAACCCTTAAAGGTACTGACATCCCCGTTGGTGGCATCGATGTAACCAACATAATTGATGATTCAACTTGTGAAATTGGATTTGTTCTATCTAAATCACTTTGGAATAAAGGTATTATGACTGAAGCTGCACGTGCTGTTATTGATTACCTTTTTACTAAAACAAGTTTTACCACAGTTACTGCGTATCATAACATCGATAATCCTGCTTCTGGTAAAGTTCTGCTCAAAAGCGGTATGCACAAAACCGTTGTGGTTTTAAAAGGTGCAAAAAAGAATACAGGTGAACTAGTTGACAAAGTAGTGTACGAGATCTCTAAATCTTAGCTCACTATATAATGTTATTTATTTTTAATTGAATTTATAAAAAGCGAGGTACTGTATGTCTAACGATAAACGAACTGTGTCTATGGAAAGGATAGTAACTTTTTGTAAAACCCGTGGATTTGTTTATCCTGGTTCAGAAGTTTATGGTGGTGTAGCAAACACATGGGATTATGGCCCTTTAGGAACTAAAATCAAAAACAACCTAAAAGATGCTTGGCGAAAACGTTTTATTCAACAACGAAAAAATAGTTATGAACTAGATTCAGCAATTTTTATGCACCCAACAGTCTGGGAAGCAAGCGGTCATACTGAAAATTTTTCAGATCCTCTTTTAGATTGCAAAGAGTGTAAAACACGTTATCGTGCCGATACTTTAATCAATAGTTTTGATTCGAGCATCGCAAGCGATTCTTTATCAAAAGAGGAAATGCTTCAAGTAATAAAATCTAAAGAAATAAAATGCCCTTCGTGCGGTGCTTGTAATTTTACTGATATTAGAGAATTTAATTTAATGTTTGAAACCCATAGTGGTGTTATAGATAATAACAAAAGTCTTATTTATTAAAGCCGGAAAATGCACAAGGGGAATATATTAACTTCATTAATGTTCAAAGGAGTACTAGAAGTAAACTTCCTCTTAGTATAGGTCAAATAGATAAAGCTTTCCGCAATGAAATTACCCCCGGAAATTTTGTATTTAGAACAATTGAATTTGAACAAATGGAATATCAGACTTTTTGCAAAGAAGGTGGCGATGAACATTTATATGAGTTCTTTAAGGATTTTGGTATGCAATTCTATAAAGATTTGGGTTTACCAGAAACCAGCCTAAGATTTCATGATCACGAGAAATTAGCCCACTATGCAAAATCGGCTTGCGATATAGAATACCTATTTCCGTTTGGATGGGGTGAAATTAATGGTACTCACAATAGGACAAATTACGATTTATCCCGACATCAAAAATTTAGCAAAAAAAGTTTTGAATATTTGGATCCTGAAACAAACGAAAAATATATCCCTTTTATTGTAGAATCAACATATGGTGTAGACAGAGGCGTACTGGCATTAATATGTAACGCCTATACGGAACAGACGTTAGATAATAACGATATGCGAATTGTTTTAAAAATCCACCCCGCTATTGCACCTTATAAAATTGCTGTTCTGCCACTGTCAAAAAAACTATCGTCCGAAGCGAACGATTTATACAATAAACTTTCTAATTTTTGTTCTTGTGATTATGACGATACAGGTAGTATAGGTAAACGATATAGGCGGCAAGACGAGATAGGAACACCTTTTTGCGTTACTGTAGATTTTGAAACCTTGGAGAATAACACGGTAACTATACGATATAGAGATACTATGGAACAAATAAGAATAAATATCGATGATATTATAAACGTTGTTACCCCTCATATAACCTTTTGATAAAATACCGCATTAAGCCCTAACCGTGTGAAACTATGCAACCCCCTTGAGAAAATTTATAGGAAAATGAAACCTCAACGACGAGGTTTCATTTTTTTAGAGTTTGAGCTTTACACGAACCATAAAAACTGAAAATTTAAACACAAAATTTATTCTCAAACATAAAGAAAACCCAGTAATACTGGATTTTGGGTTGTATCAAAAAATACGTAAGATTATGTCTAATCACTCAAGTTTTAATACCAACACACGGGACATTTTATTTTTTAAAGCGTGTGAAAGTATAAATAAATTTTATATCACCGTGCGAAAGTATGCAACCCACCCTTTGATATTTCTCGGGGAACTACTTTCTTTTGCTGTTTTCTACAAGAAAATAATATCACACAACTATTTTTTTATAAACCCCTTGCCTGACTTGAGAGATCCAAAAATTTTTCTGTCTTCTTCGCCAAAACTATCTATATCTTCGCTTTGAATAACTTCGCCCGTTTCATAGTCTAATCTTGTATAACCTTTCTCAAAACCTACAACATATACAAACGGGGAAATTTTTTTATAATCATTAACATCCTTCTCAATAGACTTATTATTATCTCTCTCATACAAACTCCACCTGGCTTTTTTAAATACTGTTTGTTTATCTTTTTCAAGTGAAAACCTTAAAATCGCAAATTCTTTTCTGGCTCCAAATGATTCAATCGTTTTACGCCCGTCGTCATATATCATTTTCCCACTTTCATCATACTTGGGTTCAGTACCGCCTGTAAGCCAATCAATTGTATTTACTAGCATAGTTCCAAAAATCTTCGGCAATGAAATAATAAATATACCTCCACCTATAATCAGTAATAATATTAATATAGTTTTTAAAATACCTGCTTTTAAAAAATTCATTCATAACCCCTCAAATATATGTGTAAATTCTACTTCCGTGGTGAATTCTGTCATCATACCGTTTCTCTGCATAGCCTCTCCCAAATTATTAGCTAAATCTGTAAATGCCAAACTATTACGAAATTGAGTAAAATCATACTGGTCCTTTAATTTAACGTATATTTGCCATTTGCCTGGTTCACCCAATTTTTTACCTTCAAGCCATAAATAAGCATTTTGTACAGAATAGTGGAGATTAGCCTCATTAGGTTTAAACTCAATAGAAGTTTCTTGTAGATCAAAATCTTGACCATTTTTTGTATATTCTCTTATTTTTTCTTTGAGTATATTAGAGTTTTTAAGTTCCTCTATTAACATATTTTTTACTCTATTTGGCAAACCCATTCCTTTTCCATACATTCCCCAATTAAAAAGTTCTTTTGCTATAGTCAAACCTTGATTTTGTAAATAATAATTTCCGGCTGCAGAAATAGCTGATTTTACAAAATCATAAAAAGGTGGGAACAACTCTTCTGTAGGGCCTATTTGAGCTAAAAATTCGAATGCTACATTTGCTGAGATAAAAACTTGTTCACGTAAGCTACCTTCTTTTTCTGCTCTTTTATAAGGTATCATTCTACAACCACAATGTGGATGAAAAGGCGGTGCGGTTACTCCAATTTTCAAGTCAGCTATGTTAAAATGCTCATCTGCCATGCTTTCACACTCTTCACAAGCATTCGGATGACCCTAGAAAACTATCTGATAAGATTCTACTCTTTGAATTTTAAACGCTATTTTTTCCGCCATAGTCCAAGTATTTAAAATGGTATCCCTTATAACGGACTCCACTTTAGCCTTGGCTTCCTCAAAAGTGTTTTTTATATTTTCAAAAATATCACTAAATAAACCTTTTTGAACAAGACTTTTATTTTCTAAAAGTGAATTTTCAAAGGAAGTATTTATATTATCCAGAAACCAAGATTTTAAATCTCCCAGCCATGTATTTATTTTATCATAGAGCTCTAAAATTTCCAAATCTTCGCTAGGCAATATTTCCTCTGCTTTACTCTCTTCGGATAAGATATCGATTATGGATTCATAAACTTTTTCATAGGTGTTTTGCGAGATTCTACTTATGAAATGCGAAAGGTCACGGCACATACCTTCAGCTACCGATTTTATCTCGTTTTTAAGCATATTTGTTTCCAAATTGCTATACTTATTTTGAATTTCTAAAAATTCGATATCTTCCTTCGCTTTATTTGTAATGTTATATACTTCGGCCACATCGCTTTTGACCACGTCATATAGGGGTTTATATATTTCAAAATATAAACCTGAGTAAATACCCTCTATACGTTAAATTTTGGTTTTTAACTTTAGTCATTAAAACTTCTTTCAAAACATAACCTTGTTTAATGACAATAGTACCTTTCTTATGTCCTCGATATATTTCACATTTATTTGGGTTATTCTTATTACACATATTTTCCTCTCCTCAAAAAGTGTTTTCAATAATACTTCTTTAGAGATAAAAATTTGCCTTATTGTATGCAAAAAAGCTTATAAACTAACTTTTTACAGTTTATAAGCCCTATAAAATAATTTGTGTATTTACTAGAATAACAGTTTAAATACTGCGTCAATAATGCTATCCCAACTTATATCTTGTGCATAAGAATTTTTAACGATATAGTTTTTCCATAAACTTTTAAGTTTTTCACTTTCTTTAATATCAATTAAAATATTTTCGGTATTTGATATCTGATTCTCAGAACCTCTGTTTTTGGAAGTGGCAGTCAAAGCCTTCTTAAACAGATCTTTATCTATATTTTTTGCTTGAAACTTGGTTGGAATGTAAATATCATAAAAATCTCTCATGCGAGTATTGGCTACTCCTCTTGAAATAATCGACTCTACTTTTTCTGCTAAAACGGTTTCCAAATTATAGGCTAAAACTTCAATGTTTCTGTTCTCAAGAAGAAGTTTAAACGAATATTTTACGGCATCGGGAGTAATCTTATCCCCTGTTGTGATATCAACTTTTAGCGGTATTTTAGATTCATCTACCATACCTACCAAACTAATCCTAAAACCATGATATTCGGCATCCTCTCGAATTTCTGTTATATTCAAGAGTTTTATTGTTATACCATCGTCAATTTCTATTTTCAAAATATCTCCAAATGCCCTTTCTAGCTCTTCTTTTGAAAGAGGAAAATGTCTAAGCGTAGCATCTAAATCAATTGTAGCTCTTGAGTCAATCCCAACGATTGAAGCTACAAGCATCCCGCCTTTAAGGACAAAATTATCTCTATATTTTGATTTTGAAATACGTTCGAGCAGACGCTCTAACATATAGTTTCTTAGCACTACTGCCGAATTTATATTTTTCTCTTTAGCTATATTTCGTATAAGTGCTTTCACCCTCATTGATGTCATTTATAAAAGTACCTCCAAGTAACTATCTAAAACTTTTTCCACTCTAAATATTTTTGCAAACCTCGTGAGTTTGTGAATATCTTTTTCTTTTGAGTTAACATAACGCTTAATCGCTTCATTTAGAACATATTTATCCATTTTATTTCTCGCACGCAAAATATCACAAATTGTCCGTTCCTTATCATAAACAGTAATATTTCTCCCATAGATCGTCTTTGCCGTAGTTTTTCCAATTTCAAAAAATTCTTCTTTTACAGTATGAACTTCAATATTCGAATTTTTGAGTCTGGAAGGATTATATCCGCTTGGCAACGTAACGGTATAAAAAAGCGGATCACGGTCAGTAAGATTATGAATATAAAGGGCTGTTTCATGAGAAAAAACGGCTTTGTTTGTGCGCAGACTGATTAGGTACATTTCATCTTCAAACACCTCATTCGAAGCATAGATACCCCTGGATATCATTTGAATTTCGTTTTCGTTTTTTAAGATCCATAAATATTGACGTGGAATACCAGCTGCCTCGACTTCTTCTGTAGATAGAATACCCGATGAAGCTTTGAAAAGTTTTTTTAGTTTCTCTTTAAAAGACATTATACTCACCTGCTTGTTTTGACGTTCGTGCTATTATTATAAACATAATTAGCACGGTTGTCAAATCAATAAAAAATAATCAACTTTCTTCATACAGATTTTTATATTTGTATGAAGAAAGTATAACTTGAAAGGCTTTACTATTTCATCATCAACTGATAGATTTGTTTAGAGCTTTCAGGGTCACGATAAAGGAACATTCCCACCGCACGCACCACACAGTGCTGTGCAGCCAATAATCCAACCCCCCTCAAAAACAAACGCTTCTGCCATAACGTTATTAAAATCTTCCATTTTTTCTTCTCCTACGATAGAAGATATTTTTTGGAAATAACTGTTTGCTACAGGATAGTCTATTTCCATTAGCACCTTGTTTTTATATTGTCTTTTAAACTCTTTATGTATCTTTTCGAGATTTTCAAGTATTATTTTCCCTGCATAAAATTCCCACTTAGTATGTTCTTCTCTAAAATTTACCGGGTGGCTGTCAATATATTTTTTTACGATTTCAAAAAATATACTTTTTTCTTTATTAAATCCTCATCATCTCCGCAAACGATATAGCAGTCTGCCAGAATGCCCCAGCAAATGTCATCAGCTACCGAAGAAGCAGTGGCTAAATCTAAGTCTGCAAGTGTTTCAAATATCACATTTAGATATTTATCTAAATAATATTCTTTATCACCAAGCTCTGATTTTATCTCGCTCCCCAATTTCCAGAATTCATACATGTTTCCACGAATGCTTATAAAATTTGGTTTACCAAAAAACCTATCGCGATTTTGAAAAATATTCATTTAAAGTCTCCTTCTGGGTTGTTTTTTTGAGTATCAAAACCCTCGTGTTACATATAAACTCTAATTTTTCGGTAAATCAAGTATATATCTCCATAAAAACAAAAAACGGATTATACTACAGTTTCTTCCTGCAATATAATCCTCTATCTGTCTACAAACATCATATTAATTTGAATTTCTAAATTTAAACTCTACCTTTCCATCTTCATAAACTATAGCATTATCTGTCAACACATACCAAAGTCGCTCGTCAAATTCGTCTATTAGTTTGTCATTACTTTTTAAATTTTCAATGAATAGCTTGATTCTATCTCTACGAACTTTTAAATCTTGTTTTTTGTCCTCTAATTTCGATAATTCGCTTTTGATTTTTTCGTATTTCTCAGTGTAAGAATTGTATTTTTTATTGTATTCATCTTGGTTCATCACTTTCCTTGAATTCTCATATATTAGGCTTCTCATTAACTCTACTATAATTTCGCTTTCTTGCTGAAGTTTTGATATTTTGCTGTCTATATCTTCAGTATTTATAAGGGTTAAGACTGTGTTTTCGCAATCTCTTATAACTTCATCTTTATTGCTGATTAAATTATTAAATGCTTTTACAAATTCATTTTTTATTTGCTCCTCTGTCAAATGAGGAGTTTTGCACTTATTTTTGTTTTTAAATTTGTTGTTGCATTGCCATATCACTTTTCTATACTTGTCATTTGAATGCCACACCTTTGAACCGTAAAAACCGCCACACTCTCCGCATACAATTTTACTTGAAAAAGGGCTCACACAGCTATGATTAAAATTTCCTTTCGCTCTGTTTTTAAGTTCATTTTGAGCCAAATCATAAACTTCGGGAGAAATTATAGCCTCATGACTGTTTTTTTACATAATACTGCGGAACTTCGCCTTCATTTTTCTTTCTCTTTTTTGTAAGAAAATCAATCGTATAACATTTCTGAAGTAAGGCATCGCCTTTGTATTTCTCGTTAGTTAAAATACTTCTGATTGTACTTGTAGTCCATTTCTTCTTTCCCGATGGAGTGGGTATGTTTTCGTTTGTCAAATGTCTTGAAATTGCAGATATAGTTTTCCCCTCGAGAAACAGTCGATATATCAGTCGCACTATCTTAGCTTCACTTTCTATGATCTTTGGCACGCCATCTTCTCCTTTTTCATAACCTAAGAAATGTTTATAAGGCAGACTAACTTTTCCATCAGCAAATCTTTTTCTCTGACCCCATGTTACATTTTCACTTATTGACCTTGATTCTTCTTGTGCGAGTGAGCTCACAATCGTTATGAGCAGCTCACCTTTGGAATCAAGCGTATAAATATTTTCTTTCTCAAAGTAAACCTCCACACCTTTTTCCTTAAGTTTTCTAACGGTTGTGAGAGTGTCGACCGTGTTCCTAGCAAATCTTGAAACTGACTTTGTAATAATAAGGTCTATCTTTCCATCAAGCGCATCTTTTATCATTCTGTTGAATCCATCACGCTTTTTGGTGTCGGTCGCACTTATACCTTCATCAGTATAAACCCCAACAAACTCCCATTCGCTTTTTGAGTTTATATATCTTGTGTAATAATCGACTTGTGCTTCATAGCTTGAAAGTTGTTCTTCGTTATCTGTGGATACTCTTGCATATCCTGCTGTTTTTCGTCTGATTGGTGCCCGTATTGAGGTGTTTGTAAATAAATTAAGCGTTGCCGGAATTACAGTTACTGCTCGTGCCATGTTCACTTTGTATCATCCTTTCTTGGCGCACTTTAGCCATTTGTTTCATTTCTTCAGTCCAAGAATCTCTCCTTGAGGGGTATGCCCATGTTTTCAAGACTTCATTACCATCATTAAGAATAAATTTAAGGTTACCCTTGCTTGGAACAAAGATTTTACTTACCCTGTTTTTGAATATTTGTTCATCGAACTTTGTAATACCAAGCACCTCACAAGATAGCTTTTTGATTGTTTCTTCGGGGATTCTACTTGAAGGGCAGTACTTTTTACCATAGCTGTTAAACGTGGCACAAATCCATATCGGTTTTTCATACTTTGTACCACTCGCAGATATTTTCCTTCTATAATTCTTACCACATATTCCGCACTCAATTTTACCTGTAAAAACGTATTCTTTAGAACTGTTGGTAGCTTTATTATGTTTTGCTCGCTTCTTTATTTCACCTTGTACTTTTTGAAAAGTATCGACATCAATAATCGGCTCATGATTGCTCTCTACGTAGTACATCGGGAGTTGGCCTTCATTTCTGCACTGCTTTTTACTGATGTGATCAGATATAAAAGTCTTTTGCAATAGCAAATTACCTGTATATTTCTCGTTTTTAAGGATTTTCCTGACTGTATTTTCATTCCATATTCCACCGTCTTTGGTGGGTATACCTTTATCTCTAAGTTTGCGAACAATCGCATTTATTCCCATTCCACTTAGATAATCCTGAAAAATAATTTTTACTATCTTCGCTTCTTTTGGAATAACAGTTATTTGATTATTTTTAAATTCATATCCTAACATCTTAAAATTTGTGGATATTCCTTGCTTGAACTGATCTCTGATTCGCCATTTGCAGTTCTCACTTACAGATAAACTTTCTTCCTGTGTAAAAGAAGAGAGGAGGGTAAGCATTAGCTCTCCTTCCTCCGATAGGCTATGAATATTCTCTTTCTCAAAATACACATCTATTCCCAGCTTCTTTAGTTCTCTGACAGTTTCAAGTACAGTCAATGTGTTTCTTGCAAATCTTGATATAGATTTCGTAATTATCATATCAATTTTTCCTTGCTTGCAGTCATTTAAAAGCCTTTGAAACTCAGGCCTTGAATCTTTGGTTCCTGTCTTGGCTTCATCTGCGTAAACTCCGCCGTACTGCCAATTGGGATTATCCTGAATGAGTTTACTGTAATAACTAACTTGAGCTGACAATGAATGCATCATTGCATCTTTTCCACTCGATACTCTGACATATGCAGCTACTTTTTTTCTCTTAGGAGGTACGTTTTTATGCCTGCTTAATTTTAAAACTTCTCTTTGCATTCTTACTCTCCCTTAAACAATTTTTGCAGTTACATATTACCTCTTGTAAAACCCAGTATCAAGCCATTTTATCGATATAAACCGCCGAATATCGGAGCGTATTTCTTTAAGAATTTGGTATCAATTTTATCGTACTCACTTTTTGTTATCAGCCCTAATTTTAGCATAGTTCTCATTATGCTCATTCGAGACTGATACTCTTTTTCTGATTCAAATTGCTCGCTTGTCATAGACGAATTTTCCTTCCTACTTTTTAAATCTATCGCTAATGTAGCACTCATGGCTACAGTATTTTCTATTTTTGTTATCGTAACTTTTAAACTTTTTACTACAATTCTTGCAAACATTAATTTTTACACATTTTCTATTGTTTTCTGTGTTTTTTCTCCACCATTTGTATCTACATAAATTTGAACAAAACTTCTTAACATTTGATCTCGAACTTTTTTCTAATGTAGCTCCACAATTTTTACACTTTGTATAAATTTCTTTCGATTTTAATTTTTGCCGTCTGAAAAACGATTTTATGGTTCCTTCGGAAATAGAAAGGGCAGAAGCTATTTCCTTATAACTTCTGCCTTGTTTTTTTAACCTTACTAGTTTATGTTTTTGAATTTCGTTCAATACCTACCACACCTTCTAAATTATATTAAGCGTTTTCAAAATATCATGAACATAGTTACTGCCTCGTGAAAAAAGTATTCCCGTTAATACACAGCCTATATATGGTATCTCGCTTTCAATATCTGCAAGTTTTAAAAGATCTATTTTATATACCACAGCGATAAATATCCCAAAAACAAGACTAAGTATCATTTGATAATGAGGCTGACCTATAACGAAGAAGTTATTTATATATGTTATAATCCCCTCTAAAACCACACAGACCATCAGCATTTTTGAAATTTCTTTATTCATGATAAACTCTCCTTTATTTTGGTATTTTTAGTGTTTGTCCGGGATAAATCATATCAGAGTTAAGTGCGTTTAAATCCTTAATCTCCTTGTATTTATATCCACTTCCAAGATAACGCTGAGCAATCGCCCACAGGGTATCGCCTTTTTGACTGTATAAGTGAAATGGCTCGAATTTGATGAACTACTCGATGATTTACTAAATCCATTTAAGCCTTTATTTCTCATAATTTCGGGATAGTTTTTGTAAGAAACATCGAGGTCTACATTTCCACTTATTCCGTCAATATTTCCTGTACTTGAACGTTGCCATATTCCACACGAACATGATGGTTTATCTACATTCCACTCGGCGAGCCATAAGTCGTATTTTGGCAAAAACTCATCTTTATAAAGATAATTGTTAAGCCAGTTAAGATTACAATAAAACATAGCATAATGGCCGTGCTTTTCTATCTCACTACAAAATGCTTTTACAATATCCGTACGCTGACGATTATTAAGCTTTAACTGTTCCTTGTCCTCTAAGTCTATGATTACAGGATATTCAAGTTTCAACCCTTCAATATTTTCTAAGCAAAAATGAGCTTCATTGATTGCGTCTTCTACCGAATCGGCATAGCTGTAATGGTAAACACTTGTGTGAATACCTACGCTTTTTGCTCCGTTTATATTATCTTTAAATTTTTTATCAATTTGACGCGGATCTTTTTTCCCGTAGCCCTCACGGACTATGGCGAAATTTATGCCTGCGCTCTTTACTTTGTCCCAATTAATATTTCCGTTCCACTTTGATACGTCTATTCCTTTAAACATAAATGATTCCTCCTCATTAATTCATTTCAAAAATCTGATTTTTTGCTGTTTTTTGAGCAAATATCAAGCTGTCCGTTTGAACATATAACAAGTGATATACGCTTGAAGTGTACTTGTCAGCGATGTATCACCTTGCGAGTATTTACCTGACGGCGTAGCTGTTACGGAAGATTGATTGTTATATATTGCGGTGTTTACAGGACATGATTTTCCACTTAAATCTCTGCCCCAACCATCATATCTGCTTTCTGAATAAACATAAGCTCCAGTACCATTTCCGACACCTTCACCGCAAGCTCCTCCGTACCACCAATGCATACCGATTCTAAAACTGTGTCGGTGGCTTTTGCTTCCGCCTGTCTTTTCGGGTGTTTTAAAGTCTGAATCTGAAGTATTTACACCTACGGGCACACGTCCTGATCCCCAAGCAACCCAAGTACCGCCAAATAAATTGCCTGGATTGGTGCTATTTACGGACATATAAATTGAACCTACGGGATAAATTAAATCAAAAATAGTCTTGTTGTTTATCGTAAAATTCCCCGTAATTTTAGTGTCCATATTAATTTCAAAAGCATTTTGCGTTGAAACTTTGCCAATTGCCATGCCTTTGCCACTTTGATTGTAGTCTACAAGTGTGTAAGCGGTGGACAGATTGTGAGAATATTCCGCAAAACTAAAAAAATCAGTAGCAACAACCTTGAAATTGTACTCTGACTCAGTGTCTATATTCTGAATTATTTGTGTAGTGTTTAGTGTGTAATTTGTGTTATCTAAATCAAAAACATTCCATTCGGTTTCGGATATCTTTTTATACTTAATTTGAAAAGATTTTGTATTTCCGTTATTAACGCTTGAAATCGAAGCCGATACCACACATTTTGCACAGTTACCTTCATCATTTGGTGTTCCGTCTGAATCACATCTTGAAACCGAAAAAGAATTAATAGTCGGACTTGCATACGCTATAACGTTAAAAGTTACGCTTTGGGACTTTGTCCGCCCTCTGCTGTCTTTAACGGTTACTAAGCAAGTATTGCTGCCGCTTGTAGTTAAAAATCCCGTTGTAAAACTGCTTGAGGTATATGAAGCTCCGTTGATACTTGTGGAATATGAACTTATTGTACTTGAATAACTACCGCTCGCGGATATATTTCCCGATATCTTTGATTTTCCTTGAACATAAGCTCCAAACTGTGAGTAAATTCCCGAAACTGCTTCGGATAAATTAACCGAGTTAATTGTCGGTACTACGCTTGACGGCACATTTGCGGTCAAACTCACGCTATTTGCACCGATATATGTGCTTCCGTTATACGTTTCAAGCCAAAGTTTAACGCTCAGGCTTGTAGAATTCGGAGTGCTGTTCGCAAGGCTCAGCGGAACTGTCCAACTTTTGCTTGTGCTGATTTCGGTTGCAATAGTATTCCAACCGCCTGAGCCAATTTGATAATAAAGAACGTGTGTAAAATTGCTTGACGCTCTGTTTGTATAAACTGTAATGGAATCACCCATAATAACCGAGCTTGAGCTGAGCGAGGGATTGCTTGCCCTTGGTATTGTTGATAAAGTTTGCGAATATGATTGCTCGCTTGACGATAAGGGTGTGTCCATGCTTATCCAAGCGGAACAAGTAAGTGTTTTTGTTCCGTCATTGTTGTGGTAAATATCAAGTGTTTTGCTAAAAAGATTTATTCCCGAACTCGTTATTTTTTGACTTGAAGAAACCGTTGCAGAATAAGTCGTGCCGTTAATTTTACAGTAGCAGGTGCCACTACCGTAAGTTGTATATCCGCTATTGTCACGCCAAAATCTTACATAAACAGTAACATTTGAGCAGTTATTTGAAACATTTTGCGAGTTCTGATTTATTGTTATGTTGTATTTAACGTGCGTGTTACTGGTCGAAAAAGTGCTTGATGTTCCCATTTTTCTTTAACCTCTTTTAAAATATCATTTTTGGGTGTTGACTAAATTAAAATAATTGCATATAATATAAATGTACAGAATATTGTACTATATCTTGTTAAAAAGGAGAGGATAGATATGTTAGCTGTAAACTATTCCACTATACGTGAAAACCTAAAATCCTATTGCGATAGGGTTACAGACGATAAAGAAACTGTTATAGTAACCAGGAAAGGCGAAAAAAATGTTGTAATAATAAGCCTTGACGAGTGGAATGAACTTTCAAAAGCTGCTAAAAATGCCGAATATTTAAACATGTTAGACCGTTCTTTCAATCAGTTAAGGTCTGGTCAAGGAAGAGAACATGAATTAATCGAGGATGAATACAGTGAGTAAATATTGGTCTGATAAAGCTTGGGATGATTATCTTTATTGGCAAACACAAGATAAGAAAACACTTTTGAAAATTAACAAATTAGTTAAAGATATCGAAAGAAACGGTTTATCTGAAGGAATCGGTAAACCCGAGCCACTTAGGTATAGAAAAGGATGGAGTCGACGAATTGATGAAAAAAATCGTTTGGTTTACGATATTGATGAAAGTGGAAATATTTTGATTGCTTCTTGTAGAGGCCATTATGAATACTAAGGTGCTGATTTGGTTCAGCATCTTATTTTATTTTTTTAAAAGATAAATTTCCGCTTGTTCTTGGATAAAAAGCAAAATTTCCTAACTGCAAAGAGTTAAGAAATTCCCCGTCTGTAATATAAAGTTTGTTGTCTGTCATATATGCAACTTCGATTCCGTTTTGTAAAAAAGAAATTTTATCATTACTGATTTTAAGCATAAGATTGTTATTAACTTCGCCCAAGATAATGTCGCCGTCAACAAACCGAATATATCTGATGATATTATTAAATTGTTCCGCAGAATCTGCGTCCAAATTATTGATAAGCTCCGTTAAATTACTAAACTGATAAGTAAAATCTTCGTTTGTCTGTATGAATTGAGTTGTGACATTACTTTTGTATGTTTCAAAATCTGTAATTTTCGTGTAAAGCTCGGAAACTTGCGACATTATAGCTGAAGCATTTTGCTCAAAAGCTGAACTGTTTTCGATTGTTTCGTTAGCTATGTCCGTAATACTACCGCTATTTATATATCCACGCTCAACTCTATCAACACGGGTGATAATATTATCCGTGTTTTTCTTGTTTTCCAAGACTTTATCCGTAAAAGTTAAAGACGATTTATTAATTTCAATTGTGGTTCCTTGTGGATTTTTCATATCAACAGATATTTTTTGCAAAAGATATAAATCATCAATTCCATGTGGACTACTGTAGCAACGGATATATTGCCCAATTGTAAAAGCACCAATCTGTTCGTTTGTAAGCTTTAAATCAATGGCTTTTATTGTAATTTCATTTTTGAATTTTACGCTGTCGGCAAGATATGAGAGGGCTTTGGCTTGCAAATTTTCTGCAACTTTAACATCTTCCCATTTAACCACTTCATAAATAGCTCCGTAAGTTTTCGCAAGTGTAGTGTTTAAAATGTGGTCGTCGGTTTTTATAATTCCTTCTGATAAAGTTCCGTCCGGCAGACTTCCGATTGTCAAATATTCATCTGTTTGGTTTCCGTCAGAATCTTCAATCCTTGCTCCAAGTGGGATAATTCCGTTTTTTATGTCTGCACCGCTAATTTCTTCTGTCAAATCAAGAATATTAGCACCAAATTCTATTTTTTGTGTGCAAACGAACTTATTTCCTGTTTTCGTGCCGTCAGATGTAAAATCTTCAAGATAATCAAGATAGTTAATGCCATTTTCATCACGGATAATTAAATATCCTCCATAATTTTTAAGAAGCCTTGAGTTTATAACTTCCCAAGAGCTTAAATACTCTATGCTGGAGCGGGTGAGATAGTTGTTTGGGTCGGTAACAGTTACATTTCCAAGCTGTATTTTTTGAAAATCTTTAGCCTGCGAGTTATGGCAAGTCAAAATCCAATTTAAAAAATATTCTATTACGTTGTCGCTTTCATAATCTAAACTTGAAAACCGGTCATCATTCGGAAAATCAAAAGGGCGAATAACGCTGTCGAGTAAAAAAGCGAGGATTCCCTCGCAAGTTATCTTTTTTCCGCCCCGAAATCCAAGCTCCGAATTAATCACTCGTCCTTTAAAAATTAAATTATTGTCACGATAAACCCGAACAGTCGAGCTTAATTTTGATATGTTATTAAAATATGGGTGGTTTTGATAAATAGTAAAAGTCAGCTCATTGGCGGTATTTAATTCTTGCTTTAAAACAGGGTTTTCAAGTTGAAATTCATTTAACTGCGAATCGTATAAAATATAGTCATCGCAAAATATTTTATACTGCATTAAATTTCCCCCTCCTGAAAATTAAGAGTAGCATTGTCGCTTGAATTTAAGATGTTTTCCCCACATATAAGCTTTATCGCTCTTAAATGTGTTCCTGCATTATAAACCTTTGAATTTATTGTGATTTCAGATTCGTTTATTAAGTCCGCATATACTGTCATTCTTGAATTTTGCACCGTGTTTGTGCCTTCGGTTAAATTAAAAGTAGTTATGCTTTTCTTATACTTAAAGGGTTCGCAATCACAAGAAATAACGATTTTACCAAGTCTTTGGCTCGAATTATATTCATCAATCTGACATCTGCCAATATAGTAAAAATCAGGTTCAGACCACGTTTTAATCTTCATTTTCTGTCCATGTAAAAATGAGGAAATATTTATCATTTTAGCTTGCCAATCGGTTATTTTATCAATGCTCTCAAAAGTGAATTTTAGTGTTCTTTTTTCATATTTCATTTCACCGAAACACTCCGATAAATCAAGTCTCCCGTCCATGCCTTCAATGCTTATGCTATAAGTTTTAGGCGAGGGGAGTCCAATATTTTGTTCTGTCAAAATTACTCCGAAATCAGTATAGCTATGTTTTGAAATATTTGTACTCCAAGATGTAAAAGTAACTCCATTAAAATTAATCATCTTCCACGCTCCCGACTTGTTTCAATTTTTGCAAGTTCTCGGTTTATTGGCGGTGTTAATTCTCCGACCAACACTCCGGTGTTTAAACAAATCTGACGATTTTGAAGTTCGGGAATGTAATATTCAAGAAGCGATAAAATCGAATCAAGCTTTCCGAATATTCCATTATTTTTTATATCTAAATTAAGTTTATCGCTACTCATAGAAACTAAAAAATCAGCAGAGTCAATGGACATATTTAGATCATTGCCGAAATCTTTAGGGATAGCCTTATCCATATCTTTTTTAACATTCTCAATAGCCTTCATAAAACCGACTCCAACACCCAAAGCCATATTTTTTCCGACTTCTTGTTCAAATACCGTTGAGGGCGAATGTATTCCGAGAGCAGATTTTATGCCGTCCAAGATACCTCTTGCAAATTCTCGAACCTTGCTTGCTATCCAACCAATCGAATTTGAGATGCCATTCCAAATTCCTGAAACAATATTACTTCCGATTGATAGCATTTGGCTCGGTATTTCTCTGACTTTATTAACTATGGCATTAAATAAATCTGAAGCGGCTTGGCGGCCTTTTGATACCATATCCGAACCCCACGCAATAACTTTTTGAACCGCATTTGAAAGCCAATTTCCTATTTGACTTGGCAGATTTTTTATAACATTTATAACGTTACTTAAAAACTCGCTCGCTTTTGTTTTTGCGGTATTCACCGCATTTGTAAAGAATTCTGATATTTTTTTCATTGTGTTTTGCAGCCATTCTCCAATTTTGCCCGGAAGTTCTTTCACATAATTTATAATGTTGGTTATAAATTCGGAGGTTTTAGTAACACCTAAATTTATTATGTTCCCGAAAAATTCTCCGATTTTAGAGATTGTTTCCGATAGCCATTCCCAAATTTTACCGGGTAATTCTGAAAAATAAGTTATAGCCTGAGATATAAATTCGGGAACTGTAACTGTCGCAAAGTTCCACAAATCAATACCAAATTTTATAATATGCCCGATCGCCTGACCTATTAAAAAGCCCAGTCTATACGGCAGTTCATTAAACCACTCTAATACACTCTCAATCCACGCCGGAATTGTTTCGGTAAAAAATGAAACAATACTGTTCCAGCCATTTACAAAAAGTTCTTTTATAGAGTTCATCGCATTTCCTATAAATGAGCCGATTTCATCACCAATATTTCTAAACCAATCAAACATCGGCTGCATAGCCGACATAATATTATCCCATAAACCACTAAGCCAAGCGGAAATCTGCGGCCAGAAATCAGATAAAGTTTTAATAAGCGCAATAGGCCACGAAACAATCCAAAGTAATACATCTTGCCAGTGCTCACTTAAAAAGTCTTTGATTTTACTCCAAATGTCGTTACACCAAGAAACTATCCCGTCCCACAAATCACTAAAAAATTTTGAAATTTGTGGCCAAAAGGCGACAATGAGTCCGGCGAGTGCTATTCCCAAAGCGACTGGCCAAGCGGCGATTGCTGTTCCCACTACTGCCATAACGGCGCTTACTGCTGCTGAAAGTGTTGGGCCTAAGGCTATAATTGCGCCAACGATAACCAATCCCCAGCCCGCAATTTGAGCCGCAAAAGGTTCTATTGCTGCCCACAGACCTTCTCCGATTGCGCTTATTATCTGCCCGCCAAGCTCTAAAAACGCAGGTATTTGATTAGATATTTCCGTAATTAAAATTTTTACGGTTTCTTTGAAGTTGGCTATTTCATCAGATAAATCATCATCGCCGGAAATAATGGATTCAACGAGTTTTCCGAAAGAATCGCCTACATCGTAAGCTTTGTTTCCAATTTCGCTTAGCATTGGTGCAAAAGAAAGTTTTATTTCATTTGCAATTTCTCCGATTCTTGTTTGCGTATCTTCCAAGGCCGCAGAAAGCTGCGCCATTTTGCCTGCGTCTGTTTGTCCTAAAGCTTCATTCATTCCTCCGATTGATGAGGTTATAACCTCCGTTAAGACTGCGCATCTTTCTTCTTCGGTTCCGTATTTTAAGATTTTTTCTTGCGCTTCATCAAACTTATATCCATATCTTGAAAGAGCGCCCGTTTGACCGTCCATGACTTTTCCGAGCATTGTGGCAATATTTGCGGCTGATTCTTGTGAGGCGTTTATTCCGTACTGCTGCGCAATCATATCATTCATAACTGGGATTAATTTTTCAAGCGTTTCTCTCTTGGTCAGATAAGTAGACAACTCTTGCGCTCCACCAAGTTGAACGGTTTTTGAAACTACTCCGAGTTTTTCTTGACTTGAAATTAACGTTTCAATACTCTCGGCATCTTCAAGTCTTGCATCCATAGTGTTTTGCATGACTTGCAAGAGTTTTTGCCTATTTTCTGTTTCTGCATTTGAAAGTTCTATCCCTGTATTTACATAAGAAATGACGGCTTCTTTAATTTTCTTAAAGCCGTCAATAATTTTTTCTATTCCTGTTTTTATTAAATCTTCGGATAGGTTTGCTCTTAAAACTTCGCCGAAAATATTAGTTTGTTTTGCGGTATCGTCCATTTCATTTCCGAGCTCATCGGTTGCTTTTTCGGCCTCGTTTAATTTGTCTTTATTTTCTTTTATGTCGCCGTTTAAATTTTTTATTTGACATGCAAGTTCTTTAAATTTTTGCCTTGCTCTAAAACTACGTTTTTATACTGAATTTGTAGGGCTTTAAACTCATCTTCTTGCTTGGAAATTTTGTTTGTTAGTTTTTCAAGTGGAGTGTTTGTTTCATCTATCTTAGACTTATACTCCTTCAATGTATTTTCCATTTTATTAAGGTCTGCTTCGGAATTATTAAGCTTCTCAGCCCACGCATGAGTGCGCCTATCGTTTTCTCCAAACGATTCTGTAGAGTTTTTAAGAGCTTCCTTCAAAAGTTCTATTTTTTCTTTTTGAAGTGCGATTTGCTTACTCAAAACCTCACTTTTCGATGATAAAGAACTCATTGAGTTTTCTTGTTTTGAAAATTCAGAAACTACCAAATTCATCTCACTCTTAAGAAGTTTAAATAAGTTATTGATATCTCTAATGGAATTTTTAAACTCTTTTTCTCCTTCAATTCCAATCTTTAAGCCAAATTTATCTGACATTTTTTCACCCCCGTATATGACCAACTTTTTAAATTCCCGAAGGAATAACCTCATCAATATATTTTTTTATTTTAGGTTTGGAAATGCCATGATACTGCCTGTGGCATTCCCATAAATCAAGAATTAACCCTATCGGCATAAGCCAAAACTCATCAAAACTTAAGTCAAGATGAGCTTTAGCGATATACATAAGCCGAGTAAAAAATTCTTCATAGTTTACTCGGCTGCTTTGTTTTTTGGTTTTGAATTTTCGCTTTCAATATTTCTGTTTGTTCCTTTTGCCATAGCCTTAACTATCGCTTCTTTTTGTGCCACAAGATCTGCCGGAGTAGTTAAAAGCTCCACCTCTTCTTCGGTTAAAAGGTCTTTTTTATCTTTTGGATTTTTTAGGTTATGAATGAGCAGACTTTGATTTGCAAGAAGAGTTAAAAGCCAAATTATCTCGCTTATTGCCATTTCAAAGTTCTCGGACTTCATTAATTTATCACCTAAATTTTCAAGTCCGCCATACTTTTTTGCGATTTCTTTGGTAGCCTTAGTAGTTAGCGTAAGTGCATATTCTTTATCTCCGATTTTAATAACCGAACTTCTGTCAGAAGTCATTATGGATTCCTCCTTTATCCGTTATTTTCCGGTTCTTCGTTACCGGAAGATTCAAAATCAGGTTCATAAACCTCACTAAACCACCCTGATATAGTGCTACTTGAAACCGAGCTGTCATCTTCGTTTACTTCACTTTTCCAAGGATGATTGTTAAGTCCATCAACTTTGTTTCTTCTCATTACCGTTCCTTCGATTGTCGGAGTGGAGAACGTAATTGAATCGCCTTTAGTTTGCAAACTTGCTCCGGGTATTCCGAATTTTACTCTGTAAAGCCAGTAATACCGGTATTTTCCGTTTGACTTCTTCGCTCTGAATCCTATCGCTACAGGTTCGCAGCTATCATCACTTGTCGAAACAACTACATGATTATTATCTATTTTTGCACCAGTTAAATCTTGTGCTGCGGTTACGCCGATATCGTCAATTCCGAGTGAAATCGTACCCGATTTAAACTCTTTGACTATCTCTGAAGCTCCGTCATCGGCAAAAAGCGTAGCCTCAGCAAGTTCCACCGAAAGTTCGGCAGTCATAGCTTTGGCAAGTTTAATAGGGGATGAGTAAGTTTCATCTCCGTTTGCATCTTCTGTTATTTTCGCATAATATAGCGAATCGAGTCCTATCGTTGACATTTAAATTCCTCCATTTTCATAGCATTTTTCCACGTCTATAACGTAGTGATGATATCCCGTATCATCTTCGTGACCAATGTATCTTCTTTCTGTAATAATAAAGTCAGACCTCAGAAGTAACTCTGTAATCTGACTTTTTCTTTGTGTGTAATTTGATTTTGTAAAAAGTGAAATTCTGACTTCCGATACTTCGTACTGAGGAAAATCATCTGCAAAATAATTAAGTTCATCGGCTATGGGCGTTAAAACTAAATATTCATCGGGTGGAGTATTACTAAAAACACCTGTTTCTATCGGTATTTCAAGCGAAGACAAGATTCCTTTTAATTCAGATAAAATACTCATATTTTTTGGGTCTCACTTTCAATTTTAGCTTTCATTGCTTCTATGCAGGCATCTCTTGATTTTCTCTTTGCGGGTCTTAAAAATGGCTTTGGTGGCTGTCCCGATTTACCATACTCGATTATATTTGCAAGCATAGCATTTGTAGCTTTGCTGTCATGAGGCTCAGAAAATCCGACTTTGACATTGTAGTTATTATTTTTATCCAGTTTAGCAGGCGAGAGGCCAAGTGAGGATAGGAGTTTTCCTTTGCTTCTTGATTTATATTTTGTGCCTTTTCCTATAACTGCACTTAAATTTGACCTCACTTGAGAAAGCACGACTTTTCCTCCCGCCTCAAGTGCATCAGATATTATTTCATCAGTTTTGTTTCCGAGTCTTGACAACTTCAAAATAAACTCTTCAGGCATTTTTATTGTCGCTTTAGCCACTCGGCTTTACCTCTTTTGAATAGACTTCGACATACATATTTTTGCCTTTTACATTTTTCACGGAAATAACATTGTATCTTCCCGATGAACACACAATTACCATCTTCGTTGTGATTTCAAGATCAGGAATTTTCCTAAACTTAAAAAGCACAGTTGCATCGGAAAACGATGCCATGTTTGCCCATCTTGTACTTCCGTGTCGTTCTTCTTTGTATGCTCTTAGGCTTGCCAAAATCTCATCGTGATTAACCGAAAAGCCTTCTGAATCTGTACTTTTTGTCGGTAAGATTATATCTATAAACTCTTTCATTTTTCCAAAGCTCAATTTAAACACTCCAATTTTTATCAAGTCTTAAAAGCACATTCACAGTAGTCCATACCTGACTTGCTGCGCTTACATTATCTGCAAAGAAGCCACCTGTAGAGCCGTCTCGTGATTCATAGAAGTGAGATGAGAGCATAACGATTGCTTGCTCTGTAGAGGGTAGCATTGGATTTCCATAGTAATACCCAATTCCCAGTTTTTGATAACTTTCTGCATAACAAATCGCAGCCTTTATATATTCTCTTATCAAATCATCATCTTCACTATGCGATATAATCAGGTTTTTCTTAACTTTTTCAAGCAGATTTTCCACAATATTACTCTGACTCATCTTGCTCCATTAGTCCCGATTCTTTGAGCTTAGAAAGTAAATCGTTAAAATCCGATTTTAAATCAGCAATTGTTGTAGCTGTGCTATCTGCTTGATTTTCAGCTTTCGGAATACTTGGTAGCCCTGTAACTGTAGCACCTTCTTTAATTTCAAGTATACCGCCTATAACCGTTTTTTCTCCGCCTTGCTCTGTATAGTTTTTTACGTTATAACTCATTAAAAACTCTCCTTTAATTGTAAATTGTACATTGTACACTGTACATTGATTTAGGCTTTTTGTTGCAGATATTTAACTGCTTCGGGAAGTATCAGTTTTCCGTCTACTCTCTGAGAAGCAACAAATCCGACCTGCCCGGTTACTGCGTATAGCTCATTTAACCTCTTAAAGCTTCTACCTTGTCTATCGGCTATCCAATAATAACTATAATCACCGAATACTACTGTTTTATTTCCTGCAGCGATAGCCGGAACATATGTCGAAGTATAAACAGGGCAGTTCAAAATTGTATCGGGAACACCTGCCGCCATTGAAGGTTGCCAGATATAATTTCCGTTTCCATCCTTGAGTTTTCTGATGGCTTTAACCGTAGAGTCATTCATTATAAAGGAGGCATTTTTGCGGTATGGGGAACTGAGCGAATAGTATAAATCTATAATATCATCAAACGTAATTGAAGTGGTACTTGTAGTGGTTTTACCAAGTTGAGCGCCACCCGATGATGCCAAAATTCCCGTAGGTTTGCCTGTTCCGTCACCAACGATAAACGCTTCCTCCTCTTTATTTCCGATACGCCTTCCGAATTCCGTAGCGATATAGCTTTCAAGATTAAATACGCTGTCATTTAAAAGTTCCTCGGATACTTTGATTAAAGTTGCAAGTTTATACGTTCCGATTGAAACTTGGCTGAAACTGTCATCGCTTTCAGGTATTGTTCCTTCTTCGTCTACCCATGAAGCTGTACCTTTTGTTGCGACTACTGGGATTTTCCTATCTCCGCTTGATGTTTGGATCACATTTGCAAGACTTCTGAATATGTTTTCTTCTTCGAGTGATTCTACTAATTTTTGTTCGTACTCATCAGGCACTAAATATCCACCTTCTGAATCTGTGCCTTCTTCAAGAGCGTTTTTTATTTCAAAACTGCTTTTATTTCTCATTGATTTCCAAAACGCATCTTTATATTCATCGCTTGCTCTACCTGTCTTTTCTTTTTTCGTGAAAGGAGAGTCGGTTATTGGTTTATTAACTGCCTTTGAAAGCTCCAAATCAATGGCTTCTCGGCGTTCTAAGATATCTATTTCTTTACCTAAATTCATGACCTCTTGCTCCATTTTTTCGTAAGTTAGGTTATCTTCATCAGAGATAAATTTTCCCTCCTTACATTTGCTATCTAAAAAGTTTTTAGCTTCATCCCATGCTTTCGCACGTTTTTCTCTAAGTTCTAAAATTTTATTCATATCATTTCCTCCTAGTGTTTAAGTAGAAAGAGCCGCTTTTGTAGCGACTCCGCTGTGATTTTGTTTTGATTTTGATTTTTGCTTTTTAATTTATCTATTAATTTATTTGTTACTGCCATACGGCTAAACATAAAGCTGTCAAGAACTGCGTTGGAATTTTGATTTTCTGTGTACATAATTTCATCGGCAAACCCAAGCTCTACTGCTTTTCGTGCATTCATCCAAGTTTCTGAATCCATCATCTTTGAGATTTCATTTCTCGGAAAATTTGTTTTTAATTCATACGCATTGATTATCGATTCTTTTATTTCTGACAGCATATCTATTGCTTTGCTCATTTCTTCGGCATTTCCGATAGCTACGGTAATTGGATTATGCACCATAATCTCACTTACAGGCGACATTAAAACTCGTGTTCCGGCCATCGCAATTACTGATGCCGCCGAGGCTGCCAAGCCATCAATTTTAACAGTTACATTTCCGTTGTAATCCATTAGCATATTGTAAATTTGAGAAGCGGCAAACACGTCTCCGCCGGGAGAATTAATCCATAAAGTGATGTCTCCCGAACCTGACATAAGTTCGGATTTAAACTGCTTTGGTGTGATTTCATCGTCAAGCCATGACTCTTCAGCTATAACTCCGTCAATCCTCAAAACTCGCTCGTCTTCACTACTTGTCCAGTTCCAAAATTTTCTTTTATTCATTCGTATCATCTCCTTTGTATTTATCTTTGTAGGCCGCACCTGCCTCTGATAATTTTTGCATCGAACCATTAACAAGATATAAGTTACCGCCTAAATTATCCGGAATTAAATCCATGTTTTCCAGACTTCTTATATCGTTTGGAGATAAGAATCCGTTTTGAATTCCTGTAGCATACCCACTCATACGGCTTTGATAGTCTCCTCGTAAAAGTCCGTCAACATTAAATTTGGCAAAATAATCCGTCTTCTCACTTTCAAGAAGCAGCGACCTATGAATCGCTTGTTCCCACCTTGTAACCCACGGGTCAAGGGTGTATTTCACAAACTCAAGCGACTGCTGTTCGATGTTTGAAAATGAAGATTTATCAAGGTCTCCAACCATATGTGGAGGTACTCTGAATATCCTTGCAATTTCATCAATTTGGAATTTCCTTGTTTCCAAAAATTGTGCCTCGTTTGGCGAAACGCTTATATTTTTAAACTGAAGGTAGAGTAGGAACGTGCCGCCTTTCCGCATTACTGCAGTAGATTTGCACAGACCTCTCTCCGAACCGTGCTTACACTTCTCAATGT
>CALWJB010000024.1 GCA_944380895.1 uncultured Clostridia bacterium | reverse complement strand
ACTGTCTGTTGTTTTTATTGTGGTCGGTAAGATATGATTGAGCTTGTTTAACTACTTTTTCATAAAAATTTATTCACGATTATATGATATCATAAAAATAAGTAAATGTAAATAATTTTTTCAAGATCGTTAATATCGGTATTTATAATTAATTTAAAAAATATGTTGACATCTTCCCTTTTTTTGGTATAGAATTAAAATGTTAAGTGTAATCGAAGAGTGGGTTTCCCCGCTCTTTTGCTTGTATAGTGGAGGTTATTTGATGTCAGAAGAAAATAAGGTGAATTTGCAGCGTATGTCGGTTGCGCAGACGGTTTACGACCTTGCGAAACCGTTTGCGGATGAGCTTGGTCTTGAGATATGGGATATTAAATTTTTAAAAGAAGGTTCAAATCATATTTTGAGGATTTTTATAGATAAGCCCGAAGGAATAACTCTTGATGACTGCGAAGCGATGAGCCGAGCAATCGATTCGCCTCTTGACGAAGCTGATCCGATAGCGGTTTCATATTCTCTGGAAGTTTGTTCACCGGGCATAGACAGAGAACTGACGAAAGAAGAGCATTTTGAAAAATTCAAAGGCTACAACGTTAAAATCCGGCTTATCCGCCCCGATGATAACGGAAAAAAAGTTTTGGAAGGTATTTTAGAGGATTTCGATAAAGAATTTTTGAAAATTAAGACCGAGACTGAAGAAATACTGAATATAAATAGAAAAAATATATCACACATAAATTTAGATTACTAAAAGGGGAATAAAAATGGGAAACGAAATATTTGAAGCACTCAGACTTCTTGAAAACGAGCGTGGGATATCAATGGATTTTATGCTCGGAAAGATCAACAAAGCGATAGTTACCGCGTGTAAAAACAGCTATGATGGAAATGAACATGTAGAAGTTCTTATGGATGAAAAAACAGGACTTTTTGAAGTAGATTTATATAAGACCGTTTGTGAAGAAGTAGATTTTCCGGGTAGAGAAATATCGCTTGAAGATGCCAGAAAAATTAACAAAAAAGCCGAGATAGGTGAAGAAGTAAAAATAGTTCTAGACACAAAAGAATTTGGAAGAATTGCTGCACAGACCGCAAGGAATATCATAAGGCAAGGAATTCGTGACGGAGAAAGGAATCAGATAACTACCGAATTTCAAAGTAAGCAAAATCAGATTGTGAGTGCGCTGATTGAAAGAATAGACAAAAAAAGCGGAGCATTTACACTTCGCATAGGCAAGGCGGAATCCACGCTTCCGAAAGGAGAACAAATCGGTACAGAAAACGTCAAAGAAGGCGACCACATAAAAGTATATGTATCGGAAGTCAAGGCCAGCGAAAGAGGCCCGAAGATAATGATTTCCAGAACTCATCCGAATTTTGTCAAAAAGCTTTTCGAAAGTGAAATCCCTGAAATTCACGATGGTATTGTGGAGATAAAAGCAGTAGCTCGTGAAGCGGGTTCAAGAACGAAAATTGCACTAACGAGTAATAATTCGAGCGTAGATGCAATAGGTTCTTGTATAGGTTCGCACGGCAATAGGCTCGGAACTGTTATGGAGGAGCTGGGCGGAGAAAAGATAGATTTGATAGAATACAACGAAGATCCCGCAAAATTCATAGCGGCTGCACTTGCACCGGCGAATGTTTTGGGAGTAGAATTTGATGAAGAAACCCCGAATTCATGTACTGCCACGGTTCCGGATAATCAGCTTTCGCTCTCGATCGGGAATAAAGGACAAAACGTCAGATTAGCGGCCAGATTGACGGGATATAAAATTGATATTCGTCCTGAGAGCGGATTTTTTGGAGAGTAAAACAAAAATAATTTAAAAGTGAGTGTTGCCATTGATTTCAAAAAGAGTGCCGATTAGAAAATGCATTGTTTGCTCAGAGCGCAAGCCAAAAGAAGAATTTTTAATGATAGTCAGACCTGCCGAAAATAAATTGGGTGCAGAGCTTTCGGTAATGAGCGGTGAGGATAAAAAATCGGGTCGTGGATATTATATTTGTAAAAATATAGACTGTGTTCAAAAAGCAAAAAGAGTACGTCGTCTGGAACGACTGTTTTCGAAAAGATACAACTTTGAACCTGAAAAGATTTATAGATTGCTTGAAAAGGCGGTGCATAAAGATGATTGATAAATTTTTATCTTTTCTAAGTATTGAAAAAAAATCAGGTGGCCTCATTTTTGGAATGGATGAAGTGAAAGCCAAACTTTTGACCGGAGATATTTGTTTGGTAATGGTTGCTTCGGATATTTCATTAAAATCTCTCGAAAAAATAAAATTGTTTATGGCTGAAAAATTCAGTAAAATCGATTTAATAAAACTCAGTTACACCAAAGATGATATAGAAAAAATTACAGGTAAATATGCGGCTTTGATAGGCGTTTCAGATACAAATATAGCAAACAAAATAAAATTGCTCGCTAGTTGGGAGTCCGGGCAAAAAGCAGCAGAAAGGAATGATGCATATAATGATAAAATATAGAGTGCATGAAGTGGCAAAAGATTTGGGGATTCCGAGTAAAGAAGTCATAGCGCTTTTAAAAGATTATCTGGGAGAAGAGAAAAAGCATATGACGGCTTTGACTGATGATGAGCTTAATGTAGTTTTGGAGCACTACACTCAGAAAAATCAAGTTGAGAGTTTTGATGAATATTTTTCTTCAAAAAGCGAGGCTGAAACAGAGGAAAAAACAGATCTCGAAGAAAAGGAAGAGAATAAGAAAGAAACTAAGAGAGAGGTTAAGAAAGAGACCAAAAAAGAAGCTAAGAAAGAGGCGGCGAAGAAAGAGACTAAGAAAGAAACGAAGAAAGAGGCGAAGAAATCAGTTCAAGACAAATCCAAAAACGAAAAAGCTATTTCTAAAAAAGCGGCGTCCAAAAAAGAAAATTTACTCGAAGATGCTCAAAAATCAAAAGAAACGACGCCCGAAAAAAAGACGGAACCTAAGCCAAAGCAGACACCTAAAAAAGATAAATTTAAGAGTAAAATCATTATTACGGGAAGTACGGTTGAAAATAAAATCAAAGAAGAAGAAAATGAAGGTGTTGTAATAAACACTAGGGCCGAGAACGTAAATATTGATAAATATAACGAAAAATATGACAGAATTGCCTCAGAAAAAATGAAGACTGACAATACAGTCGGTAAGCAAAAAATAGTTCAAAAATCGCAGCAGAGAAACAGATTCAAAAATTCCAAAAGAGAAACCGAATCTGAGCGTTTAAAGAGGATTGCGCAGGAGAGAAAAGCTAAACCTCTTACGGTTTTAATTCCCGATGAAATCACAGTCGGAGAGCTTGCCACCAGACTCAAAGCAACGGCCTCAGAAGTTATAAAGAAGCTCATGATGATGGGCACAATGGCATCCATTAACGACAATATAGATTTTGATACGGCAAGTCTTGTTGCGATGGAATTTCACGCAAAAGTAGAAAAAGAAGAAATTGTTACAATCGAAGAAATGATTATCGACGACCACGAAGATGAAGAAAAAGATCTTGTTACAAGAGCGCCGATAGTGGTTGTTATGGGTCACGTTGATCACGGTAAAACATCACTTTTGGATGCCATACGTCATGCAGACGTAACGTCGACCGAGGCCGGAGGAATTA
Organism: uncultured Clostridia bacterium; assembly: GCA_944380895.1. Classification (GTDB taxonomy): domain Bacteria; phylum Bacillota; class Clostridia; order Oscillospirales; family Acutalibacteraceae; genus UMGS1491. The sequence continues at coordinate 13,505 of CALWJB010000024.1, read as the reverse complement.
CTCAGCATATCGGTGCATACAGAATAAAAATCAACGATAGAGATATAACATTTCTGGATACTCCCGGGCACGAGGCATTTACGACAATGCGTGCAAGAGGCGCGCAGATTACGGATATAGCAATTTTGGTAGTTGCTGCGGATGACGGAATCAAACCGCAGACTGTAGAGGCTATCAATCACGCGAAAGCTGCCGGAGTTTCGATTATAGTGGCGATAAACAAAATGGATAAAGAGGGAGCGAATCCTGAGCGAGTACTTCAGCAGCTCACCGAATACGAAGTTTTGCCTGAGGCATGGGGCGGAGATACGCCGTGTATAGAAGTTTCGGCAAAAACAAAGCAAGGTATTGAAGAACTTTTGGAAATGGTACTGTTGGTTGCGGACGTAAAAGAATTGAAAGCTAACCCGAATCGAAGGGCAAAAGGCACGGTAATAGAAGCGAGACTCGACAAAGGTCGCGGACCTGTTGCTACGATTTTGGTGCAAAACGGAACGCTTTCTTTAGGGGACATAGTTGTTGCGGGAACATCTGTTGGAAGGGTACGCGCCATGACGAACGATAAAGGTGAAAAGGTAAAATTTGCAGGTCCGTCGGTTCCCGTTGAGATTACGGGACTTGATACGGTTCCGAGCGGCGGAGACATTATGAATGCGGTTTCGGATGAAAAATTAGCACGTCAGCTTGTTGAGCAGCGCAGAAACAGCGAAAAAGAAGCGATATTTAATAGTCAGACCAAGGTAACGCTTGATAACTTGTTTGATCGGATGAAACTCGGCGATGTTAAGGAGCTCAAGATTATAGTAAAAGGTGATGTTCAGGGTTCGGTTGAAGCGGTTAAGCAATCTCTTGAAAAGCTGTCCACACCCGAGGTCAGAGTGCATATTATTCACGGAGCAGTTGGCGCGATTAATGAATCTGATGTAATGCTTGCGAATGCTTCGAATGCGATTATAGTAGGATTCAACGTCAGACCCGAACCCGATGCGGCAGAAACAGCGAAGCGTCACGGAGTTGACATGCGTCTTTATAGGATTATTTACGAATGCATAGAAGAAATATCATCAGCCATGAAGGGTATGCTTGCGCCGAAATTTCGCGAAGTACAGCTTGGACGTGCACAGTGCCGTGAAGTATATAAAATTTCGAGTGTTGGCACGATTGCAGGTTGTTATATTGTTTCGGGCAAAGTTGTCAGAAGTGCCAAAATCCGTGTTGTTCGCGACGGTATTGTGATAGCCGAAGATGAGATTTCTTCACTCAGACGTTTCAAAGACGACGCAAAAGAAGTTGCACAAGGTTTTGAATGCGGTATAGGTCTCGAGAACTTTAATGATATCAAAATTGGAGATATTTTCGAAGCATTCACGATGGAAGAATATAGAGAAGAGTAAAGGAGTTTTTAAGATATGACAAATCATAGAGCACAGCACAGTACGGAGAGTATCAAGCGTGAGATAACGGCGATAGTGAAGGAGCTTAAGGATCCCAGATTGCACGAGGGATTCGTGAGTATTTTAAAAATTTCTTCAAGCGAGAAGTCAGGCTCAGGACTTAAAATATTTGTCAGTGCTCTGGAAGGTATTGATAGAGCGACGGAGGCGGCGGAATGCATGCAATCTGCCGCGGGTTTTATCAGAAAAGAGCTTGGCAAAAGGCTTCATATCAGATATGTGCCGAGTCTCAAGTTTATTCCTACCGACGCACTTGAATACGCTGCGGATATTTCAAAAAAGATAGATAAAGTCATGAAAAATAATACGCCTAATAAAGAAGACGAAAGTTTGGGAGAATAAAAAATGAAATCTTTATCTTCAATTGCCAGAAATATAAAAGATAAGGATTTCTTTTGTATTTTAACGCATAATTATCCTGATGGAGATGCGGTAGGTTCAGCGATTGGACTTTGCCGCGCTCTGCAGAAAATCGGTAAGCATGCAAAAGTTACATTTGGGTGTGAGATACCTGAAAAATTTGGTTTTTTGACCGATTATATTTTCCATGATGATTTTACGCCCCAAAACTACATATCAGTCGATCTTGCGGACACAGATTTACTTCATGAAAGCGTAAAAAATTTGTCAACAAGCATAGATTTTTGTATTGATCATCATAAATCCAATAAAAATTATGCAAAACAATCTTTTATAGATATTAATTCTGCGGCGAACTGTGAAATAATTTTTGAAATTCTTAACGAGCTAGGCAGTGGTTTAGATAAGGAATTAGCTGAATGTTTGTACGTGGGCATTGCGACCGATACGGGTGGATTTATGTACACGAATGTGACTGCGCGTACACATAAAATTGTTTCTCAAATACTCAAAACAGGGGTTAATTCGGGGAAGATTAATGAAAAATTATTTATTTTAGAATCAAAAAAGCATTTTGAACTCAAAAAAATTATATATAATAATTTAAAATTTTATTTTAGTGGCAGACTTGCAATAACTCACGTCACTACAGATGATATGTCAAAAATTGGTATTTCAGATTGTGAACTTGACGGTATAGCTTCAATTCCAATCAAAATTGAAGGTGTGGAAATTGGTATTACAGTCCGCGAAAAGCCAAATGGTATGTGTAAAGTTTCGGTGCGAACTCGTTATCCGGTTGATGCGGATGAATTTTGTAAAATTTTTGGCGGCGGAGGTCATGCGCGCGCAGGAGGCTTCAATATTATTGGAACGGCACTAATTTCGATTGAAAAAATAAAAAAATATGTTATGAATTTTACAAGGTGGTCCAAGTGAACGGAATAATTATAGTAGACAAACCAAAAGGTTTCACATCGTTTGACATAGTAGCTAAACTTCGCAAAAAATTAAGTCAACGCAAAATAGGGCATATGGGTACCTTGGATCCAATGGCCACGGGAGTTTTACCGATTTTACTGGGAGATACTGCAAAATTTCAAATTTTTGCAAATAACAATAATAAATCATACAAAGCGAAGATAAAATTTGGCATTACTACCGATACTTTGGATATAACCGGTCAAGTACTTTCGACGCACAGAGTTGACATTACAAAGCAAGATTTAAAAAATGTTTTATATAAATTTTTAGGTGAAATATATCAAATTCCACCAATGTTTTCGGCTATAAAAAAATGCGGTGTTAAGCTTTATGATTTAGCGCGTAAAGGTGTTTCGGTTGACAGAGAAAAGCGAAAAATTTTTATTAAAGATATTAAAATTATAAATTTTGACTCAGAAAATGACGAGGCAGAAATATTGGTAGATTGTTCGAAAGGCACATATATTCGCACACTTTGCGACGACATCGGGCGAGCATTGGGTTGTGGCGCCACTCTTTCGGAGCTTCGTAGGACGTCATCGAACGGTTTTGACGAAATTGATTCCACTGCGCTCATGGAAATTATTGATATGAGCTTGGAAGATATTTTAAAAAAATATGTTTTGCCGACCGAGAGACTATTTGAAACTTTCCCCACAGCATACATCACGCCGAATCAATCGATTAGGTTCAGAAACGGTGGTGCGCTTATGACAGAACGAGTAAAATTTGATGATATTCCACAAAATGATGTGATATATAAGGTGAGCTGTAATGGAGAATTTATAGGGCTAGGAAAAATTGATGAAATGAGTCATGAATTAAAAGTTTTGAAATGTTTGAAGTAAAAATAGAGGAGTAAAGAGTGGAAATTTATTACAATTTGGAAAAACCGGAGACCGATACAGCAGTTGCACTGGGATTTTTCGATGGAGTACATATAGCGCACCAAAGAATAATAGAAAAGACAGTCAAATGCGCGGAGTTAGGTTTTAAACCATGCGTATTAACTTTTTTACAAAATCCGAAATCAATTGTTAAAAATATTAAGTTAGATTTAATAACAACGAACGAAAAAAAGCTGGAAATTATAAAAAATATTGGTATACAGGCAATTTATATGTTAGATTTTAATAGTGTTAGAGATATGTCACCTGAAGATTTTATTATTAATATTATACATAACTCATTGAATGCTAAAGTTGTTTTTTGTGGATTTAACTATCGTTTTGGTAAATTCGGAAAAGGCAACGCAGATACACTCCGGAATATTTGTCAAAGTTTTAATATAGAAGTATTTGTTGAGCCGCCTGTTCTTTACGCCGATCAGCCCATAAGTTCAACTCGGATACGCAGTGCACTCAGAGAAAAAAATTTTGAGCTGGCGAATAGAATGCTGATTAGAAAATAAAATCAACCTCACGTAATGTGAGGGAGTTTTTTTGTTAAGAATTAGTAGTATTTTGTTTTGAAAGTTTTTCGTGATACCGCGGACTCAACCTAAACACAGAAATTATCCAGCCTACAACAGTTAACATAAATATAGGTATTATAGTGTATAAATGAGCAAAAATTTTGCTTCCCACGGCTAAAATATTTGTCAAAAACACATTAACAAGAGCTGCTCCGGATTTTCCGCCTCTCCCGGCAATAATTTCAACGGCTGCTTGACCTTTTGTCTTGGTATCGACATCCAGAGGTCGATATGCCATATTTTTTGTTGCATCAAACAGCGAGTATTTTGTGCTCCTTACAAGTGCCACTACAACAAGACCTATCCACGCCGAAGCGACATCAATCGGAATTCCATACAAATTTTGATGACCGCCATTGGAGTAACAAACTAGGCCAAAAAACATCAAACCTAACAAGAGCATTGTAATGGGAGTAACCCCGGCACAAAACTTCCAACTTAATTTTCTGAGCATATATGTACTCAAAATCGTGATGCATATGGTGAGAAATCCTACAATTATTGATTGAAATCCCATCATAGCCGCATAACTACTTGGATCGGGGACAGCGTATCTAAGCTGAGCCTTCCAAACAGTTTCCAACAGATTATCAGATATTCCATACGTCAAAACAAGCAAAGCCATTAATGCGATATAAGGCTCTTTGATAAGCATTTTTATGCCCTCAAAAACATCTATATCTTTTTTATGCATTTTTTTTGAGGGAAGTCTGAACTGAATGGGATCGCAGTATTTGGGATCCGGAACGATAACGGCATTAATGTAGTAAAAAATCACCATTGTGGTAACGGCGAATAGTATGCAAAGACTAATCAATATGCGAACATTACGTTCAAATTCCGCACCACCGGCTTTCGACATAGCGCTGAGCACCCCACCGGAAAGTATAACTCCGATGCTTGAGATTAGAGAATAAAGAGCGTAAAATCTTTTTGCCTCGCTTTCTTTTGTTATTCTGTTTGCAAACTGCCAGAAAAGCGAGGATAATGCAATTGTGCTCCAGGTTTCGGAAACCACATAGAATAATGTATAACACCAGTTGGTGAAGCAAGGGATCGTGTAATGCAGAAAATCCGGCAGTGATTCCTGTAGATGCCGAACAGTAGCCTCATTTGCGTGTAAAATATTTACATTGGGTAAAAGTATGAATAGAAATACTGTGTAAAATAGCACAAATAATGATATCATTATATAAAAAGTTTTAGTACTGCCAAATTTGTTTATAAAAAAAGTAAACAATATTACGGCAAAAAATGCCGCCGGCATAACAAAAAATAGTTTTAAAATCGGCATTAATTCTGTGCCGCCGCAAATTGCATAATGTTGTATAAAAGTATCTTTCAGATTGCGAACCATAGCATATACAAACAGTATGCAAAACATAAGCATACTCATCGGTAAAAATTTTTTAAGCTCATAGCCATAGATTGGCCAAAAAATTTGTTGTAATTTACTAAATTCTTTTGATTTTGTGCGAGCCTGTGTGTCTTCGTTCATTTTGGACGATTTCCCTTTCATAACTTTAGTAACATAGTAGTAAAAGGTGCGCAATTTTAAAAACTAGCAATTCTTGCATCACATCCTTATAGGGCTTTGTGGACAAAAGATTACAAAAAAAGAAAAAATACACTTGAAAATCTCGGAAACAACCGCAAAATTTCCAAGTACCAACTGACAGTGCCATTGTACCATCAATCGACATTTATTTCAAGTATATTTTTAAAATTTTTTGAAAAATATTTTAAAGTGAATTTTAATAAATACAAAAAATAAATTTTAAAACTTTTTTGCAAAATTTATAATTTTATTATATATTTTGGCATAAACTCTCATATTCTTTATAAAATAAACTCGAACTTGTAGATGTATTTTTGGGAGCGTATGCTAAATCAGATTTACTCAAATTTAAAATTACTTCGGGTTTAACCCAAGGTTTTTGCTGAATACCGCTGGTTTCCTCGTGAGTCAGATATCCGTTATAAGCAGTCAAACTTCTGCGCAAATATCCATTTTGCTGGCAGGCCCGTTTGATGCCCATATTGAGAATGTTTCTTATATGCGGCAGTACTGACGACGCATAGGCTACCGACGTTGAGCCTGCAATGAGTGCAGGAATGTTTGAAACACAGTAATGCACAACACCTTCCTCGATATAAAAAGGCTTTGCGTGAGTAGTAGAATGAAATGTTTCGATTACGCCTTCATCACAACTGATGTCTGCAATAGCTGAACCTTTGTGCATCGAAGCGACCATTTCACGCGTAATCAAATGTTCTTTGGCGTGCTTGGGCCAGCGCACGCAGTTTACAACCAGATCTATTTTGGGGAGTGTATTTGCTATATTATATTTATTTGATAGAAATGTTTCAATTCTTCCGCCGTATTTTTCGCTGATTTCTCTAAGATTTTTTAAATTGACGTCACATACCGAAACATAAGCTCCCGCCGAATATAAGGTGTTCACAGCTGCCTTGCCGACAGTACCTGCGCCTATAACCAGCGCTTTTACATTTGGAGCACCGCCTAATCCCGATGCAAATTTACCGCACCCTCCATTAACACTCATAAGTGCGAAAAGTCCCATAAAGGCGCCTGCTTTTCCGGCTGCTTCCGAATTTGGAGAGCCAAATTCATGAGAATCTTCAGCAGTAAAAGCCGTTACTTTTTTATTCAAAAGTGCGTCAACTTGTCCGGGGTGTGCTGCGGGGTGAATACAAGTAAATATTATTTGGCTTTCGTGTAATAAATCATATTCGCAAGGCTCAATTTCTTTTACTTTTGCAACAAAATCACATGTTTCATAAATTTCTTTTGCTGTGCTCAGTATGGTTGCTCCTGCTTTGACGTACTCTTCATTTTCGAACCCGGCATCAACACCGGCGTTTTGCTCCACATAAACTCGGTGACCGTCTTGCGATATCACCGCAACTTCTGCAGGAGTCAGAATTACTCTGTGCTCGCCTTCTTTGATTTCTTTTAAAATTCCAAAATTCATGATTACTCTTTCTACCACCTTATCCGAATTTAATTTTTTTGATTAAATTAGCTTGTTTGATCTTTAAAATTAACTGATACGTACTACCGTCCGTAATACTTGAAATGTAAAATTTACGAGGTTAGGATTTTGCGATGATGAAGATATAATCTGCAGTTTCATTTAATTTTTTCGTATGTCTTTGCAATTGGGTTCAATACTAAATTAATACATCATTTAAAAATGTTGGTTCCGGAAAGCGCTACGGCCGAATTTACCAAAGGAACACATAAAATCCGGAGCTGAGAACGGACTGTTTAACTAAAATCAGTCGGATTCATTTTTAAAAATTAGGTTAAAGAAAATTTTTAATTTTTTCTTTATAAAGTTTTTTTAGAGCTTTTTTGGGATGTTACAATATACAATCACACCACCCTTTCATAAAGCATCCCTATCCGTGTCATTGTAACATAAAACAGCAAAAAATCAAATTTATTTGCAAATATTCACAATTTTTGCTGCAGAACAATTGTTGATTATTGTTTTAAAGAGTAATTTTGGAGTTATAAACCATCGTATTTTTGCGGGATTGCCGACATAGATTTGTGTACGTACGAAAAAATTAACTAGTCGGAAAAATTATTTAAATCAAAGACAGCATAATGGCAAAGGGTTGTAATTTAGATATAGTGTGTTTTCCCGCTGATACTATAGTTTAGGGGCTTTATTGAAAAATTGCACATTAAAATTGTGCTGCACATAAAATTAACTTTATTTTCTGTATATTTTATCGTGCGCTCATTAAAAGGGTTACGTCATGGAAAACTGGCGACTGAATTCTCTACAATAGCAAACTTAAAAAACTACAAAGTTAAGTTCGGCACGAATAAAACGGAGTATAAAGCAGCTTGAAAAATGAAATATACTCTGCTTTTTATTTTTGAAATAAATTTTTTCTGATATTTAATATTAAACTTAGATTTTTTATTTAAATTTAATTATTTTAACCTAAAGTTATGACTTTTAAAATTAATTATAAAAAAATTAAATTTATATTGATATCTGATTTAAAATATACTGTACTAAACCCAGGAGTATTCTTAGAAATTTTTCCTTCTGATACACTTATTGGGAAAATCAATGATGCAAACGAAAATAACACTACCTTTTTGACTTTTAATAAAAATCTTTTAAAACTACTTAACCATATTAATGTATTAAAATATCGTATCACATAATTATCTAAAAAATATACCCGAAATACCAAGCTTAGGCATTTTTGCGTTTTAATTAGAGGGGAAAAACAAAAATTATACAATTTTTAGATTTATTTTTAAAATTAGCAGTGTGGGAAATAGCATCGTATTTACAAATCGTTAGAATAAATTTACACATATTTTTGTAAAAATACAACAAAAAATATAACAATTGCTCTAAAAAACAATCATTACATGAAATATACATTGTATCTAGACTTTTCTTACTGAATGGCGGAGGCTTGAGATTTAGATACAATGAACTCCCCAGTATTACTAGGCTTACAAGCATCTACTTTAAAAGTCTGCCTTATATTTCGCATTTTTTAAATATTTACTTGTCTTTACTACTATTATATCATGCACCCATATTTTTTACAAGGGTGCATTTTTAGAAACCGAAGAACTATAATCGTTACAGCAGGAGGAGCAATCGTTACACATTTGCACCCATATTTTAAGTAATGAAAATAAAGACCCATCAATTAAAATATTGACGAATCTTGTTATTTTAATTTGTGAGGCATTTTTACCAAGTTTACCCAATCAGAACTACCACCAATAATCTTTCATTGATGTGGCTGTTTCTGTTTGAGGGTCTTTCATGGCATCATTCTTTTCCATGATGGATATGTGAATTAACACTACTAGTATCACAAGAAGAATAAATGCTAACAATAACACATCTTTGATTATTTCTCGCTTACGTTCTTTCATTTCTATTTCCTCTTGCATCTTTTGGAACTCAGGATCTTTTTTTGTATCTTCCACAAGCTCTATAAGAAATTCGTCTGCACTAGGCTTTCCGTTTGGGAATAATTCTTTTTTGCAGATTTGCTGTTCTTCGGTTAAATTATCATTGCTCCACCACTCATCTACTACATCTTGAATATTCTGCTTAACTTGCTTTGTTCCAGATAGATCCACATCATCATAAACGTCTTGATATTCATCTGCTTCCGTGCTACCTTCTTTATCTATTTCTTTAAACTTGTCCACTACTATTCCTCCTTTGACATAGATTCCAAAATCATTCTAAATACAAATTTTGAGGTTTCAGTATCTCTTTGTGTTAAGCAATCTATATATTGATTTATTGTGGATTGCAGATATATGTCCGAGAGCGAAACCCTTATGAATCTTTCTTTGATGGCATGGTTTAACTTTTCCATCAATTTCTCGCCAATGATTTCTACCATATTTTCATAACATTCGTCTATGATATCAATGTAAGAGTAAACCGAGTTAGAGTGAGCTAAGTCAGAGCAAACCAATAAATTCTTATTTACTTGATAGAAAAATTTATTCATGATATATTCTGTAAATTTACAGAATAGTCCATTAACCCATAGAAATATCGACGCTTTGTCGCTTTTATCTTGATTAGAGCACTCCGGATGCTTATCAATAAACTCTTTTAGATGTGGATAAAACTCATGAAATTGAGGTTTATAGTAAACATTTTTATTTCTTGCTATTTTTGTGCCCTTGTAAACATCGCCGCAAAGGCACAAAAGTTCTACGCAGTCGTTAAATCCGTCATTTGCAACCTGATACACTAGAGTAGAGTTTATAGTCTCAAAAATACACCACAGATATACATTAAGTAAATACCTTCTGTTCCCAAGAGCCTCATCTACCTCTTTTGCCGTTAGCCAAAACCGGCGATCTATCTCATTTAAATGTTCAATGGAAAATGATCCTAAAAAGAAGTTTTTCCCTTTAAATATATTCATGGCATCTTCTCCTAATATATTTTTTCATTGACCTCCTTTTATTTTGTCACTCGATCATTAATTCGAATACTTTCTTTTTCGTTACTGGGTTCTCATATAGCATCATATTAACTATTCTTTGCATTACGGCTTGCATAAAAGTCATAATTATGGGACTCATAATAAAATTTTCGTCTAACAAATCATTTATATAATCAATTGCCTCCTCATCTACAATATCGACAATATTTTTATAATTTTCATTTATAATTTTGTAATCAACTTTATTTAAAATCTTGTTTTTTACATCTGATATAAAATCCTTACTTATACTTTCAATATTATCTATCAAAATATTTGCCGCATAGTAATATGTTTTTGTGTCATATTTATCATAGCTTATAGGATGATTCCTTATAAAATCCACAGCCTTTGAGTAAAAAGGGCTTTGTAATTTCTTGTCCTCATCTTCTGATAGGATAGTTCTGCATACAGACACCACTTCAGAACATAGACTTTCAGCCCTATCTGTAGCCATTGAGATATCCATGCAATCTAAAGACTTAAAAATTGTAAATAGATACTCATTCAGAATATGATCATTTCCCCTAAGATAGTCTTTAATATCATTTGTCAGAGTAAAAAATTTTTGTCTAAACATTTTAAAATTCTCTGTCCCAAAATTCACAAATAAGAACCCAGCGTTTCCAAATAAATTCATAGGTACCAAAACTCCTTTAAAATAAATAATATTTGGATGTTTAACAGCAACAAAAACGTATGTAAAGGTATGGCATATCTGCCTTCATCCCTTACACACGCTTAAAATCACCGCTTGTATATGTACGCAAAATAATGTATAATTAAAGAGTCATGGTGTCGTTTTTACGATTGTGAAGGGTAGTGTTGTTACCTTTTGCAGGGATTAAGTGCTCGTAACACTTAATTCTGCCATGACATTTTTGTTATTTCAAATTCCGTAAGTCTATATAAACTCTATGTTCTGGATAAGTCAAGCAAATTCTCACATAAAGTTAAAAAACGGATTATATCACAGTTTTTTCGGCTGTTTTATAATCCGTTTTATTGATATTGAGTTTATTATATATATAAATTATTAAATCTCAATAATGGTTTTAGCTATACCATAATTTAGTAAAAAGTTATTTGCCTATTAAGTATTTTGATTGCACATTTTACATGGTCATCTTCTAATCCTCTAATCATATTGTAATTGTCTCCTTTTCTTTTTGTCATTACAAAGTAATCTGTAAGCCAACTCCAATTCCAAAAATCATCATCATCTAAAATAACAAATCTTTTTAAATTAGCTTTATCTAACATCCACTGTCTTATTTCCAAAGGTCTTGCATCTGGACCAGTTTCCAAATACTGAGTATAATCGCTTACACTTAAATCATATTTATCAAGCATATTTTTAAGGTCTTTCATTTTTGATAACTCATAATTATCTTTAATAGATTCTGGATTTTCATTATATAATTTAAAATAGTGTCTCCATGATGATGACATTACAATCTTCGCCTGTGTCGCTTGTACTATATCTTTAAGTCTCTTTACTCTGATCTCTTCTACAAATATTTTCTTTTTAAAGCTTTTTGTACTTTCATCATTCAGAACACCATCTATATCCAAAAATATAACCTTTTCATATTCTTTATTTTTAGAATCTCTGATTTTCAATACATAATCCTCCGTTTAAATTAACTCCTAATATTAAAGTTTTTCAATCTTAACTTTGTGGTTTTTAAGTTTGCTATCATAGGAAATTCCTACAGCTAATTTTTGACCTGTATAGTCCTTGAGTGCAAGGGCATAGCGTTTTTCTTCAATCTGCTTTAGGGCTTCATCGGGAGTGGAGTCTTTTTTTAGTTCAATGATAAATGCAGGTTTACTTTTGTCGTTCGGATAGAAAATAAAGTCTGCAAATCCTATTCCTGCCGGCATTTCTCTTACTATCTTATATTTCGTTCTTGCACTCAAGTACACCAGTGTAACTATACAAGCAAGTGAATTTTCATCGTTGTACTTTATAACTGGAATATTGATATCGTGTGCTTCTTGAATCAGTTTTTCCATTGTTTCTGTGTCTTTGCGAAGTGTGGCTTTTAGCATCTCGTTCGATTTCATAACAAGCTCCGACACAGCACCCATTGACTTATCTTCCAACGCTTCATCAAACTTTATACGTAGCTCTTTGTTAGGAATGGTTAGCGTTTCGTCGTGATAGCTTAGAAATCCATAAATCGTCATAGCAGAAAGAATTTGATTTCTCGTGTTTAACTCTTTTTGCTCTGCACTGTAGCCTTTTAATTTTATTTCTAAAGGGACATCGGATACCATCTGCACAACATCATTCTTTATATCATCTACATCACTATTTATATAATATAGAATCTCATCCATAGGGCCTGTGTTAGTCCAATAACTTTGACATCGCCCTTTTCTCAGAGCAAACGCAACTGACCTTGGATTATATACCTCGTGATTTCCCGGAGTTTTGTATCCATCGTACCATTCCTTTAGTTCGTTCATAGGAACTTTGTTTTGTTTTGAGCATAGCTTTTCAACTTCCTGATTTGTAAATCCAAAGTATTTATCAAAGTCCTTATCATTTAAAAATGTATATTCGTCAAACATATTAATAGCAGAACCCTGAGAATATTTTGCAATGGGTAATACACCTGTCATATATGCAAGTTCTACATATGGCTGATCTTTTAGTAAGTTCCTTAAAAATTCCAAAAAATTTTTTCGCTCATCTTCCGAAAACAAGTTGTTATTAAATATATAGTCCCACTCATCAAGTATGAATATAAAACTTTCACCTGTTTTATTATATATCGAAGTAAATGCATCAGATATGATCATATTTTCATTAATTTCAAAATCAGGATAGACCTCTGATAAATCTTTATACAAAAAAGAAACATATCGACTTATAAAATCCCTATAAGTGCAATTTAGACTTGGTAGTTGATTAAATGTCATATAAATCACATTATGCTTATTCAAATGCTCTAAATATGAAGAACTTTTACTAATTTCGAGTTTATCAAAGAGTTTTTTGAAATCAGCATTTTTAGAATAGTAACAAGCAAGCATCATAGCGTTTATGGTTTTGCCAAACCTGCGTGGTTTTGTTATGCATACATACTGAGATGCCGTACCCACCAATTCATTCATTTTTTCTATTAATTCTGATTTATCTACAAAGTACTTTTCTTTTGTAGTTTTAGTAAATTGATTTATTGGTGTAATACTGT
>CALWJB010000023.1 GCA_944380895.1 uncultured Clostridia bacterium | reverse complement strand
TTTTAAATCTATATCGGGATATTTATGTAACGCTTGATTTATAAGACCCGGATTTGGCTTTATACATTTGCAGTTTTCACTCCTTGCATGAGGGCAGTAAAAAACGTCAAGTATATCCACACCGTTTCGCTTCAATGTTTTTAGAAATAAATTGTTAAAACTTTGATAATCCTCTAGCGTAATTATTTTCTCTCCGATTAAATACTGATTTGTTATTATGATTATTTCAAAGCCTTTATTTTGTATATACTTCAAGGCTTCTATTGAACCCTCTAAAAATTCGGGAATTTTTATGTTTGCCCACTCTCTGTCAGGGTAATCTTTTACTATCGTTCCGTCTCTATCTAAAAATGCCGCTTTCATTGTTTCGCTCCTTTGTTAATCCTACTATTAAATTTTACCATAACTGAGCCAAACTTTTTAGCATGGTTTCTTTCCTTTCTTTTTCGATGCCGCAATACTTTAATGTCATTTTTTCGGAGCTATGATTCAGAATATCTTGTAAGGTAGCAAGTGCTGACATATCGTTTTTATGAACTCGCAAAAACCAGTAAGCAAAAGTTTTTCTAAGAAAATGAGTGGAACAGTGATATGGAAGATTCAAATCTACCGCCATACTGTTGAATATTTTTCTTGCACTTGATTTATCTATCGGGCTATTTTTGCCTTTTCGACTTCTAAAAAGATATTCGTCTAATAAAAATCCACCTTTATTTTTTATGTATAAATTTATAGCGGTTTTAATATTTTCGCAGATGGGCATAACTCTGCGCTTTTTAGTTTTTTGCTCGATAATATCAATCTCTCGTTTCCATGTTTCATAATCTTCAAAAATATCCGTGAATTTTAAACTTAATAAATCACTTATTCGATAACCTGTTGTAACTCCGATGATAAATAAACAATAGTTTCTGTACTCTCGTTTATCCAAAAAATATTTCTTTATCTTTTCGATTTCTTCTAAAGTTTTAACAGAATCTGCTGCTTGTGGTTTTGGTTTAAGTTCAAAAGATTTTTGAATTTCCGATGTCTTGACAGATTCTTTTACAGGAAATTTGATAATGTTATCAAGCGTTTTTTCATAAGGTTCAATGTTTAAATCGTAAAAAGAAAGTTGTGTTTGCATAGGTTATTCCTCTCGACTTTTGTATAATCTTTCATACTCATATTATACCATAAATACAAGCAAAACCGCATGAATTGTAAGAAAGCATCACGGTAGATGATAATTATAAAAAACAAATTTTTTGGTGCGATGTTCACAATAAAATATGCAAAACACAAATCCACCGAACGTATGGATTCGGTGGTGATTCCTTTTTGAAATACGTTGGTATTAGTCTGTAAAACTTAAATATTAACCGTTATTTTTTTATTATCATAGTCAATAATCGCTTTAGCACCATAAGGGATAATACATCTTGGAATTGAATGACCGAAATTTACGTTATAAAGAACAGGAGTATCTAAATTGGCAACTACCTTTCTATAAACTTCCTTATATTCTTCGTAATACTTTTCATTCATCGGTTTACCTACCAAGATACCTTTTACATTTTCCAAAATCTTATTGTTCTTAAGTGTCATGAGGATTTGCTCTAGTCTATTGGGAAAAATTTGTTCTTCGGAAGTTTCCAGAAATAATATTTTTTCTTTCCACTCATCTAAAGTCGGTAATAGATTATATTTGGCGTATATTTCATTATCATCTCCATGTCTTTCGCCTGTATAGGCATCATATAAACTTTCAATGCATCCACCATATAACTCTCCGATTACTTTTCCCTTACCATTTAAGACTTCGAAACCATGTTTTTCAATCTGTGAGTTTCTTGGTTTCCCGATTTCTTCGGGTCCGAAATTTTCTCTTTCAAAATACCACACCGGACTTGACGTTATTTCATAAGTGTGTGAGTCCATAAAAAGCTTTTCAAAATATTTTTTAGTATATGGAACCATTTCAGTATCAAGCTCAGCCAAATCTGTAAGAAATGCTTGACCATAAAAAGTTTGTAGCCCTAATTTATAAAACATCAGGTGATTATTTGTTGTATCAGAAAAACCCATAAATATTTTCGGATAAGTTTTAACTGCATTTATAAATTCCTTATCTTCCATTAAGAATGGTATGGTTCTGTATGTATCATCGCCACCAATAGCACAAATAATTCCTTTTATGCTATCGTCCATAAATGCCATTTTTAAGTCTGTGGCTTTTGCTTCAGGGTGATTTTCAAGATAATTTATATCCTTTAGGGCATTAGGCATTACAACCGGTACTAACCCAAAATCTTTCAATCTTTGGAGTCCAATTTCTAATTCATGCTTACAAAAAGGCATACCGAGTACCCCTCTTGATAAACTAACTACCGCAATTTTATCTCCTTTATTTAACTTTTTTGGTCTTATCATATTATCAGCTCCTTTATGACTTATCTTAACACAAAATCACTTGCACGTATAAGCTCTGCAGCCAATTGCCAAAAGTTTAGTATTTATCAAAAAAACTTATCAATTCTAAACTTTGAAATTTCAAAGGCTCTGTGAAAAGCCCATAAACTCTAATGTCTTATAATTATTTTAAGCAATAAAAAAATAAGGCTTCAGTATTTTGAGTAAGTTTAAGCTCATTATACTGAAGCTTTTTAGAATGTGTTTTGTGATTTCTTGGAGAGATTGTTGAGGGGTAACTATTTGTTTGTTCTGCACTGTTTCCGCTCCGATTGATGTAAACTATCCCCCATGAAAACCGCTTGAATGCTGACTTAAGTAATTAGTCGGCATTTATTTTTTTGACTTTTTCGGCTTATTCTTCGCCTTTTTCAGTCGCTGAAGCTTCCGCACTTTTTGCCGTTTCGGTTTCTTCGGCTGGCTGAAGTTCTTTCAATAGCTCATCAAAATTTTTGTTTGTTTCTCTTTCAATCTTCTCTTTAATCGCCTGAATAATAAATCCGTTTTTTGTGCTTCCGTTTTTAGATATATGATTAAGTAATATTTCGCCTATATCCTTACTTAAAATCAAGCTTACACGCATACAATTTGAATCTTGATATTTTTTTGCACTATTTTTTTGTGCTTTGCTTACACTCATTTTTTAACCTCCTTATATCTATGTAATATATATATATTATCAGATACTTTGAAGGCTTTCAACCTTTTGGCGTTTTGCACAAAATGAATATATGTAATACATATTTATTTTACCAAGAGTGTAATAGAAAATACTTGAAAATATATGTAATACATAGTATAATAGTATAGTGAGAAATTCTTACAACTATCATTATATAAGGAGTTTAAAAAATGAATTTTTTTAAAACTTGTCAATGTATAGAGGACGTAAAAACACTATACAAAAAATTATGTTTTAAGTTTCATCCAGATGTAAGCAATGACCCAAACGCTTGCGAAATTATGAAGGAGGTAAACAAACAATATGATGAAGCCTTCAAGCGTTTAAAAAACGTATTCAGGAACAAGGAGGGCGAAATTTACGAAGATTCAAAGCCAGTAAGCGAAGCTCCCGAAGATTTCCGCAACATCATAAGTAAATTAATAATACTAGACGGCTTAAAAATTGAATTAATAGGTCGCTGGATATGGGTCAGCGGTAACACTAAGGAACACAAAGAAACACTTAAAAGTCTTAAATTTAGGTGGTGTAAAAATAAAGGTGCATGGTCTTGGCATCGTCCAGAAGATAACACAGTTTCAAAAGGTAAATTCACTTTAAACGAAATCCGGGATAAATACGGCTTCACAGTTTACAACAAGGAAAAAGGAAGCGAATACAAACAAATTGAGCAAGTAGCAGGGTAATAATTAACACACATTAAAGGAGGCGATGTCTTTTGATTGTAAATAATAAAAAAAGTCGAATGCTATCAGGCCAGACAGCAAACGACAAGTAACAACACCCCATCAGTAAAAAGGCGGTTACAATTTAATATTATATTGTAATTGCCTTGAAAATCAAATTATTTTTAAATTTTGAAATTTAAGGAGCAAAAACGATGTCAGTTAATATTAAAGAAGAAAAAATTGAAAATGTACTTTTAGAATTTATTAAAGACGAAAGCAAAACTCAAATGAATATAAATGATTATTGCATATTTAAACGCAAATACAAAAATAATCAATTTTTATACTGCCAAAGTCCATCTTATGACGAACTCCCAACGTTAAAAAGTGCATATTGTTATGTGGGATTTTATAACATGGTGGCTAATAAATTTTTTGATTTAAGTTATCCGATTAATTACACGAAAACGGAAAGCCTGAATAGTGAATTTGAGGACAAAATTATTGATAAAATAAAAATCCGAGTCGCCGATTATTTAAGAAATAACAGCGACACTTATTTTAAAGGGTGTACGTCCGAACTTAACGAATTTCAAAAGTTAGCATTGGAAGAAGATCTTGGCAACAGGGCCAAAGCCCACTTTTTTTAGAGGTATAGAGCCTCAAGATATATCGGATTTTATTTGCTTAAATTTTTACAATTATGAAAAAACCAGCGAAAAAATAAAAAATATGAATGCCGATGAGTTTTTCCTGTATATCGAGAATCCCGAAAAACTTATTTCACATTATACGGAAGAATTTCTCAAAAAGCGAGTAAACAGTTTATACAGAGAATTCCAAAGTTATGAAATATATATTCGGAAATATAAAGAATTTGAAAACGATAAGGATAACATAATTCACAAGCAAAAAGCCATAAAAGATGCTCTGATCGGCAAGAAAACCGCCACAGTAATAATATTTAAAAACGGCCAAAAATTTGCATTTAAAACGGATACAAAAGCATTTAATTGGTTTAATGAAAAGTATTCTATACGTGATATAAACGCTCAAGACAGAGAAAAATATATTTCTTTGTTTGGTCGTGATAGTTATATGTTTGATGAGATTTTAAAAATTACATACTCGAAAAAAGAAATCTACAATAAAGGCCAATACAAGCAGTAAAAAACGGGCGAGCTTAAATGCTTGCCCACCAAGACTAACTTATAAAGGGATGTAAAGAAATGATAGTAAAATTTGAAACAGAAAAAATCACACGAGAATTTAAAAACGAAAAAGAATTAAAAGAATTTTTAAAAATTATAGCTCGAATTACAGAAAAAACACCAAAATATGAAGTAAAAAAATTTAAGGAGAAATAACAATGAGTACAAGAAGTAATATAGGGATTTTAAATAATGATGGAACGGTAACGGCGGTTTATTGCCACTGGGACGGATATGTAGAATATAATGGTAGAATATTGGCCGAATACTATCCGGAAATGGAAAGAGTTAAAAGGCTAATAAGCGGAGGGGATTTAAGTTCTCTAAATAAAGAAATCGAACCTACTGCGGACCACATTTTTGATAAACCTCAAGATGATGTTTGCGTTTTCTATCATCGTGATCGAGGCGAACAATGGGAAGATGTCAAGCCGGATACTTATGAAAGCATTGCGGATATGTACAACAAATTGAAAAATAGCTGGTCTGAATACCTTTATGTATATATCGGTAATGATTGGTATTACACGAGAATAAATGAGGGCGAAAAACTGAAACTAAAGCATTTAAAAAGTGAACTTGAAAATCAAGGAGATAAAAACGATGAAAACGCATGAAGAAATGTATAAAGAAGCTACTAACACAACTATAAAAGATTGGTATTTAAAAACTTATCCGGCGGACAAATTGGGAGAAGAGCTAAACGGCCGTGCAACGTTTTATGACCTTTTTGAAGCGTTAGATTATCATCAAGACATTTATAATTTATTTGGAATTGGCGACAGCATAATTCGAGAAAGAATTTTTGAAAAGCTATCCGAAATAATGGAATGTTCTTATGAAGAAATTTACAATCAATGGACTAATTAAAACAAAGGAGAATACATAATGATAAATTATTTTTTAGGAAAACTTGTAATGACGCAAGGAATAAATAATGAGGTGGCGAAAAACGAAAAATTTGCAAAAGAAATATCGGTTTGTTTAAAAAGATATATTACTTGTGATTGGGGAGAAATGTGCAACGAGGACAAAGAAATGAACGATAACGCACTTAGAAATGGTAATGACAGAATTTTAGCGGCTTATGATACGCCAGAAGGCAAAATTTATATCATAACGGAACATGATCGAAGTTATACAACCATACTTTTTACACACGAATATTAATAAGCAAAGCAAAACGGCAAGTTATGAGCTTGAATTCATAGCTTGCCTAAAATAAAACTAAGTAAAGAAAGGTATAGCATAATGAGAACGGTATCAAAAGAATTTAGAATATATAAATATGCAGAATTAAGCCAAAAAGCTAAAGAAAAAGTTAGAAATAACTACATAGAAAATTTAGATGCAGATGTTTTCACGGAACAGATCATAGAAGATTTAAGAGAAAAAGGACTTAAAAATTTAAGACCTCTTTATAGTTTAAGCTATTGTCAGGGTGATGGTTTATGTCTTTATGGAAGTATAGATTTTAAAGAAATAACCGGAGAACTGAAAGATATTTTCTATAAAGATTTGAAGTTATCAGATTATAGAATAATCAAAAACTTGAAAGATTACAGCCGAATAAGTTTTAATCACATCGGAAGATATTATC
>CALWJB010000022.1 GCA_944380895.1 uncultured Clostridia bacterium | reverse complement strand
TTCTAACCGAACACGTACCTGTGGTATTAAATAAGAACCCATACATTGATACTGATTATTTTGATACTCGTTTGGAATCACAAGATATTCAAAAAATAAACGGCGATTTTAAAGCTATATGGAAACGGCAAAAAGGCAAATGTTATTACTGTGGGCGACCCATACAAGAAACTGATTTAAAAAAACTGATTCATAAAGGTTCGCTTGATGACAATGCTCCTCCCAATTTGGCATATATTCATAAGTCTTGTGATGTGTGTGAAGCCGTGTTTATTCAGACAAATATAGAAAATTCGAGCGAAACGGATATTTTTGAAATAGTTGATGAGATATGCTGTGCGGATGAAAATGTAACGGAGTATAAAAAGTATAATATTGATGCGTTGAAAACTTTTTTTAAAAACTGTACACAAAAAGAAATATGCTTGACTTTTTCTGAAATTGAAAAAATTTTAGATGCACCACTTAACAGCAGAGCCTACAATTTTGAATCTTTTTGGCATAAAAAATCAGGGCTACTATCAGGTATTTGGCAATCTCAAAACTTTGATATAACACTTGTTGATATTAAAAACAAAAAAATCTTTTTTAGAAAAAACGAAAAAAAGGATATATCTAAATTAGTAATTCCAAAAGTATTTTTAACAGATAGAATTCCAAACGAAGCAAAGTATGAAGTTGAACACTTTTTTGAGTACATAAGAAAAAAGTACGGAATATAAAAGTCTTACATATTGATGTAAGACTTATTTTGTTTTATTTTTACATTTTAATTTTTAATAGACCTATAAATTACAAGTTACGATAAAAAAATATATAAAACCCCAGCCATACTGCGACAAAGGTCAAAGTTATAATACCTTAAAATTAAACCATGTAACTTAAAATTCATCAAAAAACTATTTTAGTTACTAAATTATATCAAAAATAATCAAAGAAAGTGCGTAACCTATAGTAAAATTAGGTATTAACGCTGTTCGAAGGGGTTTTTGAAACATTATGTCTTAAATGCTTTGCAAAAAATAAATTTTATCCATAAATACTTTGCACATTATATGTAACGCAGAGCGTTTTTTAGTACTTAATTTAATAGCAGAGTTTTGCACCTTCCGTGTAATACTCTGCTCTTTTTTTGGTTTACAAAAGGACAAGCTCATGGAGCAATGGCAGTCATACATTGCGAAGTACCCTTAAACTTGCCGAATTATTTGAAAAATTTTAAGTAATTCGGAGGAACACTTATGGGGAAACATCCTAATGATATAAAAAATGAAATTGCTTATTTTTATGCAGTGGTAAAAAACATGGATTTTAAAGATCGTACTAAGAGAGCAAGAATAAATCGGCACGAAACTTCAATCGAAGAGATTAAGTATGATAAGCTTTTCGGCAAATATGATATGGACATACAGTTACCTAAAAAAGATTTACTTGAGTGGATAGAACTTATCGAAAACGATGCATTGCGTAGTGCGATGAATAATTTGAACGTAAACGAAAGAGTTTTGCTTAGTCATGTATTCTACGAGGAAAAGACTCAAAGTGAAATTGCTAAAATCTATAACGTTACTCAACAAAACATTGGCAAAAAAGTCCTTAGAATAATTAAAAAAATAAGATTCTTTTTGTTGAATAAGTAGAATGTAAAATTTTTACAGCAAAAAGGTTGTAAAAAATACCCCCAAAAGACTCTTTAATAAGTAGAGGGATAAATTTACATAATTTACCATTCTAAAAGAACCTTGAAAACTTAATAACAAATATCTTAATTACGTTAGCTGTTATCCGAGCAGTTTACAGAAATACGCCAAGACCTTATTTTTAAGTGAGCGATAAATATTTCTATATAAAATTAGTTGGTTACTAATTTGCCATGACGATAATAGCCTATAATGATACTTCTGCATAGTCGAGATTAAGTTCCAGAATGTAGCTCGGTTGGGGAGATAACTGGGTGGTGAAATTCCAATGTTGCCATTAACCATTGGTAAATTAAGATGTTAAAAAATTTTATTAAAAGGGGGACGTATATGATAGAAAGCTACGGTAAAGAAGTCTCTGAAAGTGATATAAAACTTTTGGTCCACAAAATTTTGCCTGAGATAAAAAAGTATTTTGCTGATGAAAAAATACAAAAAGAATATGAGCAATGGGTTAAAGAAAAAGAAAAAGAAAAGTCAAGCTCCTAAGACTTGACTTTTTGAAATAAAACGGTTAATATAATGCCATTGCTAAGAAATTCAATGTTCGTATTTGGGTCTATATGCTCCACCAATTTTGGAATTAATAGATTGAAAAAATTATATATAAAAATGAAAATGATTGGCTTTAGAAATTGGGTTCGGTCTAGGGTTTGGACACTATATTTGGATAATTTAATAAATGAATTTGGCGCATGAAAGTAGAAGCCGTTTTTGTGTTAAGTGGTGGTTAGGAGCTTTTTGGATAGAAGTGATATAAATTTTTATGAAGTAAATGGCATAGTTGGTGTGAAGGATATTTTGGATGTTACAATAGTGCCGTAGTGCTTTTGTGCGTGGAATTTTTTGTTTATTTCGCTACTAATATAAAATTATTTAATTAAATAGTTTATCACAATTTCAAAAAAATTGTGTGTTTTCTCTGCCTGATTTTCATAGATTAAAAAAAAAAAAAAAATTGCTTGACAAAAGATTATGAATAAATTATAATTAGTCTGGCGTACGTTAAAACGTTATTTATGTTAGGTGATTTTTAGTGAAGAAAATTATTAAAATTTTTGCAGCAATGGCAGCGGCATTTATGGTCACAACAAGTTTGGAGCGGTCTGCTAAAGCAGTGTGGCCTTCGAGGGACTGTCCGCTGATTAGTAAGGAAGAGTATGATGCTGCATGTCGCGCAAATTCAGCTATAGCTACCTGCTGTTTTTATAATCCGGATGAGATATTTCAGCTCGGTGACGTTAACTATAGATCTTTAGCCGTGCCTTCCGATACGATCACAGATCCAAACCGGGCATTTGTTGCAATTTGTTTAAAAAACGAAAAAGCTCGAGAAATTTTTATAGAATATTTTAAATCAAAATTTGGGGAATTAATAAATTTGATTGATCCCCGTGAAAATCTTTTTATTATTTCGTTTGCTGATCTCAAAGAATTGAACGGGAAAATAGCTATTTATAACGAATGTGCATCTTTTGAGACATCCTCAATCGACGAAGAATGGTGTATTGAAGAAGTACTTGCGGCTTCTCATTTAAGATCGGGTGTGAAGGAGGGTTTTATACGTATTTCTCCATTTTTCAGAGCAAAGGCCAGAGTTATTGCATCATTTGTGAGGAATTTTAAGCCCGGAGACACGTTTCGTGTTCGCAGGGCTACTCCGGAAGAAGAAATTAATAGGAATGTTTTTGATCGTTGGTCTGATATGGATGAATTGTTTGATATACGTTCCGGTAAGTGGGTAGATACTCAGACCCGACCGGTTAAAATGCCGAGGCCCGATACACAGATTGCTCGGTTGAATAAAAGACGGAGATTAGTGCCGAATTCGGTCTGATTGGGTTGATATTCGATAAAAATATTTTTCTGTTTAAAAATTCGTAATATGAATGAGAGCCTGGTATTGTTGCGGTAATTTCGAAATATTTTTTGGTGTGAAAAATTTTTATTTATTTCGCTTTTAATATAAAATTATTTGTTAATAAGTTTGTTAAAAGTTTTTAGAAATTTCGCACATTTTCTATAATTGATTTTTATAGATTATTTTATGCTAAAAAATTGATTGACAAAAGATCATGAATAAATTACAATAAATTTATAACGCGTTAAAATATTATTTATGTTAGGAGATTTTTGATGAGAAAATTTATTAAGATTCTTGTAGCTATGGTTGCAGTATCTATGACTGCAATAGGTTCTATACAATCTGCTAAGGCTGTGTGGCCTCCTGCTGTGTGGCCTCCTGAAAGACGCTTATTGGTGGATGAGGCAACATATAATGCTATGATTGACGCAAATGAACCTGTAGCTACCTACTGTTTTTATAACCCTGATACGTTAAGTCATATCGATTCCTTGACTTTACATGGTTATGATGATGTAAACCCAAATAAAACGGTTGCCATTTGTTTAAAAACCCAAGAAGCTCAAAGAAGATTTAGAGAGCACTTCGAAGATAGATTTAGGGACCTCCATATTGACTCTCGTGAAAATCTTTTTATTATTTCGGTTGGTGATCTCTGGGAATTAAACGAAAAAATGCTTCTTTTTACCAAACGTTTACCTAGTCATCCGGACAGAGGAATTTACCGAGATTGGTGTGTGAGAAATGTATTTTCTTGTTCTTGTTTAAGAGCAGGTGTGCAAGGAGACGGCAATGTAGAGATTGATCCAAGATGCAGAGCGAAAATTAGAGTTCTTACGCGAGCTTTTGGGCAGGCGCGAGCTTTTAGGCAGGGATTTGCGCCAGGGAGAACGATTCGTATCTGGAATAATCTAAAGGATATTGAAAAGGGATGGCTAGAGAGTGGTTACTGGTCCGATGTAGATGAAGTGTTTGACACCTTATTAAGGAGATGGACAAATATTCAGCCCAGACAGAATGCAAGTTCTAATCATGCTGCATCTGCTGCTGCCGCCGCGGAGAGCAGTGACGCGTCCAGACCAAATAAAAGATCTAGGCCTGCTGCATCTGCTGCTGCTGCCGCGGAGAGAAGTGACACGTCCAGACCGAATAAAAGATCTAGGCCTGCTGCATCTGCTGCTGCCGCGGAGAGCAGTGATATGCCTGGGTCAGGCGAAGAGTATAAGCCTGTTTCGTCTTTAACAGATCCTCCAATTTGGTTTCCCGAAAATAGTACGGATGGTGATCGCGATTTTGGACAAGGAGACGCTGAAAACGAAACTTCTGAATTATTCCCTCACTCTCCTCGTATATGCTATTACTCCTCGAAATTCCTTCCTAATAGTGATGAGCCTGACCTAGGCAAAGAGGATGAGTTTGTTTTGCCGCCTTTAGATGATGGTAGCGATCCTTGTATGCACGGTGATGAGCCTGTTTCGCCGGAGAAACGTGATCCTTATTCTTGGCTTAAACCCCCCCAAGAAAGCGCAAGTATCAAGGCATTATCTGATTCTCGTAACAAAATGTAGGATTATATCCTACTTTTCACGATCATGAGAAGATGAGTGGCACTATCAAACCTGATCCTGTTTCTTTTCCTGTTGTTTAAAATCGCTCTTAGATGTATGATTAACTAAATATATTAGTAATAAATAGTGAAAGAGTGCAAGTTTATACTCGGAGTAGTGGTTGAAGCCGATAATCGTTTAATATTTGGAGTTTTCCGTATTTCTAGCAGATCGGAATTAAGTCCGTGCAATATATATGTAAAAACAAAAAATTTAGTCTTCACTGATAATCTTACTTGCCAGTGCATTAGTATTCAGTGAGGCTGTTTTTTTGTTTAAAAATTCGTAATATGCCTGAGAACCTACCATTGCTGCATTATCGCCGCAATATTTTTTTTCAGGCATGAAAAATTTGTAGTTATTTTCTTCGCATTTTTTTTGAAGTTTATGTCTTAAAAGCGAGTTTGCTGACACTCCTCCTGCAATAGCTAATGTTTTATAACTAAGTATTTTTGCTGCACACATAAAATTATTTGTTAAACAGTTTATCACAGATTTTCTAAAAGTCGCGCACATGTCTTCTATCGGTAGGGGAATATTTTTTTGCTCAAATTTATTTATAATATTTATCATTGCTGTTTTTAGTCCCGAAAAACTGAAATCGAGTGTATTTTCCTCATTTTTTAGCGGAATTGGAAGTTCAAAAGCGTTTGAATTTCCATTTTCTGCCATTTTATCGAGAGCTACTCCTCCGGGATAACTAAGCCCTAATCTTCTTCCGATTTTATCAAAAGCTTCGCCTGCAGCATCATCTCTCGTTTTTGCGATGATGTTTATTTTCGTATAATCTTTGACCTCCAAAATACATGAGTGCCCACCCGAGGCAACCAAACATAAGAAAGGCGGTTTTAGTTCGGGATTAGTTATATAAAGCGAGGCAATATGCGCTTTTATGTGATGAACGGGAATGAGTGGCAGATCTGTTGCGATGGCAAGTCCTTTTGCAAAGCTCAATCCGACGAGTAATGAACCTATCAATCCCGGAGCGTATGTCACTGCGATAGCATCTATATTTTCAAGAGAACATTTTGCTTCGTCTAAAGCAAGTCTCGCCAGTGGAGTGATCGACTCGATATGTGCTCTGGAAGCAATTTCAGGTACGACTCCACCGTAGATTTTGTGTATATCGATTTGTGATGAAGTTTTGGAACTCAGAACTTTTCTTCCGTCTTCCACAATCGCAACAGCTGTATCATCGCATGAAGATTCAATTGCAAGTATTTTCAATTTTTATTTTGACCTCCTTTTTTAGAAGTATAAAGTCATTATTACCGCATTTTCGGTGGGATTTAAATAAAAATTTTTACGCACGCCAAGTTTCTCAAAACCTAATTTTTCATAAAATTTTATTGTTTCTGTGTTAGATTCTCTTACTTCCAAAGTAAGAAACTTTAAATTTTTATTTTGAGAATACGTGATAATTTCAGATATTAAAGATGTCCCTATGCCTTGTTTTCTGTGGGATTTCTCAACAGCAATATTACAGATATATCCTTCGTCAACAGCGCAGTACATGCTGATAAATCCAACTATTTTACTACCGAGTTTTGCCACTAAAATATTGTAATTTTTATTTTTAAGTGATTCTTCATAAATTTTTTCGCTCCAGCTTTCGAACAAAGAATTTTTGTCGAGCTTTGCAACACGCGGGATATCAAATAATCGCATTTTTTCAATTTTAATCCTTTGCATCGAACCACGTCTTTCCTGAAGAAATGTGTACTTCAAGAGGCACTTTCATTTCTACGGCGTTTTCCATTTCTGTTTTTAGCAGTGTTTCTACGGCTTCTGATTCTTCCGACGGTGCTTCGATTATAAGTTCGTCGTGCACTTGTAAAATAAGTTTTGATTTTAAATTTTGTTTTCTAAGAGCATTAAATACGTTTATCATAGCTATTTTTATAATGTCCGCCGCACTGCCCTGAATTGGCATATTCCGTGCCACACGCTCACCAAAAGAACGTAAACTGTAGTTTGTGGATTCGAGTTCCGGCAAATATCTTCTGCGATGAAAAATTGTTTCGGCATATCCCTTTTCTTTGGCGGATTTAATTGCGCTTTGCATATAATCATTCACGCCGCCGTAGTGCTTGAGGTACCTGTTTATATAATTTTGTGCCTCAAAGCGGCTAATCTTTAAATCTTGAGCCAACGAAAACGCACTCATTCCATACAGTATGCCAAAATTGACGGCTTTCGAGCGAAAACGCATCTCGGAAGTTACCATATTTAGAGGTATGCCCATTATTTGAGAAGCTGTGATCGCATGGATATCTTTGCCATTTTTAAATGCATCTACCATATTTTTATCGTTTGAAATGTGCGCCATGACTCGCAGTTCAATTTGGGAATAGTCTGCGTCAATCAGAACGCAACCCTCTTTTGCGCCAAAATATTTCCTGAGCTGACGTCCGCGTTCTGTGCGTACTGGTATATTTTGTAAATTCGGTTCAGTCGAGCTTATTCTTCCTGTGCGTGTTTCGGTCTGGTTGAAAGACGAATGTATTCGATTTTCGCCAGTTATCAAGTCTGACATTCCATCGCAATAGGTTGATTTTAATTTTGAAAGCGCTCTGAACTCTAAAATCAAGTCTACAATTTTATGCATGCCTTTTAATTTTTCCAGTGTTTCGGCGCTTGTGGAATATCCCGTTTTACTTTTTTTACCTTTTGGTAAATTTAGCTTTTCAAAGAGTACATATCCGAGCTGTTTTGGTGAATTTATATTAAATTTCGCATCCGCAAGGGCATATATTCTCTCTTTTATGTTGGTTAATTCTTCTGCAAGCTGCAATCCATAAGCTTCTATACCGTTTTTATCCGCCCAAAATCCGGTAATTTCCATGTCTGCCAGCACTTCGGAGAGAGGTTGTTCTATTTTTTCGAGAAGTTCGGTTTGATTGCGTTTTTCGAGTTCTTCTTTCACGGGTTCAAAAAGTTTATTGAGCAAAAAAGCTTCTTCTAATTTTGTTTCATTGCCTGAAATATTGGAATTTAACGCTGAAATATTATATTTTTCGGCTATTCTTTTCACGGAATAATCCTTGTCCGACGGACTGAGCAAATAGGCCGCCAACATGATATCAAAAATATTTTTGTTTGGCGATATTCCTATTTCAAAGTTTTTTTTCATCAAATTTTTAAAATTATAAATAACTTTTTTTTGCGGTATTTTTAGTATTTTTTCCAAACTATCGTTTAAATTTTGATTTTTTAAAACATAAATATTATCTTCTTCTGAAACTATTATTTTCTTAACGGATTTTTCTTCATAATCCGCCGAGACAGCAAAGTAGGGAACAGAAGCTAGTTTTTTAAGAATTTTTTTTATTTCTGTTTCATTTTCAATTTCGGTTAAATTGGCGGTTACTTCAGCATTTTTTTCATCTTTGAACCCTAATTTTTCAATAAATGAAAAAAATTCCAAATCGATAAGTATTTTCTTTGCTTTTGTAACATCAGGCTCATTTGGAATAAAATTTTTATCGTCAATTTTGATAGGAGCATTTTTGTTTATTTTGCCTAATTCATAACTCATAAAAGCACTGTTTTTTCCGGCTCTGAGTTTTTCTTTTATGCTCGATTTTATATCAAGATTTTCGAGATTTGTATATATTTCATTAATACCGCCGAATTTTTTTACCAAATCTTTAGCAGTTTTTTCGCCGATTCCATACACGCCGGGAATATTATCGGAAGCATCTCCTTGAAGCGCTTTTATGTCTATAAGTTTTTTTGGCACCACACCGTATTCTTCCAGCACTTTTTCGGCATCATAAAAAATAGCTTCCGGTTTACTAAATTTTGTTTTGGCGATTCTGACTGAAACATTTTTTGAAATAAGCTGTAAACTGTCGCGATCGCCCGTTGCAATGAAACATTCGTAATCTTTGTTTTCGCAGTACTTTGCAAAAGTTCCAAGAATATCATCGGCCTCGTACCCTTCCGCCGTTATGATTTTATATCCCAAAGCGGTCAGTAATTCTTTTAAAATCGGTATCTGACCGGCAAGCTCTTCAGGCATACCTCTGCGGTTCGATTTGTAGTCTTTAAACATTTTATGTCTGAAAGTAGGCTTTGGCAAATCGAACGCCACTACTACCGCATCAGGGCAAATTTCGGTTTTAAGTTTTTGAAACGTTAACAAAAATCCATATATAGCATTTGTCATTTGTCCTTTTTTGTTCGAAAGTATTTTTATGCCGTAAAATGCACGATTTAGTATACTGTTTCCGTCTAAAACAAGATATTTCAAAGAAAATTCCTCACTTAATTTTATTTCAAGTTATGCCATACATTTTTAATATCTTCATCTTCGTCCAAAATATCCAAAAGTACATTAACTTTTTCCGCTTCTTCATCGGGGAGTGTAATGTAACTATCCGGTACCATGCCAATTTCAGAAGAAATGAATGTATATCCTTTTTTCTCCAAATAGTTATGTACGGCGTGATAATCCTCTTTCTCGGTGTAGATCATATAGCAGTCATCATCGAATATGAAATCACTCGCACCTGCTTCAATAGCATCTTCTTCGATCTTGTTTTCTTCTGTGCTTTCTGCATCTACTGCGATGATACCTTTTTCTTTGAACATAAACGAAACACAGCCTGTAGAACCTAAATTTCTTCCATATTTGCTGAAGTAATGACGAATGTTTCCCGCAGTGCGGTTGCGATTATCTGTTAAAGTCTCGACGATTATTGCAACACCTGACGGACCATAACCTTCATAGGTTATTTCTTCATAATCGTTACCGTCGCCACCGGCTGCTTTTTTGATTATTCTTTCAATGTTATCGTTGGGAACGTTATTTGATTTTGCTTTTGTAATTGCATCTTTGAGCTTTGAGTTGATATTTGGGTCTGAACCGCCTTCTTTTACTGCCACTGAAAGTTCGCGCCCGATTTTAGTGAATATTTTTGCTCTTTGAGCGTCGGTTTTTTCTTTTTTTCGTTTTATGTTATTCCATTTTGAGTGTCCGGACATTAAAAATCACCTCACTATAGATTACCAATTAATATTTTACCTTTTTTCAATTAGTTTGGCAACTCTTGATCTTTTTGATAATTTTTAAAAATAATTTATAAAAAAACACTTGACAATAAATGAATATAAGTATATATACATATATATGTGTGCGTTCAATAGAGATATATTTTAGGAGGAGATTTATATGGGTATAAAAGTTACTGAATTTCAAAAAGGTCGTGCGAAGTTTGAAAAATTGTTTAAAAGCGGTGCGATTAATTCTGCAGGTATTAAAATCACTTTGAGCAACTCTGAAATTTTAGAAATCTTTGATAAAGGTAGCTGCGAAATGTTGGACACTTTGAATTATATTGGTGAACATTTTGCGAAATCATGGCATACACGATTGACATCACATAAAAGGAACGATTTTGCTCTTTTACAAAGTGTGTCATCTTTGAATTTACAAAACTTCTATGCGGACGCGATTAAAGCATATAATGAGTACTTAAGACGCACAAACTCTCCGGTGGCATGGGATGAATTGGTGCCTATTAGAGAATTGCCCAATGAAGAGCTTAAAAAAGAACTTTCTAAGTGGGATAAAAAAATAGAACGAGCACGAAAAGAACTACTCCGTGCTGTCAACAGTGATCCTAACATTCGAGATGCAATCTTAAAGGCAGCTCGGGAAAATCCATCTAAAAACGGTAAAAAAATAATACGTTTAGCTACTGATGGTATAGACCCAGACATTGAATTTATAGACCCTGATTCTCAAAAGGTACTGAGTACTGCATCTATAAAATCTTATTCTGAAACGGTACTGAAGGGCACCGAAGAAAACGAGTTAGACTTTATATTATCGGTAACGGGTTCAGTTGGGATTGTAGGAGTAGCGGGTGCACTAATAGGTGGTCCGATGGGGGTTGGGCTTGGACTATTTGCAATCTTGTTTATAGGATCAATTATTGTTAGTGAGTGTATTGATCCGGTTAGATTTTTGGTAATTAAAAATAAGAGATATATAACGCGCGTACGAGATCAATTAACGAAACTTAAAAAGTGCATGAATGGCGCAGCAAAATTTAAACGGGATTTTGTGAAAAATATTCCTGGTCGTAGTAAGATTCCCCCATTTGGCGATGATAAAATACCGACAGAAGTGATTAAATTTACTACTGAGTTTGTTAATATGCAAAAAAAATTGTGGGGACCTTATACAACAACAGTTGGGCGGGAATATGACGAACCTTTTAAGCGCCGCCACGGCAAACATGTCAGTGGTATGCGATCTGTTCCTGATACTAAACAACACAGTGAAATCGGTCGTGCCAAGTTAGGCTTGGCAAATACCTGGGTTAAAATGAGCGTTAACGTGGGCACCTAACACTTTTTTCGATTACTAAATAAATTAATATTTTGTAACATATGTAATATCAATTACTAAAAGTTACTTCTCATTTTTTCTGAGGAGTAATTTTTTGTTTTTTTGCATATTTATTAAAATGAAAATTTAAGGGGGATAGTATTGTGTTTATTATTAGAATAAAGAAAAAATATATTTTTATAGGAATATTTTTTGCTATTATTTTTATTTTTTCGATTTTTTTATTAAAAAATTCTTTTTATGCTGATGCTCATGAGCATGGAGGATTTATAAAGTATGCAAAATTTACTCCAACCTATGAAGTTTTGGAAAAGTCGATGCTTGAAGATATAAAATCTCAAAGCGAGGATAAACAAATAAGTTGGATTGATATTTTAGCGATTTTGTCGACTAAATATGGTGGAGACTTTAAAAAATATAGTATAAACGACATGAATGCTGTGGTTAAAAGATTGAAATCTGGAGAATCGGCTGAAAAAATTGCAAATAATTCCAAAAATTATAATTATTATAAAGAAGTATATAATGCGGTTTTAGGTGGATTTTTGGGCAAATATAAAGTAAGAAAGAGAGCTTTGGAAGCTAAAGAAAGCGGAGAATGGCAAGAAGCTTACGGTTTGAGGGTATTTTCTCCCATAGCAAAGACATTTCCGTTCTCGCACTACGATGATTTTGGCGCGTCTCGTTCTTACGGATATTCAAGACCACATCTTGGACACGATATGATGGCTGCGGTTGGTACGCCGGTTATTGCAGTGGAATCGGGAACAGTTGAGACAATGGGATGGAATCAATATGGAGGTTGGAGAGTGGGGATAAGGAGTTTTGATAAAAAACGATATTATTATTACGCTCATTTGAGACAAAATCGCCCATTCCACGTTGACTTGAAAGAAGGCGCGCAGGTTCATGCCGGCGATGTGATAGGATATGTAGGGCGTACGGGATACAGCACTAAAGAAAACGTGAATAACATTGATAAAAGTCATCTTCACTGGGGGATGGAGCTGATATTTGATGAATCTCAAAAGGAGTGTGACAACGAAATTTGGATAGATTTATATGCGATAACAAAGCTTTTGGAAAAAAATAAAAGTGCCGTTATAAGAAATAACGACACTAAAGAGTTTTACTCTGAATTTGAAATAGAATAAGTATTCCTAAGCTTTTGCCTGTTTACCGTCTAGTTTTTCGTCGAGCTTTTTGGTTAATCTTTCAAAAGCCCACTTTGAAAAACTCGAAATGCCCTCAGATATAGGGATGATTATGCGAGCTGCAATTAATAACAAAGTCTGTTTACCGGCCTCAGAAACCATACTCTCTTAAAAAAAAGGAGTGCGACAACGAAGTTTGGATAGATTTATATGCGATAACAAAGCTTTTGGAAAAAATAAAAGTGCCGTTATAAGAAATAACGACACTAAAGAGTTTTACTCTGAATTTGAAATAGAATAAGTACTCCTAAGCTTTTGCCTGTTTACCGTCTAGTTTTTCGTCAATCTTTTTGGTTAATCTTTCAAAAGCCCACTTTGCAAAAGTTGAAATACCCACAGATGCAGAAATAACTATGGGAGCTGCAATTAATAACAAAGTCTGTTTACCGGCTTCAGAAACCATACTTTCTTTAAAAATTTGAGTAAACGTTTTGTCGTCACTTCCTCCGCAAACTTCTTCCAAATCCGTTTCGTTTAGTTTTACTATTTTCTCATTAATCATGATATCACTATACCTCCGATAAAATTTAAATTATTCCGGAGCTTATTTTAATTAAATTTGCTCCAAAATGAATATTTGAACAAATGCGTGGTAAATTTTATGAGCTATATAATACGCACCTATCAAATATATATAGCAGTATAACATATTATAAATGTTTATTCAAGATTAAATTTTGCTTAAAAATTGCTTCTGTGTGATTACTTTATCAAAAATTTTATTTTCCGTCTAATTTTTGATCAAGTTTTTTAGTCAGTCTTTCAACTCCCCAACTAACAATCGTTGAAATGCCTATAGACGCAGAGATGACTAAGGGAGCTGCAACAAGTATAATGCATTGTCTGCCGGCCTCGGATGCGAACTGTTTCGTGGCCCTTTCACTAAGTCCGCCACAAACTTCTGTCAAATCTTCATCGTTTAACACTGCGATGTTTTTCCTGCTCATAATTTTATCATAGCCTCCGATCAAATGTAATCATTTAGGGTTAGTTTTGTTTAAACTTATTCCCGCGCGGTTATTTGAATGAGAATGCAATCAATTTTTTATACTGTGTATTATGCAACTTTCAAATACATTTAGTATTGTAACACATTATAAATGTTTATTCAAGATTAAATTTTATATAAAAACACATTTAAAAATGTCGCTGCATATGGCAACGACACTAAAAAAACTTTAAACTGAAATCGAAAATAAAAAAATTATTTTTTATATGATTATACTCTTGCCCTATGAGAGCATATGGATTTCAGCAGCGGTCAGATGGGCGGCTGTTTCCGATGTTTTACGAAATTTTTGCTCAATTTTCCCAGTCTCTGCATGGTCTCTTGCGAGGGTAGATACCTAGTATAATCGGTACTTTCTTCGTTGCCTCCCGAAACATTTTTTAAATCGTCTTCACTAAGTTTATCTTTTCCCTCTTCAATCATGTAGTCTATTGCATTACTCAGTTGAGCCACTTCCTCTAAACTTATGTCAACTTCATGCTTTTTGAATTCATTTTGGACTTCCCGGGGTGTTTGCATATCGAGTAACTGCACAATAAAATCTTCATCTTGCAATAATGCTTTAAATTTTTCTTTGTTTTCCATAAATAATCCCCTATAAATATATTTTTATTGAGTATACTTTACTACAGATGTTTAGCCAACATTAAATATGTATAATTTTTTAAAACTTTATGTCAAAATAAAGTTTAAAAGAAAGAA
This sequence comes from uncultured Clostridia bacterium, assembly GCA_944380895.1. Lineage (GTDB taxonomy): Bacteria > Bacillota > Clostridia > Oscillospirales > Acutalibacteraceae > UMGS1491. The sequence goes on along the minus strand of CALWJB010000022.1, from coordinate 37,765 downwards.
ATTTGATTGCTTTGAGGTAAATTTTTCAAAACGCCTGCTTCTTCCAGTGTTTCAATAACGGATTTAGTAACCTTTGAACGTATTTGCAGATCGTCAATCGAAATGTATTCACCTTCTTTTGCGGCTTGCTGCAGACTTTTGGCTGCCGATTCTCCCACTCCCGCCAATGATGCAAAAGGTAATCTGATTTTGCCGTTTTCTACGGTATATTTATAGGAATCGGATTTATACAAATCTACAGGCAAAACTTCTACACCTCTTGAGAGCATTTCGTTGATTATCTGAAATGTGGCAAATGCGGCATTTTCTTTTGCGCTGGCTTCCTTGCCCTTTGCAAGTATATCCGACATTTTTTTCTTTACCGCTGCTTTACCTTTCATCACAGTCAATCCGTCAAAGTCTTCTCCTCTCACGGTAAAATAAGCGGCATAGTATTGTGTGGGATAATAAACTTTATACCAACCGAGCCGCAAAGCAGAAATCATATATGCAGCCGCGTGTGCTTTTGGGAACAGATATTTTATTTTTATACATGAATCTATATACCACTGAGGTACGCCATGAGAACGCATGGCATCAAGATGTTCGGGTGTGAGTAATTTTGCGGCCTTTCCTTTGCGCACTATCTCCATGATTTTGAATGCCGTTTTAGGTTCTACGCCTTTTTGCATAAGATAAATCATGATATTGTCACGTGTTCCGATAACGTTTGAAATTGTGCAAATACCTTTTTGAATAAGCTCGTGTGCGTTGCCGTGCCAGACATCTGTACCGTGAGAAAGTCCTGAAATTTGTAGCAAATCCGCAAATGTTTTTGGTTTACATTCCATGAGCATCTGTCTTACGAATGAAGTTCCCACTTCGGGCATCGAAAAAGTACCGGTTTGTGAATCTATATCGGCGGGAGATACGCCAAGTGCTTCGGTCGACGTGAAAAGTGACATAACTTTTTTATCGCTCATAGAAACTTCCGTAACTTTAATTCCCGTATAATCTTCAAGATATTTATATATTGAAGGTACATCATGCCCGAGTTCATCGAGTTTGCATATAGTATCGTGTATTGCGTGGAAGTCGAAATGAGTTGTGATATTATCGGAATTTTGATCATTTGCGGGGCGCTGTATGGGGCAGAAATCATAAATTTCTTTTTCTTGAGGCACCACAACCATACCTCCGGGATGTTGACCTGTTGTGCGTTTTACTCCCGTGCAACCCGTTGCAAGACGCATAGTTTCTGCTTTGCCGAGATTTATGCCGCGTTCTTCCGCAAATTTTTTGGTAAATCCTATGCCGGTTTTTGTGGCAACCGTGCCTATTGTACCTGCTTTAAAAACGTTATCTTTACCAAAAAGTGTTTCTGTATATCTGTGTGCTTCGTTTTGATATTCACCCGAAAAATTAAGATCTATATCAGGTGTTTTGTCGCCGTCAAAGCCCAGGAACGTCTCAAACGGTATATCGTGTCCATCACGCGCCAGATTTTCTCCGCATTCCGGACATTTTTTTTCAGGTAAATCAAATCCCGAACCATAACTTCCGTCCGTGATAAACTTGCTGTAGTGGCATTTTGGGCAAAGGTAATGTGGGCATAGCGGATTAACTTCGGAAATACCCGACATAGTTGCTACAAACGAAGATCCGACCGAACCTCTTGAACCTACCCAATATCCATGTTTTTCGGAATCTGCAACGAGTTTTTGTGCAACTATATAAAGTACGGAAAATCCATGTTTTGTAATAGAATCTAATTCCTTGTCAAGGCGTTCTTTCACGATTTTCGGAACCGGATCGCCATATATTTTTTTAGCACGTTTCCACGTTATATCCACAAGTTCTTTTTCTGCGCCCGGAATGAATGGCGGGAAGACTCCGGATGGAATCGGTGAAATTTCATCTATCATATCAGCGATCTTATTTGTATTCTCCACCACAACTTCTTCACATTTTTCGGCGCCCAGATATTCAAATTCTTTGAGCATTTCGGCAGTTGTACGCATATAAAGCGGCGCTTGATTGTCAGCGTCGTCATATCCCTGACCTGCCATAAGAATTTTTCGGTATTCGGAATCTTTTGGGTCGAGAAAATGTACGTCACCCGTGGCAACTACGGGGATATCTAGTTCTTCGCCCAACTTGACAATCGTTTTGTTAAAATTTTTGAGTTCTTCCGTATCTTTTGCGATTCCTTCTCGAATCATAAAAGCATTATTTCCAATCGGCTGAATTTCAAGAAAATCATAAAATTTTGCTATTTCTATGAGGTCACCATAAGGTCTGCCGCCCGACACGGCACGAAATAATTCTCCCGATTCACATGCGCTGCCTATAACTAATCCTTCACGCAATTTTAGGAGTTCGCTTTTTGGAATTCTGGGTTTTTTATAAAAATAATTAAGGTGTGCCATAGAAATAAGTTTGTAAAGATTTTTTAATCCGATTTGATTTTTAACCAAAATAGTCATGTGATGTGCCACGGATTTTTTGGGGTCACTGCCCGAAATTTTAGTGTTCATCTGTTGAATTGATGTTATTCCACGAACTTCACTTGCCATTTTCATCAGTTTAACAAATATATATGCCAGTGCTCGAGCGTCATCCGAAGCTCTGTGGTGATTAAATTCCGGGATTTTCAAAATTTTTGCTATTGTATCGAGTTTATGATTTTTCGCACTCATTATAAGAGCACGGCTCAGCGGTACCGAATCGGCATATGTAAACTCAAAATTGATGCCTAATCTTTTGCACGTTGCCTTTATGAATGAGATGTCAAAATTTGCATTATGTGCAATTAATATGGGTTTATCACCGCAAAATTCTATAAATTTTTTAATGGCATTTTCTTCGTTCGGTGCACCTTTAATCATTTTGCCATCAATTCCGGTTATCTCCGTTATACGCTCGGGAATATCTACTTTTGGATCTACAAATGTACAAAATTCATCCAAAATTTTGCTATTTTTAACTCTTACCGCACCAATTTCAATTATTCTGTCTGTGTTTGCGTTAAGACCTGTAGTTTCGAGGTCAAAGCATATATATTCGCCGTCCAAGTCGCGCTCATAATTGCCTGTGACTATCGGTAGCATATCATTGACAAAATAAGCTTCAACTCCGTAAATAACTTTTATATCCTTGCCGCTTTTTTTTAGCGAATTTACAGTATTCATCGCTTCCGGATACGCCTGCGCAACACCGTGATCAGTTATTGCAATGGCAGTTTGTCCCCAGTCGGCTGCCCGTGTGATTAGTTCTGCGGCGGAATTCATTCCGTCCATTGCCGACATATTTGTATGTAAGTGCAGTTCTATGCGTTTTTTCGGCGCGTTATCCACAGTTTTATATTTAAAAACAAAATTCATATTTTTTGGACGCACTACGAGTTCGCGCTCATATTTATCGTCTGAAATATCACCTTGCACGAGAATAGTTTTTCCGACTTTCAAATTTTCAAGATATGCAGATTTTTTTTTGTTTTCTATAATTTTTAATATAATTGACCCTGTATAATCAGTAATATATATACTGTAAATCATATTTTTACCGTCTTTTGTTTCGTGGGTATCTATCAGAAAAATATCGCCCCATATCACGGCTTCAGGTGTTTGAATATTGACTTCACGAATAGAAATCGGCTCTTTTGTAATGAGTTTACCGCAAAGTATTTCTGCGGTTTTGAGATCAATTTTTGGCAGCAGATTTTCATTTTCGCGCACTTCCATACACGGAATTTCTAAAATTTTTTCGTTGTTCTCTTTTGACTTTTTTCTATTTGTCGGAGCTGTGCCGTTATCTATCTTTTTTTCAGATTCAGATTCTTCATGGGAGTTTTCTGATAGTGACTTGGCAGGCGAAATCAAATTTTCTGTGAATTTGAGCGTGATTTTCCGACCGAGTTTTTGTGATATTGCCGACGTAATTTCTTTATCTGTTTGTTTTTGAAGCAAAAAATTTACTCCTCCGTGCAAAAGAGATAAAGTAATATTATCGTTTTCAACAACTACCTTGGTTTTTGTGAATATATTTTTAAGCGACGGCGATTTTTCTCGAAAACTATTCAAAATCTCCTCTACTATTTCGGAATCGGTTTTAGTGTTTGTTTTTAAGCCGGTTAATTTAATTTCAATTTCAACATTTTGGAGTAAGTTTGTGGAATTTAATAATTCGTTTTTTGCGTTTTCTATTTCATATTCAGGTATTTTATTTTCAGAAATCAGATTAATTATAAGTTTATGTGAATTTTTATCTATACACAAAGAAGAAATTTGGGTATTTCCCAAATTTGCATCGATATTTTTTAAATTGAAAAAATTTTTAAAACTTTTCAAAATATAGTCATTCCTTTATTTTTATTCTTGTGACGGCATCGACTTCACTTCTTTGACAAGTTCACTGATAAGTTGATCTTGTGGTACTTTTTTAATAACTTCACCTTTTTTAAAGATTATGCCCATTCCATTTGATCCTGTTATGCCAATATCGGCATCTCCGGCCTCTCCCGGACCATTTACAACACAACCCATAATTGCTATTTTCAGATTTTTATCACATCCTGCAAGTGCGATTTCGGCTTCTTTTGCAATCTTTATAAGATCTATTCTCGTGCGTCCGCAAGTTGGACAAGATATAAACTTAATTCCTTTTCCATACATGTCGAGTGATTTTAAAATATTAATACCCGCCGCAACTTCTTTCGAAGGACTATCCGTTAACGAAACTCTTATGGTATCTCCTATGCCATATAGCAGCAAAGAGCCGATTCCCACTGCGCTTTTTATTATTCCCAACGTTTCCGTACCTGCCTCGGTAACGCCCAAATGCAAAGGATAACTGCATTTTTCGGCAATCAATCTATATGCTCTTACCGTACTTTGTACCGATGATGATTTTATGGAAATGACTATGTTATCAAAGTCGAATTTTTCCAGTAATCTTGAATTATTTATGGCGCTTTCAACCATAGCTTCAGGCGTTACTCTACCGTATTTTTCAATCAGATGTTTTTCGACCGATCCCGAATTTACTCCGATTCTTATTGGTATATTTTTATTTTTGCAGGCCTCAGCAACTGCTTTGATTTTCATTTCGTCGCCGATATTCCCCGGATTTATTCTTATTTTATCAATTCCTGCCGCTACCGATTCAATTGCCAATCTATAATTAAAATGTATGTCTGCCACAAGAGGAATATCTACTGCAGATTTTATCTCGTAAATAAGTCTGACTGCATCGGCATCGGGAATTGCAATTCGTAAAATATCACAGCCTTCTGTTTTTAGTTTTTTTGCTTGTTTGACGCTGTTTTCTATGTCGTACGACGGTACGCTCAGCATAGATTGAATCGCTACACGATTATTTCCGCCGATTTTTATATTCCCGATTCGAACTTCTTTTGTGTATCTTTTCATTACCGAATTTCCTCTACTTTTATGTCTTGCCAAATAATCTCAAAATATCGCTGTAAGAAATATAAAGCATAAACGCTATGAACAAGAAAAAACCTAAAGCATGAATCCAGCCTTCATATTTTGAATTTATTTTTTTGCCGGTTATCATCTCAAACACAAGAAACATAAGCCTTCCGCCGTCAAGGGCAGGCAGCGGCAGAAGATTGAATACTCCCAGATTTATGGTTATCATTGCCATGAGCGAAACAATATTTGCAACAGCTACCCAAAAACTCCTCTTAAGACCCTCATTTGTTGCCTCGCCCATAACCGATGCGATTCCTATGGGACCTGACATTTCACGGACGGAAAATCTCCCCGTGACTATTCCCACAAGGCTGGCCCAGACTGTTTTGACTGTAGAAACGGTATCTAGGAATGATTGGCAGATCAGCGAAAAGAAATTATTTTCAATAGCTTCAACATAAAAATCGATTTTGGTAGTAGGTCTGCCATTCTCGGGATTCAAAACTTCAAATCGAACGTTTTCCAGCCGGATAGTCTCTCCGTTTCTAACCACTTCCATATCAAAACTATCTTTTCCGTCGGCAATGAGATTAAAGGAAAGATCTTTATAACTGTTAATTTTCACTCCGTCCACTCTAACAATTTTGTCGCCCGACTGCAGACCTGTTTGCACTGATTTGGCATTTTCGGTGAATTTTGAAACGGTAGTGGAATAAAAATATTTGCTTGGTGCGAGTAAAATTATCGTCATAATAAATCCCAAAACCAGATTCATAATGGCGCCAAAAGCCAGAATTATTGCTCTTTGCCACGCTGCTTTTTTTTCGAATGCATTCGGGTCATTACTTTCTTCATCTTCGCCTTCCATGGCGCAAAATCCACCAATAGGAAGTATTCTGAGTGAAAAAAGTGTTTCGCCTTTTTGCCATTTGGCTATTTTTGGACCCATTCCTATAGCGAATTCATTGACTTTTACACCAAATTTCTTAGCCCAGAAAAAGTGACCGAATTCGTGCACAAATACTATTAAATTGAAAAGCAGTATCCCGAAAATAATTATTAAAATATTCATAAAAATAAATAAACTCCTTCTTATTTTATCTTAATTATACCACGATAACAAATATAATTCAAAACTATACCAGAGATTTTATAAATTCACGAACCGATTTATCGGCATTCATAATCTGATTTAGTGACGATACTTTTTGAGATTTGAAATTTTTTAGTGCTGATTTGACAAGTTCAATAATTTCAAGAAATTTAATTTTACCACTCAAAAACAAACTTACGGCAACTTCATTTGCGGCATTCACAACAAGCGGCGCAGTACCACCGATTTTTATTGCGTTTCTGCAAATATCCATAGCTTCAAATGTTTTGTTATCGGGCTCAAAAAACGATAAATTTTTGATTTTGGCAAGATTTAATTTTTCATTTTCCGAACTTAATCTTTCGGGATATGTAAGAGCATACTGAATCGGTGTTTTCATGGTTGGGGTTCCCATTTGCGCCATTACCGAACCGTCAATATATTCTATCATCGAATGAATTATACTCTCACGGTGAATCAAAACGTCAATTTTATATTCAGGTAGTCCGAACAAATGACAAGCTTCGATAATCTCGAAACCTTTATTCATCATAGTGGCGGAATCTATCGTTATTTTCGCGCCCATGCTCCAGCTTGGATGATTTAGTGCATTTTGAACAGTTACGTTTTTGAGTTCCGATTTAGTCTTGCCAAAAAATGGTCCGCCCGAAGCAGTAAGTATGAGTTTTTTTAAAAATTGCGAATTATCTTTTCCGGCTAAACACTGAAAAATTGCACTATGTTCGCTGTCTACGGGCAAAATCTGTACGCCGCTTTTCAGTGCCCGAGACATAACAAGTTCTCCGCCTGCAACAAGTGTCTCTTTATTGGCGAGTGCGATTGTTTTTTTAGCTTCTATCGCAGCCAGAGTCGGCTCAAGACCTACTATTCCCGAAACGGCTGTAAGTACGGCATCAATCTTGGGAAGAGTGGAAATTTCGCAAAGTCCTTCCATTCCCACAACGACTTTTGTATAAGTATCGTTTATGTTTCGCTTTAGAATTTTGGCAAAATTTTCTTCAAATACGGCCACAAAATCAGGTTTAAACTTTCTGACTTGCTTTTCGAGTAAGTCTATGTTTTTATTTGCCGAAATTGCTCGAATTTTAATATTTTGTTCTTCGCACACTTCGAGTGTTTGAGTGCCGATTGAGCCTGTCGACCCCAAAACTGATATGTTTTTTTGCATATTAAAAAGTCACCTTTATCTAAATTATAGGAATAAGTCTTACAAAAATGTAGACGTACGGAATGACAAAAATCACACTGTCGAATCTGTCTAAGACGCCGCCATGTCCGGGCATAAGCGAGCCAAAATCTTTCACTCCGCATTTACGTTTGACGGCTGAAAAACAAAGGTCGCCCAGCACTGAAATAAGAGCGCCGACAAGCGCCATAACCACTATTTTAATATAATTTACCCCAACATTTCCCGCAAAAACAAACAGGTCGAAAATAATTGTTACAAATAATGTTGAAAAAACACTTACACTCACTCCGCCCAAAAATCCTTCTACCGTCTTTTTTGGACTGATACTGGGACATAATTTATTTTTTCCGAAAAATTTTCCGCAAAAATATGCGCCTGTATCGGAAAGCCACGCAATACAAAGTGCCAGAAGAACAAAAAAACATCCATATTCTTTTCCGAAATCGCGCAGTAAAATCATACAACTTAGTGAAACCGATATGAAAATAGTCGCTGCATAGCACATGACTATCTGTTTTAGCGTGAGAGAGGGCTTTAATACCATAGCTGAAAAAATCCATACCGAATAAACATACCAAAGAATATACCAATATATTCCGTATCCGAAAGCGGGCAAAAACGCACTAAAAATAAGTGACGGAACAGATAATATCCAAAATTTGGAAATATCCATTACGACGAACATTTCATTTACCGCCAAAACCGATATCAAAGCGGTGATTAAATTTATCAGAGCCGGATTGTTTTTTCCAAAAAACAGCACGAAAATCGCAAATAAAGCTCCGGTAACTCCCGAAATGATTCTTTTGCGCATAAATTATTGACCTCCGAATTTTCTGGTACGTTTCAGATATTCTTCTATCGCTTTATCAAATTCTTTCGTATCAAAATCAGGCCACAAGACATCCGAAAAGTAGAACTCAGAATACGCCGCCTGCCAAAGCAGAAAATTTGAAAGCCGTTTTTCTCCGCCGGATCGTATAATTAAATCGGGATCGGGCACACTTTTGGTATAGAGCTGACTCGAAAAAAACTCTTGTGTAATTTCTTCCGGATTTATTTCGCCATCGATTGCTTTTTTTGAAATTATCTTTGCAGCACTCAGTATTTCGTCTCTTGAACCGTAGTTCACGGCTATGTTTATTCGTATGCCTGTTTTTGATGCAGTTTTTGTTTCCACGTCATCGATGATTTTTCTGATATCTTCTGAAAATTTTGAAGTATCGCCTATGAATTTTATTTTTATGTTTTCGTCTTTAAATTTATGTAAAACGTAATTTGCATATCTTTTAAACAGTAGCATAAGAGCTGAAATTTCGGATTTTGAACGTTTCCAATTTTCGGTCGAAAATGCATAAACCGTCATATTTTCGAGCCCGATATTATTGCAGTAAAGGGCAAGATTTTTAAAATTATCCGCACCCTTCGAATGTCCGACAGCCACCGGAAGATGATGCTGTTTTGCCCATCTTCTGTTCCCGTCCATTATTATTCCCACGTGTCTTGGAAGCATATTTGAATCTATCATATAAAATCTGTTCCTTCTATGGCGACGTAGCAATAATCTACATCGACATTACCTGATTTGTTTTGACTTTGCAAAGTTCCTCTATTTCCGCGCAGTATTTATCTGTTAAATCTTGAATCTTTTTTTCGCCTTTTTTCTGTTCATCTTCTGTGATTTCGGAATTTTTTTTCATTATTTTTAATTTATCCATGGCGTCGCGGCGAATATTACGAATTGCAATTTTAGAATTTTCTGCCATCGAAGAGACTTCTTTAGAAATTTCTCTGCGTCTTTCTTCTGTCAGCTGCGGGAAGATTAAACGCAGTAATTTTCCGTCGCTCTGTGGGTTGATGCCTATATCGGATTTTTGAATAGCTTTTTCCACTGCATTTAAAATCGAAACGTCCCAAGGCTGAATAACAAGAACTCTGGCTTCAGAAATCGAAACAGCTGCAATTTGGTTTATGGGTGTGGGAGTTCCGTAATAATCCACCGTTATTTTGTCGAGAACTGCAGGATTTGCACGTCCCGCTTGAATGGCTGCATATTCTGAGTTTAGTCTGTCACATGATGATTTCATTTTTGTTTCGGAATCTTTTATAAGATTGTTCATAGATATGTCTCCTTTTAATAATTATTTTTATTTTATAAAGCTAAGCTTTTGCGATTGTTCCCAAATTTTCTCCGCAAATGACTCTTATGAGATTTTCCGGATCTTTTATGCTAAACACAATCACATCAATTTTATTATCTCTGCACATCGAGACGGCAGTTGAATCCATGACTTTCAAATTTTTTGCGAGTACTTCATCAAGTGTTACATTTTCATATTTTTTTGCGTTGGGATTTGTATTTGGATCGCTGTCATAAACGCCGTCAATGTTTGTGGCCTTTAATATCGCACCGGCGCCTATTTCGGCTGCTCTTAGTGATGATGCGGTATCTGTAGAGAAAAACGCATTGCCTGTTCCGTATCCGAATATAATGACCTTTCCTTCTTCAAGATGTTTTACGGCTTTTGCGGGCGAATAAAGTTCGCCTATTTGAGCAAACGCTATCGAGGTCATCACAGAATTATCGACTCCTATGCTTTCGAGCGCATCCGAAAGACCAATGGCATTCATTACGGTTGCAAGCATACCCATATGATCAGCTTTGACTCTGTTCATATTCCCGCTTGATCTTCCGCGCCAAAAATTTCCTCCGCCCACAACTACTGCGATTTCTATTCCGAATTCAAGACTTTTTTTGATTGCGTTTGCAATTGGTTTCATAGTCTCAAAATCAATGCCGAATTTTGATTTTCCGGCAAGTGCTTCGCCGCTCAGTTTTATTACTATCCTTTTATACTTGGGGTTCAATTTGCCACCACTCTCCTCCCAAAATTATTTTGGTTAAAATTTTAAAGTTTTTCTTGTAAATATTTTACATTAAAAATCGGGTTGTGTAAAGACTGAAAAATATTTATAAACAACGGTTGATATTTTTATCTTGGAAGCGTGAACTTTTGAAAAATTAATTTAGCGAATAATTTGATATTAAATGATAAAAATGTAAAAAATTATATAAATTTTAAATATAAGATTGATATTTTATGATTTATAAGGTACTATATATAGTGTTCAGCATATGGCAAATTTTTTAGAACGAGGTGTATTGATATGGCAACTTTTAATACAAATATTTCAGAAACAGAAGTTTCAAAGCTTTTGAAAGGAAAGTCTTTAAAGAGCAGCACAAAAAACTTTTTGAAAAAATGCGCAAAAGCTGAAAGCGACGTAGCTTTATTTAAATCATGTACCGGAATGGCTGCAAAATCTATTGATACCATGTACGTTATGGTTGGTGTCGTTATATTGGGTATAAAAAACAAAAATACTAATAGTGATGTGAAAAATTTTTTGACAAACGCTAAGATAACTTTAGGTCAATTTTTCAAATTAGTATATGCCGGCAATGGGCAAAAAATTTGTTCGTATTTGGATAGTGCTTCGGGGCAGTGGTTTCGCGGACTTATTTCGGCTTTGCTGACAGCGAATAAAGATAAAGACATTTATAAACGGTTTTATAAAAAGGTTAAGTCCATAAAAATGGCGTCAAAAGCGATTCGGAAACTGTTTTCAAAAAGCCTAGAAAATCTAAAAGGTTTGATTTTAGCTGTATGCCCCGGTTTGGAGAAGGCATTGAGTTGGTCGTATCAAAGAGAGGCTGATGCGGACTCCTACACACAAACGGAAGAACGTCTCGTTTTAAAATATCTTGCGAGTATAAGGAGCAATGGTAAAAAAATTCCGTCGAGTCTTAGGCATAAGATTGTTGTTAATATCTATCCGGATAGTAGCCCTGTATGGCAAAAATTATCCGGCCCATTGTCTATCATATGGAGAAGTGAAGGCGGACAGGCAGGCAAACAAAATTTACTTTATTTTCGCGGAAGATCGTTAGGGAATGTTTCAATAATTTCGGAACGGCCTTTAGTTTTTATTGTGAAAAAACGTGAGGCAGCATTGAACAACAAACTAAAAGATATTGCAAATGCGATATTTAAAGAGTTTGAGAAATATGGTATGTTGGAAATGAGTAGCAAACAATTACGTGCAGAACGTGCAGGAAATGAATCCCCATTAGAAGCCGAATTAGAAGTAACTGATGCGGTTTTTGAGGAGATACGGGAGATCGAAGAGAAAAATAAATCCGGATCAAAAAACAATATTACTGATACGCTTCCTAAAGATACGCAGGAGATGAGTAGGGATGAGGAAGAAAATAAATCCGGATCAAAAAACAATATTGCTGATACGCTTCCTAAAGATACGCAGGAGACGAGCAGGGATGAGGAAGAAAATAAAGCCGGATTACATGCAGAGAATGAGGACGAAATAAATAAAGAGTTTGATGCGCTTCTTGAAGAGATTCAAAAGCTCCCGTGAAAGAAATCGTAAATAATATAAGATATATAGTGTTCAGCATATGGCAAATTTTTTAGAACGAGGTGCATTGATATGGCAACTTTTAATACAAATATTTCAAAAGCAGACGTTTCAAAGTTTTTGAAAGGGAAGTCTTTAAAGAACAGCACAAAAAACTTTTTGAAAAAATGCGCAAAAGGTGAAAGTGACGTAGCTTTATTTAAATCATGTACCGGAATGGCTGCAAAATCTATTGATACCATGTACGTTATGGTTGGTGTCGTTATATTGGGTATAAAAAACAAAAGTAATATTAATGTGAAAGGAACTTTGCGAGAAGCAAAATTAACTTTGAGCAAATTTTGCAGATTATTATATGCCGGCGACGGACAAAAAATTTATTCATACCTGGAGAATTCGGGATGGTGGTTTCGCGATCTTATATCGGCTTTGCTGACGGCGGATGAAGATATTTGTGAACGGTTTTATAAAAAGATTAAGTCCATAAAAATGGCGTCAAAAGTGATTCGGAAACTATTTTCAAAAAGCCTAGAAAATCTAAAAGGTTTGATTTTAGCTGTATGCCCCGGTTTGGGGGGAGTGTTGGAACAGTCGTACCGAAGAGAGGCAAAAACTGACAATCGCGAAAAAGAAAACGAACGTGCCATATTAGAATGTCTTGCGCGCGTGAGGAGCGAAGACGGAGAAAAAATTCCGGCGAATCTAAGGCATAGGATTGTTGTTCATGTTTATTCAGATGGTAGCCCTGTATGGGAAAAATTATCCGGCAAACTTATATGGGAAAGTAATGTAGGGGACGAAAAAAAGTTACTTTATCATATTTATTATAACGATAGATTATTGAAGGATGCTGCGAAAAATTCGAAAGATCCTTTAATCTTCGCTTTGAAAGAAACTACTGCATTGAATGGCAATGAACCACAAGAGATTGCATTGGCAATACTCCAACAGTTTAAGGACTGTGGTTTGTTGACAAAGAGCGCTGGAAAATTACGCGCAGAAATGGATGTAGCAACTTTTAACAAAAATATTACAGCATCAATTGTTTCAAAGTGTTTGAGAGGGACTTCTTTAAAGAGCGGCACAAAAAAATTTTTAAAAAAATGCGCAAATGGTGAGGTTAATGAGGATCTATTCAAATCGTGTGTCAGTGCTGCAAAGCCTATTGATACCATGTACATTGTGGTCGGTGTTGTTATATTGGGTGTAAAAAACAGAAGTAATGCTGATGTAGCAGATGCGTTGCGAAGGGCGAAATCAACATTGAACAAATTTTTCAGATTGTTATGTGCCGGAGACGGACAAGAAATTCATTCATATTTGAGTGATTACGGTGCTTCGGGAGGGTGGCTTCGTGGAATTATTTCAGCTTTGATAACGGCGGATGGAGATAAAGACGTCTATGAACGGTTTTGTAACAAAATTAAATCCATAAACATGACATCAGAAGCGATTCGGAAACGGTTTTCAAAAAGTTTAGAAAACCTAGAAAATTTGATTTTAGAGATATGCCCCGGTTTGAAGGGGGTATTGGATTGGTCGTATCAAAGAGAAGGAGATACGGACTCCTCTTACACAAAATCGGAAGAACGCCTCATCTTAGAGTGTCTGGCACGTTTACGGGTTGACGACGGAGAATTAAAAATTCCGAGTATCATTAGGAACAGGATTGTAGTTGAAGTCTATTGGAGTGATGACTCTGTATGGCAAAAACTGTCCGACAACTTATCTTTTATAACCGAAGTTCGCAAGTATTCACTGTATTTTCGCGGTAAGTCCTTCGAGAATGCTGTGAAAAATTCGACGGAGCCTTTAATTTTCATTGTAAAATTACATGATGTAATAATGAAGTCTGACAGAGTCGATATTGCAGAGGCGATATTTCTACTGTTTATGCATTATGGTTTGTTGAAAAAGAGTTCCGCAGTATTACGCGCAGAAGATGAAGCTCAAAAAAGATAAGTGGATTATCTCCGGGGAAAACACGGGGACTGCGCAAAAAAATAAAGTCAAAGATGCAATTATTAATCAGTCTCGGAGCCGAAGGAATAGTTAACAAATAATTTGATACTAAATGATAAAAATATAAAAATTGTATAAAATTAAATATATAATTGACATTGTTTTAGTTTATAATATATAATAGTATTAGACGCATGAAAAAATATTGAAAGAGGTGTATTTATATGGCGACTTTTAATTCAAATATTTCTGAGAATGATGTTTCAAAACTTTGTAGAGGGAAGTCCATATCACCTATCTTGAAAAAGTTGTTGAAAAAATGTGCAAAAGGCGAAAGTGATAAAAAATTGTTTAAATTAGGTATCGGTATGCCTACAAAATCTATTGACGTCATGTACCTTATTGTTGGTATTCTAATTTTGGGTGTAAAAAATAGAAGTGTTGCAAATGTACACGGTGCTTTGAACGATGCTAAACCAACTTTAAATGAGTTTTTAGCGTTAGTATACCTTGGTGACGGAAATAAAATTTATAACTATCTTAAAAGTAGTAAAGGGCAATGGTTTTTCGATCTAGTTTCGGCTTTGTTTACATCGAATGAAAAAATCCATAATAAACTTTTGCGGATGATTAGGTCCGTGAGAATGATGTCAAAAAATAAGCGAAAACTGTTTTCAAATAGTCTAAAAAATTTAAAAACTTTGATGTCAAAGATATTTCCCGGTTTTACGTCGGAATTTTCGGAATTTTATGAAATGGCAGCAAACAGTCAAGCGATGAATGAATCCGATAGTAGGCAGATTAGGAGCACAAATTCAGATAGAGCTCGTGATGAAAGAGACGAAAAGGAAATATTGAATTGTCTTGGCACAATACTCAGAGAGAATGGATGTAAAACTTCGGTACCCATTGAAGTTCATGTTTTTAGATCAAACTCTACTGTGTGGAATCAATTAAACAATAAGGCGGTGCCATTAAATAATGGAGAACCTCTGTACGAGGGGCACCATTTCCTTTATCTTTTGATAGACGATAAAAATCCTTTACGTTTCTTTGTAAAAAAAGAGGGGTCGTTTAGTAGGTTATTAGATGGAAAATACTTTGTTGATGGAGGACATCAAGCAGTAGCAAAGGCCATATACCGGTTCTTAGAAGACAATTACTATCTAGTAACGAGCTCGAAAGAATTAGGACGCCAAGCCCGCAATGCGGTTATTGACCTGCTTGCTGGTAAAGGAGGATTACCGGAAAAAACTATAAATAAGTTACAACTTTTAGTGCTTAGTGAAGTTAGTGCCAAAAGATACGGATATGAAAAATTAGAAAATGATTCATCCGGAAAGCTCTGGGTACGAAAGCAAAGTAATGGCGCTTTCAGTGTTGCTATTGTTTTGTTTGGAAATTCCGAAGAAAAAGAAGCATATGCCAAAACACGTGACATTAAGTCTGTTTCCGGAATAGATAAAGTGATTAACTCGATAATTGAATTTGTTGAATCACACTTTTATTTAGATGCAGAACAAATAAACAACATAAACAACATTAATATATCTAAAGTACTCCGTGCAGTTGAAGCCTTAGGATGTCACAAATCTCTCATGAATATTTTAGATTTACAAGTTATGGAAGGAAGTAGCCTCGAAAGACTAGGTTACGAAAAACTCAATAACAATAAATATCTCTGGTTTAATGAAAGAAACGACGGTAAAATACACCTTGCTTTTATGTGGTCTACGCATGAATTCAATCCTGATATGTACGATCCCAATGGTCAGTTGACCGATTCTTTTAAGAACGAATTAGCTAAGTTGATATTTGACTATGTTAATTCATCGGATCAAGCTTATGAAAAACATAGAAGCTAAGTGCTTTGAAAACCTAAAGAAATAAATCATCACGCTTATCTGCCGTTGGTATTTTATTTAGTTTATGTTCCACAGGGATTTTATCATTTATTAAAAAATTATGAAGCGGTATCAAACTGCTTCTAATTTTGTTTTCAACGTATAATATGAGATAATTCAAAAAATTTTTAAATTATCAAATAAGTTATTGACTTTTTAAATTTTTGTATCATAATTCATATTGTATAGGTAGTTTGATTATGCAGTAATAAATTTTATTCCAATATCAATTGAAAGTGAGGTGCAAGCCGTGGAAGATATGATAAACAAAATTATCGAGCGGGATAAACAGGCGCGTGAGAGCCTTATAGAGGCGCGTCAACTTCGAATTGATTCAGAGCAGAAAATAAGCGATATGAAAGCAAAAAAGCGCGATGAATATCTTGAACGCGCAAGGGCAAACATCAAATCGCTTGAAAAAAGCGAAAAAGTTAAAGCGGTTGTAAAATTTAAAGCGATTGAGAATTTGTATGCTCGAAAAACGGAGAAAATTGAAAAAATTTATGAAAAAAACAGTAAAGAGTGGACAGACGAACTTTTTAAGCGAGTTATAGAAAGATGATTGGAATTTAAAATTATTTTTGGGACGGTGGTGAAAAGGCGGACGAATTTAAATTCACGGTAAGAATTCGTTTCGGCTGAGCAAAATGATATTATCCTATGCGTCAAATGCGGTTCTTTCGAAAGCCAGAGCGCTTTATGGGAAACGTATTTCCGAAAAGGCTTATTCAGAGCTTCTTGCTTGTCGTGAGGTTGCAGATATAGCTTCATATTTAAAACGAAAGACGAGTTATGATAAAGTTTTGCTGGAAATCAACGAAAACAGCGTACGTCGTTCCAAACTCGAGGAACGCCTCAGACTAAAGCTTTTTGTTGATTTTGAATCTCTTGGCAGATATGATTTGTGGGTTGGAGAGCATTTTTTTGAATATATCATCGCAAGGGCGGAAATTGAACAGATAATGCATAGTTTAATGCTTCTTTCTGCGGGAGAATCGGGTGAATATATTCATTCGATGCCGGGATTTTTCTATCGTCACTCAAAGTTCGACATAAGAGCGCTCGAACATGTTAAAACCTTTGATGAATTCATGAAAATCATAAAAAAATCACCATACCACAAAATTATTTTGCCTTTTAAACCGATAAATGATCAGCAAGTCAATTTGACTGCGGTGGAAACGGCACTTTATAATTATCTTTATGATATAGTATTTAATATTATAAACAGATATATAAAAGGCAGGGCGCGAAGAAAGCTCACCGAGTTTTTCGAGATGTATATTGACCTTACAAATCTTGTTCGGATAGTGAGGATGAAAAAATTTTATAATTTATCGGAAGAATACATGATTTCGGGGCTTATAAATCATGGGACGCTCGGTGAAGGAAAACTTAGAGAGTTTATTAAGTGCGAGAATAACAAGCAGATGATGGCAGACATGAAAAACACGAAAATGGGCAGAAAATGGTTTTCTCGCGGGCTGGATGTTATTGATAAAGTTCCGATAAATATGAGATTTAACTGGTGCAGACATAATATCAGATTTTCAGTTTCACCGCCCGTGGTATTAATTTCTTATATATTCCTGAAAGAAGTTGAAATTTTGAATCTTACAAATATCATAGAGGGAGTAAAGTACAATTTACCGGCAGAAGAGATAAAAAAGATGCTTATAGTTTGATTTTTATTTTGTATTAAATTATATGAAAAGTGAGGTATTCAAAATATGGCTGTTTCGGAAATGAATTTTATCAGTATGATAGGCAACATGAAAAATATTGATGAAATTGTTAATATCTGCGGTGAGTCGGGAGTTTTTCAGCCGGATAATGTGTTTACGTTTTATTCGGATACGGAGGGTTTTACTGCAATTTCCGAAGAGAACCCTTATTCGGAGCCGTTTCAGGTGCTTGGAAATGCCATAAACGATTGCGGCGGGAAACTTTTTGATGTTGATATAAGCAAATTTTACGTCAGCAGGAGTAAGATTGAACGTTATGTGGGATATTTTGCGGATTCCGTAACAAAAAGGGTGGATGAGAAGCGCTTGATATATCAGGAAATATCTGAGATTAAGGAAGAGATAAAAATTCTTAAAAACTTTTATGGTCTTGACAGAAGTTTGGAAGAAATTCTTTCTTGTGAGTATATAAAGCCGAGATTTGGTAAAATTCCGATTGCAGGATATCGCCAGATGGATAAGCTGACGGAACAAAATGCGAAAAAAGGCATCGACATATTATTTTTTCCGTTCAAGTGCGACGGTGAATATCAGTGGGGTATTTATTTTGCAGATTTGGATCATAAAGAGGAAATCGACAGGATATTTTCTTCGATATATTTTGATGAAGTGAAAATAAAATCTTGTCCAAGAACGCCATATGAACAGGCTGAGTTTTTGATGAGTCGCAGCCGGGAGCTTTATAAAAGGATCGAAGAAATCGAGAAAGAACTTTGGAAATTTTGGGATTCACAAAAAAATCAGTGTATGAAATTTTATCTTAAGCTTCGTCAACTGAGCGCTTATTTTGAAATCAAATCCTATGCCGCGAAGTATCACAATAATTTTATTCTTGTGGGATGGGTGCCTAAGGAAGACATCAAGAATTTTGAAAAAAAGATTTCGAAAGTCAAGAGCGTTGAATATACAACCGAGGAAGGCAAGAATATTTTAAATCATCTTCCGCCGGTAAAGCTCAGGAACAATAAGATTTTCAGACCATTTGAATTTTTTGTAGATACCTACGGAATGCCTTCATATAACGAGATGGATCCAACGATGTTTGTGGCAATTACTTATACTGTGCTGTTCGGCATAATGTTTGCGGATCTCGGACAAGGGTTAGTAGTTTCGCTTGTGGGACTTGTTATGTGGAAGTTTAGGAATATGAAGCTCGGACGTGCGCTGATACCTTGTGGTATATCTTCGGCGATTTTTGGAACGATTTTTGGGTCGGTATTTGGATTTGAGCATATTTTGGATCCGTTTTATAAAAACGTTTTCGGGCTTAGTGAAAAGCCGATAGAAGTCATGGATTCGTCGGTGACAAATTATATAATATATGCAGCTGTGGGGATAGGCGTATTACTTTTGATACTTTCGTTGCTTTTGGGGATGTATTCGTCACTAAAGAGGAAAAATCTGGGAGAAGCGCTGTTTAGTCCGAACGGATTTTGCGGATTTGTATTTTATTCTTCGACAGTTTTCGCGCTCGTTGATATGACTGTGCTTCATACAGGAATTGTTTCAGGCGTATTCGTGGGGATTTTTATGGGATTGCCGTTATTACTTTTGCTTTTTAGCGAGATGCTCATCAAATTGGCAAACGGAAGAAGCGATTGGAAGCCTGAAAGTTGGGGAGATTATCTTTCACAAAGCTTTTTCGAACTTTTTGAAACGGTTCTCAGTTACATGTCAAATACGATGTCGTTTTTGAGAGTAGGCGCGTTTGTTTTGGTACATGCGGGTATGATGATGGTTGTGTTTACGCTTGCCGACATGGTTGGAGCGGGCATTGGATATGCGATTATAATGATTTTGGGAAACATTATAGTTATCGCATTGGAATCGCTATTGGCTGGGGTTCAGGTGCTCAGGCTTGAGTTTTATGAGATGTTCAGTAAATTTTTTGAAGGTCAGGGCAGACCATATTCTCCGATTAAAGTTTCAGAAAGCTTGCAAAACGCTCAATAAAAATTTATAGTATATAAAAATTAATTTTTGGAGGTAATTATTATGTTTATTTTTTATTTTATTATTCCTGCACTTTGTATTATTTTAAGTTCGTGGTTAGCATTCAGGGCTGTTAAAGGCGGGGCAAACAAAAAGAAAGCAGTTTTATTTCAGATGATAAGTGTAGCTGCGGTTATGATTTGTTCTTTAACGATTTCGGCAGCAGCGGCAGAGCCTCAAGGAGAAACATCGGCAAATGCGTCGGCGAGTCAAACTGAAGAGATTGCCGGTGCAAAGGCAAGTGCATATGGTGTTGGATTAATAGCTGCAGCGCTTGTTACCGGACTTTCCGGCATTGGCGGAGGCATAGCGGTTGCATCGGCTGCACCGGCTGCAATAGCGGCAACGTCCGAAGATCCCAAAGCATTCGGCAAGGCGCTTATATTCGTTGCGCTTGGCGAGGGTATTGCGCTTTACGGACTGCTCATTTCTATAATGATATTCAATAACATTAACGATTCACTGATGAAAATTTAGGAGAATACTTTATGCGTTTTGAACTTATAAGTAATAGCAGAGATGCACTGATTGGGATGCGTCTTGCCGGGATTGTGGGCACACTTGTGCGCACAAAAGAAGATGCCGAAAAGGCTCTTGAAGAATCTTTGAAAAAAGAGGACGTTGCAATAATTTTGATAAACGAGGGACTTGCCGATAAGATTCCCGAATCAGTAAATAAGTTTAAAAATCACGGTGGAAAACCGCTTGTGGTTGTGATTCCCGACGAAAAATCCAAAGGACGTGCATCGGATTCTATCACGAGGTATATTAACGAGGCGATCGGACTTAAAATATAAAATTTGGCGAAGGAGGGGGTTAGCATGCAAAAAAGCTATAAATCGAGTAATTTTTTGAAAATTATAGATAAATATACAAAAAGACAAAAATCGAAAATAACCGATGAGATAAAGGAGCGCGAAGAGGCGGAACTTAAGAAAGCAGAAGCTGAAATTATTGAAGATACAAATAATATGATTCAAAAAGAACTTCTTGCAATGAAGAATAAAATAGCAATTGAGATTTCGCATAAAGAGCTTTATGAACGCAAAAAACTTTCGCTTCGCCGCAAAGAAATGATGGAAGGTATTTTTGATGCATGTCGTGAAAAATTATTTGCTTTTACAAACGAAGCAGAAAAGTACTCAGATTACCTAAAAGAGTGCGCAAAAGATATTTCCGAAATTCTGATTCGCGGTGATACGATTTTATATGTGCGCGTGAAAGATATGAAATACAGCGATATAATCAAAGAAGCTTTTGGCAGGCAGTGCCGCATAGAAGTCGATGACAGCATACTCATAGGAGGCATCAGAGGCTACAGCGAAGTGCAAGGCCTTATTGCGGATGAAACGTTTGATGAAAAACTCAAAGAGCAAAAGCAGTGGGCGGCGGAAACATTTGGAGTCTGTTTGGTATAGCATATAAAATTAAAACAGGGGGAAAGCATCGACGGTTTTTAAATGCAGTCGATCTTATTTGGTAGATATGAATATTAATAATGTGATATATGGAATTAATGGACCGGTTGTAACCGTAAGGAACACGAAATCGTTTTCGATGATGGAAATGGTTTATGTTGGCAAAGAGCGTCTGATAGGCGAAGTGATAGGAGTTACGGACAAGCTGACGACAATACAGGTTTATGAAGAAACCACGGGACTCAAGCCGGGCGAACCTGTGGATGGTACGGGCGGAGCAATGAGAGCATGCTTGGGGCCCGGGATACTCGATAATATTTTTGACGGAATTGAAAGACCTCTCAAGTCGATTGAACGGAAAAGCGGTGTGTTTATTGCAAAGGGATGCAGTGTTTCGCCGCTTGATGAAAAAAAACTTTGGAATGTTGAAATTTGCGTTCATGTGGGCGATTATCTTGAACCGGGAGCGGTTTATGCCACATGTCCGGAGACTTCGATAATAACTCATAGATGTATGGTGCCGCCGGATGTGCATGGTGAGGTTTTGGAGGTAAGACCAAACGGTGAATACAGAATAAATGATGTTGTTGTGAAGATAAAGGACGAAAAAGGTAGTATTCATGATTTGACGCTTTGTCAGTATTGGCCAATAAAAAAACCGAGACCGATAAAAAAACGATTACCTTGCACAATACCGCTCATCACTGGGCAGAGAATAATAGATACATTATTTCCTGTAGCAAAGGGAGGAGCTGCGGCTGTGCCGGGCGGATTTGGCACAGGCAAGACTATGACGCAACATCAACTTGCCAAGTGGTGTGATGCCGATATAATCGTGTATGTAGGTTGTGGAGAGCGCGGCAATGAGATGAGTCAGGTGGTAGATGAATTTTCAAAACTTGTCGATCCAAAGTCAAATAAGCCGATGACGGAAAGAACAGTGCTTATAGCCAACACGTCGAATATGCCTGTAGCGGCTCGTGAGGCGTCAATTTACACGGGTATAACGCTGGCGGAATACTACAGAGATATGGGTTATGACGTTGCGATAATGGCAGATTCTACGTCACGTTGGGCCGAGGCACTGCGTGAAATTTCGGGACGTCTTGAAGAAATGCCTGCAGAAGAGGGATTCCCGCCGTATTTGCCGTCCAGACTTTCTGAATTTTATGAGCGTGCCGGTCGCGTGGAAACACTAAACGAAAGTAATGGTTCGGTGACGATTATAGGAGCGGTTTCGCCGCAGGGTTCGGATTTTTCGGAGCCTGTTACTCAGAATACAAAAAGATTTGTGCGATGTTTCTGGGCGCTCGATAAGGCACTTGCTTATGCAAGGCACTATCCGGCAATAAATTGGATAAACAGTTATAGTGAATATTTTGTGGATTTGGATAGATGGTACGCCAAGAATGCAGGTGAGTCGTTTTTAAGATACAGAAGAAAGATATCGTCGATTTTGAGTGAAGAAGATAAGCTTATGGAGATAGTAAAATTGGTGGGAGCGGATGTTTTGCCCGATGACCAGAAGCTTATTATAGAGATTGCAAAAGTAATACGTGTAGGCTTTTTGCAGCAGAACGCATTTCATAAAGATGATACATTTGTGCCGCTGAAGAAGCAGAAAAAAATGATGAAAATCATACTTTACCTAAATAGGAAAGTACGTCAACTGATAGCTCAATCGGTACCGATTTCAAAGGTTATTGCAACGGGAATTTTTGATAAGCTTACTCGCATGAAATATGATATTCCAAATGACAAAACAGAACTTTTTAATGAATACAAAATTGAGATAGATGATATTTTCAACAAAATTATTGGAGAAAAGGTTTAAGTACGGAGGTGAAATAATATGGTTCTCAATTATGTCGGACTCAAAGAAATAAGCGGTTCGCTGGTCATTTTGGAAGGTGTTGAGGGCGTTTCGTATGAAGAAGTTGTGGACATCAAACTTGGAGAAGATAATTATCGCAAAGGCAGAATAGTGCAAATTGACGGCGATAGGGTTGTAGTACAGGTATTTGAAGGAACGAGTTCAGTTTCGCTTTTGAACACGCAGGTAAGACCAAAGGGTCATCCCATGGAGATAGCGCTTTCTCCCGAAATATTGGGCAGAGTGTTTAACGGATCGGGCGAACCCATTGATAATCTGGGAAAAATTTTCCCTCAGAAAAAGATGAATATCAATGGTACGCCGATAAACCCGATTTCGCGTGTATATCCGCAAAATTATATAAATACGGGCATTTCAACCATCGATACACTTTCCACGCTTATCAGAGGGCAGAAATTGCCTATTTTCTCGGGTTCGGGTATGAAGCATAATGAGCTTGCCGTACAAATTGCCCGACAAGCAAAGCTTTCCGACGGTAAAGAAAACAATCTTGCCATAGTATTTGCGGCGATGGGCGTAAAAAATGATGTTGCGCAGTATTTTAAGAGACAATTTGATGAATCGGGAGTCAGTGAGAGAGTTGTAATGTTCTTGAACCTTTCCAATGACCCTGTTATAGAAAGAATTTTGACGCCGAGATGTGCGCTTACGACTGCGGAATATTTGGCATTTGAACTTAATATGCATGTTCTTGTAATCATGACGGATATGACGTCGTATGCAGAGGCACTTCGTGAATTCAGTTCATCAAAGGGCGAGATCCCAGGCAGAAAGGGATATCCGGGATATTTATATTCTGATTTTGCATCACTTTATGAACGTGCGGGAATGGTAAAAGGCAAGACCGGCTCTGTAACGCAAATACCGATTTTGACAATGCCGAATGATGATATAACTCATCCGGTGCCCGACCTTACGGGATATATAACTGAAGGACAGATAGTTCTGGATCGTCCAATGGACAGATGCGGATATTATCCGCCAATATCGGTTTTGCCTTCGCTTTCGAGGCTTATGAAAGACGGCATAGGTGAAGGATTCACGCGTAAAGACCATCCTGAACTTGCAAATCAGCTGTTTGCGTCTTATGCGAAAGTACAAGATGCCAGAGCATTGGCATCGGTTATAGGTGAAGAAGATTTGTCGCCGATTGATAAACTTTACATTAACTTTGGAAAAGCATTTGAAAAGCAGTTTGTAAATCAAGGATTTAATGAAAACAGATCGATTGAGCGCAGTTTGGATTTGGGCTGGAGACTTCTTTCATCACTGCCCCGCACGGAACTTGACCGAATCAGCGGAACAACTCTTGATAAGTACTATATTGACGATAAGGAGCTTTTGGAACGCAAAAATAAAGTTGATTTGATAGAGATAGATAACCCTGACGATGCGGAAGATAATGATGATATCGACGATAATGATGATATGGAGAGCGATGAAAATTAATCTTGGGGAGGCGGAAATGTAATGTCTAATCAAATAGCTCCCACTAAGGGTAACTTGATGGCAACAAAAAAGTCGTATGACCTTGCAAAACTCGGATTTGAGCTTTTAGATAGAAAACGTAATATTTTAGTGCGAGAAATGATGGCGCTGATCGAACGTGCCAAAGAGATACAAGAAAAGATAGACGTAACTTATGAGAAAGCGTTTACAACTTTAAAAAAAGCACACATAGCCTTGGGCGTCTGCGAAGAATTGGCGCAATCGGTGCCTGAACAAAAAGGTCTCAGCGTTACGTTTAGGAGCGTAATGGGCGTGGAGATACCGATTGTAAGGTTTACCGAGCAGGAGGAGAAGGGAATACCGTTTGGACTTTATAATTCCAATTCAGATCTTGATAAAGCGTACTCATGTTTTAGAGAAGTAAGTAGGCTAACGGCGGGACTTGCGGAAGTGGAGACGAGCGTATATTTGCTTGCGAACGCGATAAAAAAGACGCAAAAAAGAGCCAATGCATTAAAAAACATTATGATACCTAAGTTTGAGATGTCGAAAAAGAGTATAACCGAAGCGCTGGAAGAAAAAGAACGTGAAGAATTTTCACGATTAAAAGTTATAAAGAATCAATCCAAGTAATAGCCAAGCCGAGTGTAATTTTTATTACTCGGCGTTTATTATTTTTTAAACTAATTTTTTAGAAGAAAAATTAGTTTTCGTACAAAACAAAAAAACAATTACATTTCACAAAATTTATTTTAATTTTATTTAGGTGTTTATGACAATTTTTTAGAATTTTAGTTGACTTGTCAACTATTTAGTACTATTATAATGCTGTATCACTATTTTTTAGAATTGGGGGATTTAATATGGATGAAAGAGAAAGTACTTTATTCAGAAAGAGTACACTGGCAAGAGTTACTTCTCCGGAACAGCTCAACGAGTATATTAAAGTTAACAATCCAAGTTTGATTCTTATGCTTGTTGGTTTGTTTCTGATTGTGATTTCGGGCGTCGTGTGGATATTTTTTGGAGGAATACCTGAGATGGTCGAATTGGAAGGTGTCATTATCGAAGAACCGGGCAGACCATATGAAATTTGCTGCTATGTGCCGATAAACACCGGTCGCAGACTCCAGGAAGGTATGGATGTGCAGATTTCTCCCGACTACGCGGGCAGAGAGGAGTATGGATACATCAACGGAAAGATAACTTCTGTTGGAAAGGATATTGTTACAAGCGAGTACTTAGAATCTAAATTCGAGAATCCTCAAATTGTTATTCCTGCGGTTGAAACGGCAATGCAAAGCGGTGGTAATGTTGTTGAGGTTCGCATGAGTGTGGGTGATTGGTCGAGCGATAAGGGTAAGGATATTACTCTTACGGAGGGAGCAAATTGTACTGTGCAAGCAGTAGTTGGTTCGACTAAGGCATATAAATTCATAATTAATTCATAAGGAGGCATTTTGCATGAAAAAAAAGGTTAAGGTGCCGATAATCATGCAAATGGAAGCGCTGGAATGTGGCGCTGCATGCCTTTGTATGATAGCGGCATACTACAAAAAATGGATACCTCTTACGCAGGTTCGTGCCGATTGCGGCGTTTCGCGTGACGGAAGTGTTGCAAAAAATATTCTTAATGCCGCACGTTCTTATGGGTTTGAGACGGCAGGATATAAACTTGAACCTGATTCCATTGAAGCTCTTCCTTTTCCGATGATAATACACTGGAATTTTAATCATTTTGTGGTTCTTTGCGGAATCGACAGAAAAAAAGGTAAAGTTTATATAAACGATCCGGGCAGAGGAAGAGTTACCGTGAGCATGCAGGAATTTGATGAATCGTTTACAGGTATTGCACTGACGGTTATTCCGACAAAAGAATTTAAGCCCGAAGGCAAACCAAAGAGTGTTTGGAGTTTTGCAAAACGCTGTCTGAAAGGCGCATTATTGCCGTTTGTTTTAGCGGTAATTCTAAGTGTTGTGGGCATGGTGATAGACCTGACTTCACCGATATTCCAAAAAGTTTTCATTGATAATCTGCTTTCGGGGAAAAATCCGGAATGGCTGCCGATGTTTTTGGGGCTCATGGTGACTGTACTTGTTGTGCAGGTGCTTGTTGGAATAATCGAATCGATATATTGGCTGAAGATCAAGGGTAAGTTTGCGCTGACGTCGAGTGCTGAATTTATGTGGCATGTGCTGAGGCTGCCATTACAGTTTTTCTCTCAGAGGACTGTTGGTGATGTGGTTTCGCGTCAAAATTCAACTGGAACGATAGCTCTTACTCTTATAAACAAAATTGCGCCGCTTTTGGTAGGGGCAATTCAGATTGTGGTTTACTTGTTTTTAATGGTGAATTATAGTCTTGGTTTGACGATTATCGGACTTTTGGCGGTAGTTATGAATATGTTTGTGGCGAGATATATTTCGGAAAAAATGCTTGATTATCAAAGAGCATCGATTTCGAACCAAGGTAAGCTTACAAGTGTGACATATGCGGGTTTTGAAATGATAGAGACAATAAAATCTACCGGTGCGGAAAACGGTTATTTTGAGCGTTGGGCGGGTTACTATACAAAGCAAAACAACGCGAGTGCAAAGATTTCCAAATTTACTCAGTATGTTTCGATTGTACCGGGCCTGATTAAGGCAGTAACTGACATTATAATTCAGTTTTCGGGTATATATTTAATCATGCGCGGACAATTTACAATCGGTTCGTTTATGGCATTTACAGGTTTTTTGGGAAGATTTTTAAGTCCTGTACAAAGTTTTATAGATGTATATCAAAGTTACATCGGAATGCGCTGCGATATGGAGCGTGTGGACGATGTTTTGGAATATCCTACCGATGTGAATGAATTTAAAAATACCGATTTAAAAGATGATCGCAAGCTTTTGGGAGAGGTTAATGTTAATGATGTCACGTTTGGTTATGCAAGACTTTCAAAGCCTATTCTTTCCAATTTCAGCATGAACCTAAAGCCCGGACAATGGGTTGCAATCATTGGTGCGAGCGGCTGCGGAAAATCTACAATTGCAAAGCTTGTCACAGGTCTCTACAAGCCGTGGAGTGGCAGCATAACTTTTGACGGCAAGACAAAAGATGAAATTGACCCTTATAAATTTCATAGTTCGGTTGCGATGGTTGATCAAGATAAGGTAATGTTCCACGATACGATTAAGAATAACATTACTATGTGGGATAATTCGATTGAAGATTTTGCGGTGATGATGGCGGCGAAAGATTCAGATATTCATGAAGCTATAATTGCGCGTCCCGATGGATATAATCACGTGCTTAGTGAGGGCGGAAAAGATTTTTCGGGCGGACAGTGTCAGAGAATAGAAATAGCCCGAGCTCTTGCTCAGGAGCCTACTGTTATAATCTTGGATGAAGCGACATCGGCACTTGACGCAAAGACTGAAAATAAGGTAATGAAAAATATTAGAAAAGCAGGCTGTACTTGCATAGTAATCGCGCACAGGCTTTCGACGATACGTGACTGCGATGAGATAATCGTGCTTGATAAAGGTGAGGTTGTCGAACGGGGTAAACACGACGAACTTATGGCGCGCGGCGGCAAATACAGAGAGCTTGTTATAACGGAATAAGGGGTGTGGAGATAATATGAAACTTGATTATTATGAAAGTCAAATAAATCAGAGAAGACGCAGTGATAATGAACAATTTGAAGGCGCTTTTTCGGATTTGCTTTCAATAATAGGAATAAATACTCCAAAGGCCGCGATGCAAGCAAGAGGTGCTGTGGCGGAGATTCTTGCAGCGCTCGGAAAAGATGTGCCTGAGGTTCCCGATAATATTTCTGACCTGGATTCTCAGCTTGAGTATATGCTAAGACCCTCACAAACTATGCGAAGACGTGTTGAGCTCAAAGGTGAGTGGTGGAAAGATGCTACGGGAGGATTTTTGGGCAGCACAAAAGATGGTGATATCATTGCCATAACGCCCGGTCGTTGGTCGGGATATGAGTACACCGACAAAAGTGGTAAAAAAATAAAGATAGATAAAGAAACGGCAAAGAATATTAATGTTGACGCATTTTGCTTTTATGTTACGTTTCCTCTGGATTCACTAAAAATAAAAGATATGGTAAAATTTATGTTTGCCACTCTTTCAAAGGTTGATATTGCGTTTATTGTGTTTATTATCTTCATCGGACAAGTTATAGCTATGATTTCGCCCTATATCACGAAGATGATTTATGAGCACATTATACCTTCCGGCGCTACGGGACTTATTTTACCGATAGCTACATTTTTAACAGGTGTTACGCTCGGTGGTATTGTCATCGGCCTTACAAAAAGTATAATTATGTATCGTTTTCAAACCAGAATGTCTATGACGGTAAATAGTGCGATAATGATTAGATTTTTCAGTTTGCCGACAAAATTTTTCAAAAAGTATACGGCCGGTGAACTTGCAAGTAGGATAGGATATATTTCTCAGCTATGCCAAATGACAATCAATGCGATAATTTCGACATCACTTACAACTTTATTTTCGCTGTTGTATATTCCGCAGATGTATCAATTTGCACCATCATTGGTTGCGCCGTGCATAACTGTTCTTATGATTTCAATAGCCTATACGGCGTTTATGACGTTCTATCAGCAAAAAATTTACAAAAAAAAGTTAAAACTTTCTCCAAAACTTGATTCGCTTACATTTGCACTTTTTGGAGGTATGCAAAAAATAAAAGTGAGCGGGGCGGAAAAAAGAGCTTTTGCAAAGTGGGCAAAAAGCTATTCCGAAATTGAAAAACTCGATTATTCACCTCCAATACTCATAAGAATTAATAATATAATAAGTTTGGTTATTTCTACTATAGGATTGTTATTCATATATTATTTTGCCGTTAAAAGCGGAATAGGACGCGCGGATTACATTGCATTTAACTCAGCTTACGGACAGGTTAGCGCTGCGATAACCACTCTTAGCGGCGTGGCACTCCAGTTTGCAAATTTGGGGCCAATTCTGGAGATGATAAAACCTGTTCTGGAACAAAAACCCGAAGCGAGTCTTGACAGAAAAATTCCACAATCACTTTCGGGCGATATAGATATAAGCAACGTAACTTTCAGATATACCGAAGATGGTCCGACGATTTTAGATAATATCAGCCTAAAAATCAGAAAAGGCGAATATCTGGGTATTGTTGGTACCACGGGCTGCGGAAAATCTACACTCATGAGAATTATGCTCGGATTCGAAACGCCCGAAAAAGGTGCCGTTTACTATAACGGACGCGATTTAGCAACTCTCGACTTACGGTCCGTACGTCAAAGGATAGGCGTGGTTATGCAAAATGGTTCGCTGTTTCCCGGAGATATTTTTTCCAATATAATAGTTTCATCACCGTGGAAAAGTTTGGATGACGCATGGGAAGCTGCGCGTTTGGCAGGTATAGATGCCGATATAAAAGCGATGCCTATGGGAATGCATACCATGGTTTCCGAAGGTGCCGGAGGACTTTCGGGCGGACAAAAACAGCGTCTTATGATAGCCAGAGCAATAGTAGCCAAGCCGTCTATACTATTCTTCGATGAAGCAACGTCCGCACTCGATAACATAACGCAAAGTCACGTTGCAGAAAGTATTTCGAGCATGAAAAGTACTCGTGTGGTCATAGCGCACAGATTGTCTACAATTAAGAATTGCGACAGAATAATAGTTCTCGACCAAGGCAAGATAGCAGAAGAAGGTACTTATGATGAGCTCATGAATTTAAAAGGCAGATTCTATGAGCTGGCAATAAGGCAAATTATCGATAATCAGCCGTAATCAAAAAAATATAATTAAAGGGGCTTCGAATTTGTTTCGAAGCTCTGTTTATTGCAAATTTAAATTGATAATTTTCAGTTCCACAATGTTTTTTGTTTGAGAAACGCCAACAACGTTCCAACCGATTCATAAAACGCTTCCGTGGCCACGGGAGTAGCGCCAAATACTGAGCTATCGAAGTTTTTATTCAAATAACGAATCATAACCTCAGTTTTCGACACATCCTCATGACTGAATCCTTTGAGCTTTTTTGTAAATTCTTTAAATTCATCAATATGCGTCTGTGACTGAGATTGCACTTCCAATCTGCCAAATCGATCCGAAAGATTCCCCAGTTTGATGATTAAAGCTTCTTTTTGCGTAATTAACGTATGCAGCGCCTTTATGATCTGTTTGGCTTTTTTTGCGTCTGCCATAGGTCCTCCTGCTCCGGGCGTTTTAAAATATTCGGCCGGCTGAACCAGAGGATTTTTCTCCCATATACTATAGTATATCTTAAAAGCATGAATATTGTTTGATAGTTCCATAAAAATTCACTCTCCCGGATTTGTAATAAAATCAAGATTACTGTTTAGGTAGTGATTTTGGCTTGTTTACAGAATTGGATAACAGAACAAGATGTTAATAATTTTAATATAGAAAGCTTTTTTATTAAAAAATACAAATATTTTTATAGTTTATATAAATTATATATCAAAACAATATATAATGCAAGAAATTTTTAAAAATATTATTCAAAGAAGATGTCATCATAATACAAATTGCTCACTAAAACTTAAAACTTTGGCAGCGAATATAGCTACTTTCTAAACAGACGGAATCACGCTAAGTTGTGGCTTTAGAGGTCACATTTTTCGTATTGGATGAGGTTGTGGATTTTGAATTTGCCGAAGAATTTTTTTGGGCTTTGGTTTGTCCTGATTTATTGTTGTTGTTGTTATTACTGCTGCTATTTTTTTGTGCTTTATTTGTGGATTTTGCCGAAGACTTTGTGCCGGTATTATTTTCCGTACTTTGAGTGTATGTTTCCGATGACTTGATTTCAGTCTGAGATTTTGGATCGGGTTCATATATAAAGTTGTAGATATCTTGTTTTGCTTTGGCGAGACTATTTATGACAAGCACCATTTTTCCCGAATATGTTTCATTTCGTACGTTGTCGTCGGTAGGCAGTCTGAACTCCTCAACGGGATATTTAAGATACGTCATTGCGTGAGTAGCCATTCTGCTGATTTCATTTGCCTTGAAGTTAGTTGTGACAAGTGGGCCGATTTGTGTGAGAATTTCTGTTACCTGAGCAAGATTTGCGGATTTCATCTGGTTTACCAAAGATTTCAGAAGATTTCTTTGTCTGCTTGTGCGGTCGTAATCTGAACCTATACTGTTTCTGTCTCTTGAATAGTGCAGTGCTTGAAGTCCCGTAAGATGCTTCAGTCCCGAACCTCGGAGCGTATGCTTATCTTGAGAATACTTGTTTATGTAGGCGCATTCGTCGGCAGTGAGTTCCAAATCCACTCCGCCCAGTGTATCTATTATATTAAGGAATCCTTCAAAATCCACAACGGCATATCTGTCAATCAAGATGCCGAAATTTCTGGCGATGGTTTCGATTGTGAGTTGAGGTCCTCCAAAGGCATACGAAGCGTTAAGTCTATCTTGACCGTACCCCGGAATTGTTACCCAAATATCGCGCATGAGAGAAGTAAGTTTTATTTTCTTATGTCTTGCATCGAGTGAGAGAAGTATCATAGAATCGCTTCGTCCGCCGTCTCCGGTCGACATTGAATCGCTGCCTATCAAAAGAGTGTTCAGAACCATTGAGTCATTCATAAGGTCGTCCTGTTCTTCCAAGACAGTGGAATTTTTATCATAATTGAAAGAATGCAGGGTTTTATATGCATAGAGCATAAGACAGCCGATTAATCCCAGTACTAAAAAAAATGTAAATGAAAATACTTTTTTCCAGTCCGTTTTACTCAAAAATTTATCTTTTTTGCGCTCGGAAGAATATATATCGACATAAATTTTTTTTGGTTTTTTTTCTTCGCTGCTGTATATATCATCATACTCATTGTGACGAAATTTTGATTTATGTCCATTATTATCGCTGTATTTATATTTCATTTTTCCCCCAGAGCTTTTTATATTTTCTAAAATTCAAAATATTTTCTCACAAATTTACATTATAAAATATAGTTGTTGAAAAATCAACAACTATACAGCAGAATATACATTTTAAAGCATTTGTTCAATTCGCATTTTTAAGTATTTTAGGTTTTCGGAAATTTCAATCGGTAAATCGTCTCCAAACTGTTCATAATATTTTTCCAACTCAGCAGCTTCTTTTTGCCAAAGATGTTTATCGATGCTCAAAAGATTAGTGAGTTCTTCTTTAGAAATTTCTGTTCCTTCAAGATTTATGTCGTCACTGCCGGGCATAAATCCCAGAGCAGTTTTATGAGCTTCTTTTTTGTTTTCACAGCGATCTAAAATCCAATCCAAAACCCTAAGATTATCACCGAATCCCGGCCAAATAAATTTACCTTCAAGATTTGTTCTGAACCAGTTTACGTTAAAAATTTTAGGTGCTTTTTCGCCGAGTAAATTTCCCATTTTAATCCAGTGTCCAAAATATTTTCCCATATTATATCCGCAGAAAGGTTTCATTGCCATAGGGTTATGACTGAGCACACCAACTTTTCCCGTAGAAGCCGCCGTGCTCTCGGAAGAAACTGCAGAACCGCAAAATACGCCGTGTGCCCAATCGAAAGATTCATAAACAAGAGGCGTTGTATGAGCTCTTCTGCCGCCAAAAATTATTGCCGAAATCGGTACACCTTCGGGATTGTTGAATTCAGGGCTTAAACACGGACAATTTGATGCAGGAGCGGTAAATCTGCTGTTGGGGTGAGCGCCTTTGGTTTCGGCTGTTTTACCGTTCCATTGATTCCCCAGCCAGTCTATGGCGTTTTCCGGAGCATTACTGTCAAGTCCTTCCCACCAAACAGTATTATCGTCCAAATTTTGCACAACATTTGTGAAAATAGTATTTTTCTGCACTGTTTTAAGAGCATTCGGATTTGATTTTTCACTTGTTCCGGGTGCAACACCAAAAAATCCGTTTTCGGGATTAACAGCCCAAAGTCTACCATCCTTACCGATTCTGAGCCATGCAATATCATCGCCCACACACCAAACTTTATATCCCCTTTTTTCATAGTATTCAGGAGGAATAAGCATAGCGAGGTTAGTTTTACCGCAAGCAGAAGGAAATGCCGCACAAATATATTTTGTTTCTTCATGAGGTCTTTTTATTCCCAGAATAAGCATATGTTCTGCAAGCCAATTTTCTTTTTCGCCCATGTAGGAAGCTATTCTGAGTGCAAAACATTTTTTACCGAGAAGCACATTTCCGCCGTAGCACGAGTTTACGGAGATAATAGTATTATCTTGCGGAAAATGACATACATAACGGTTGTTTTCGTCCAGATCGCATGAACAGTGGAGTCCTCTGACCCAATTGGTGCTGTCTCCCAGAGAATTCCAAATTTTTTCTCCAACTCTTGTCATAATTGCCATATTTAAAACGGTATAGATAGAATCTGTCAATTCAACACCTATTTTTGAAAATTTAGATTCAGTCATGCCCATCGAATAGGGAATAACGTACATAGTTTTATTTTGATAGCTGTTTTTTGCGATTCCAAAAACTTTATCATAGGCAAATTCCGGATCCCACCAATTGTTTGTCGGACCTGCCTCTTTTTTGGTGGGAGTGCATATATATGTTCTGTTTTCGGCTCTTGCCACGTCATTGGGATTAGTTCTTCTGAGGTAGCAATTTGGAAGTTTTTCTTGGTTTAGTTTTATAAGTTCGCCTTTTTTGCAGGCTTCTTTTCTCAGCTCCTCAAGCTGATGCTCTGAGCCGTCTATCCATACCACATCTTTTGGATTTACAATTTTCTTCATTTCTTCTATCCATTTTATAACGGATTCATTTTTCGTCATATTTTTAAACTCCTTATGTATAATGTTGTTTCTTTCCAATATTAATATAAGTATATCAAAAAAATTCCGGCATTACCACTCAGGCATCATAATCGCATAATATGATCATTATTAAAATCGGTTTATCTAAACCGGAGCATGGCAATTTGAATAGACTGTGATAATAACATTTAATATTGACAATCAGATAATAACAAGGCATAATCAATAATTGCAAAGCCACTATTATTTAAAAAGTGAATATAATTAATTTGTATTAAAGCCATAAATTGGTTTATAGTGGTAATAAAAATGGATTTTTGATACAATATAAAAAATAAAATGAAAGGGTGGAGGCAAAAATTAAGAGCCCTATATATTCTATGTTAAAAAAGTATGGCGGGGTTCTTGGGAGTGCCTGAGAAATATGGAAAAAGTAGAATTTGATTTTGAGTTTAAAAATGAGCATGGACTTCATGCAAGACCTGCGGGCGAACTTGTGAAGCAAGTGAAAGAGAGCTTGACTTCTGATGTTACTATTCGGGTCCCGAGACTGAATAAAACAGCGAAAGCCGATAAACTTTTTACTCTTATGGGTTTGGGAGTTCAAAAAGGTGAGAGCGTAAAAGTGAGTGTAGAAGGTGAGAATGCCGCAGAAGATGCCGAAAAATTGAAGATATTTTTGAACGAGAAATTCAAGCCCGAAAGTGGTGAAGCGCCCGTTAAGATTGTGGATGAAGAATGCAGTGATATTTTGGAGAATGTGAGGATTTTATGATAGTTATAAATGGACTTGGTGTTTCCGAGGGTATTGCGATAGGTAATTTATCATTTCGCAGTGTTATAAGATCAAATATATCAAGAAGGTATATGGTAGAAGATGTAGATGCCGAAATTTCGCGTTATTTGTCCGCCAAGAAAGCAGCGCACGCAAAACTCGATGAAATGTATGCAAGTACGTTGAAGCATTGCGGAGAGCGTGAGGCGGAGATTTTTCGAGTACATAAGATGATGATTGAAGATGACGATTATCAAGAAGATATTTTAAATTTAATAAAAGCCGAACACCAAAATGCAGAACATGCGGTTGATATTACATCAAGCAAATTTTTCGAAATGTTTTTGCAGATTGACGACGAATATATGAGAAGCCGTGCCGAGGATGTAAGAGCGATTTCACGCATGATTATAGATTTTCTTGTAGGCACGGGAGAAGAGGATATTCGAAATATTAAGCCCGGATCGATTGTGTTTTCGGAGGATATCAGTCCCGGAGAGATATCGATATTCAAGCAAAGCGGTGTCGCCGGACTTCTTGTGTCATCGGGTTCAAAAAATTCTCACGCGTCGATACTTGCGAGAGTTATGGGAATTCCAACCATAGTGGATGTAGGAGGCGGAATAAAGAAAGAGTTTGACGGGAAGAATGTGATACTTGACGGCTCGAGTGGAGAAATATATATTGAGCCTGACGAGGGGATTCATAGGAATTTTGCCAAAAAAATCGAAAGTATGAGCATTCAAAATATAGAATTTGAAAAATATAAAGGAAAAGAAAGTATCACAAAGGGCGGCAAGAAAATAGATATTTATGCAAATATGAATAATCCGAGTGAACTTTCGGAAATACTGGCAAGTGATGCTGAAGGAATAGGTCTTTTTAGGACAGAATTTTTATATCTGGGCAGAGATTCGTATCCAAGTGAAGAAGAACAGTTTCAGATTTATAAAAATCTTGGCATGAACATGAACGGAAAGAAAGTAATAGTCCGTACTCTTGACATAGGTTCGGATAAGCAAGAAAAATATATGAAATTCCCCAAAGAGGAGAATCCTGCACTTGGATATCGAGGCATAAGAGTTTGCCTTAATAATCCCGAAATTTTTAAAACGCAGCTCAGAGCTATTTACAGAGCTTCGGAATACGGTAATTTTTCTATAATGTTTCCAATGATAATATCATATGATGAGATTCGAGAGATTAAAAATTTGGTTGCGCAGGTAAAACGTGAACTCCGAGAAAAGTGTATGAAATTTAAAGAAGATATTCCCTTGGGTATAATGATAGAAACTCCGGCAGCTGCAGTATTAAGCGATATTTTCGCCAAAGAAGTACAGTTTTTCAGCATAGGTACGAACGATTTGACACAATATGCACTTGCGCTCGATAGACAAAACAGTATGGTAGGCAATAAATTCGACATTAATAATGAAGCAATTTTCCGATTTATCGAGATTATAGTCAAAAACGCTCACAAAGAAAATATATCTGTGGGAATTTGCGGTGAATTGGCAAACGATAAGTCTATCACGGAGCGACTTATAAGTCTTGGCATAGATGAATTCTCAGTTTCACCAAAGTCGGTTCTTGCGATCAGAAAAAATGTGATTTTATCAAACACAAAATAAAAGTTAAAGAGAGGGAATCAAATTGAGTAACATAAGGACGATGGTTTCACCACAAGACGGCAGAGTGACAACAGTTTTGGAGATACCCGATGAAGTATTTTCAGAGAAAATTTTAGGTGATGGTTTTGCAGTAGTACCAACGAGCGACCGGATTGTTTCACCTGTAGACGGAGAAATAATTCAAGTAGCCGAAACGGGTCATGCTTTTTGCATAAGGTCAGATGACGGTGTGGAAATATTAATTCATATCGGGGTAGATACCGTAGGTCTTAGAGGCAAAGGATTTGTTTCATTTGTAGGTGTTGGAAAAAAGGTCAAAGCCGGAGAGCCTATAGGTACTGCGGACCTTGGGCTGATAAAAGAAAACGGATATCCGACGCATACAGCTGTACTGATAACGAACATGGGCGTGATCGATACTATGGAAGTACATCCGGGACAGGCGGAAGCAGGAAAAACTGTAGCGTTATCGTATACCTTAAAATAAATTTATTTTTTGCTTGATTTAATTTTATAAATTGCGTATAAAATGTATAAAGCGATTATACTAAATTTAAAATATAGTTTGAAAGCGGTGACTTTTTGATGGAAAGTGTATCCACAAATAGTAAAGGTTTAAAAAGTTGGTTTGCAAAAGGTTTAAAAGGTTTAAAAAGTTGGTTTGCAAAAGGTTTAAAAAGTTGGTTTGCAGCATGTTTCAGTACGTTGCAAAAGGTGGGAAAGGCCTTTATGTTCCCGATAGCACTGCTGCCTGTTGCGGGACTTTTGCTTGGTATTGGTGCGGCGTTTACTCAGCCCCAAATGATTAGTGCTTATGGACTCGAAAAAATACTTGGTGACGGAACTTTTCTAAATTCTGTGTTAATGGTAATGAAAAACACGGGCGGAGTAGTTTTTGCAAACTTGCCCATAATTTTTGCAGTGGGAGTGGCGCTTGGGATGGCGACTCACGAAAAAGGAGTTGCAGCGCTTTCGGGAGTAATAGCATTTTTAGTCATGCATGAAACCATACACACTTTGCTTATGCTCACGAGCAAACTTGAACGCG
>CALWJB010000021.1 GCA_944380895.1 uncultured Clostridia bacterium | reverse complement strand
GTTTTTTTTTTTTTTTTTTTCATACGATACAACATTGATTCTACCTCTGTCCTTTACGGCAACCTGAACTTCGTTACGGTCAAGTTCTATTCTGTTTATATTGAATGTGATGAATGCTTCGCCATCGTACAGTTCAAATTCAGAGAGCTAATACGCTCTGAACTCAGTGAAATTGGAAACTTTGGTGTTCATAGAGTTCACCTCCGAATTTAATGTTTGCCTTTCGGCAGTGGCGACAGGAGCATTGGGCGAGATAAACTCTTATTCACTTGAAATCGGCGCATCGGAAGTCAACGAAACAGGACAAAATTATTGCGTATGAATAAAAGAAAAACTGCCATAAACGCAAAAAAGCCGAGCAGACCAATTCGACCTACCCAGCTTTCAGATGCTTGGATGATTAAGGTTTTTCAGCGATAATTTTTCCCGTTGACTTACGCGAGAACTGTGCTACGATAGCCACAACGAGGGGCAAAATTTCGGAGAGAATACCATATTGACTTTTATATCTTTTTATGCTATAATTCTTAAATAATATATACTTAGTCGGGAGATAATGTTGTGATTAATCCAAAATGTATTAGCGAGCAATTAATGTACTTAACTGTAAGATTGGTTTCTGGAAATCATACAGCAACTGGTTTTATTTATGAAACTCCAAATAAAACAAATGTCATTATTGGCAATAGGCATTTTGCGGAAAAGACTGATAAACCCGATTATTCTAAAACTACTATTAAAGATATAATATCTTTAGAATTACATTTAAAAAATGGGACCAATGTGCCAGTGTATGATTATGTGGATTGGTATTTACATCCAAGTTGCGATTTAGCTTTTTTCAACCTTGACGATTTATTAAAAAAATATCCAAATTCATATTATTTTTTAAGATTGACTAGCCAAAATATTCCAAGTCAGTCTACTTTGGATGATTTGTGTGCTTTAGAAGATATAGTTATGGTCGGATATCCAGATGGACGTTATGACGCAGCCAATAATTATCCCATTTTTAGATATGGAAAAACTGCTACACATCCCGCAGTGAATTATAATGGTAAAAAAATTGGGATGATAGACGTGCCGTGCTTGCCTGGCTCGTCCGGTTCCCCAGTTGCAATTGTAAACGAAGGAATATACTATAATAAGAATGGAGCAACCACAGTAGGTAGTCGGTTTATTTTTTTAGGCATAGAAGTTTCTATGCCGTGCAAATATCATGATGTTTATGAAAGAGATAGTAATGGGGAGTTAAAAGTCACAAATAAGTATTATTACTTGCATGATTTAAGCCTTGGTAATTATATAAAATCTGAAGAGTTGCGCGGCTTTAATAGTATTTTTGCGGCCTTAAGCATTTAGAATATTATTCGTATAGCAAAGATAATTTTCAAAAATAGAGACTGGTATTAATTTGGTATAAAATCCATATAAAAGCTATGTTCTTGAAAGTTACACGTCAAAAATAAGTAGTCGATAAGCTCTGCAATAACTTCTTAAGCTGAAAAAATTGAGCCATTTTACGAAAATTTGACCTAAATTTAACAGTATTCAAGAATAAGGAACGACTTATTAGGGTCTGTTGTGGGTTCGATTCCCGCCGAGAGTACCAGTATTCGAGGGATATGCTTATCGCATATCCCTTCTCTTTCGTCCTCCCGTAAAATTTGTGCATCGGAAGTCAACAAAACAGGACAAAATTATTGCGTATGAATAACAGAAAACTGGCATAAACGCAAAAAAGCCGAGCATGTCAATTCGGCCTACCCAGCTTTCAGATGCTTGGATGATTGAGGCTTTTTAGCGATAATTTTTCCCGTTGACTTACGCGAGAACTGTGCTACAATAGCCACAACGAGGGGCAAAATTTCGGAGGAAAATTTAAAAGGTTATAGACTTTTCCCTCGATATTTGGTATAATGAACACAATTAAAAGTATATGGGGGCATAGTATGTATAATTTAGTTGATATACATTTTCATACAGATGATTCTTTTGATGCTTTTGAGAATCAGACTTTCGATGCGGATGGGTTGATTAATG
The DNA here is from genome assembly GCA_944380895.1 of uncultured Clostridia bacterium. Taxonomy (GTDB): domain Bacteria; phylum Bacillota; class Clostridia; order Oscillospirales; family Acutalibacteraceae; genus UMGS1491. The sequence goes on along the minus strand of CALWJB010000021.1, from coordinate 858 downwards.
TTTTGCAAGATAGCGACCCCGATAAATCAGTAAAGTTGCTGTGCAAGACAGATCACAATATTTTAAACTTCAATAAGTATTTTGGGTTGGCAAAAAAATTTGAAAAAGCTGGGATAAGATTGCTCCCCGGCATTGAAATTAATTCTGTATCAGATGTACATTGGCTTTTCATTTTTGACGATACATCATTATGCATAGGTGTACCAGAGGACAAAGATTATCATGGCCTTACACTAGATGATAAAATAAATGAATTTTTTCACTACAATACATCAGGAGGATATGAATCGATTAAAGTTCAAGCTAAACAAGAGCAAAGCAAAGAACACGATTTAAAAAATTTTATTGGAATCTTACATGAGCTAAATATTCCATATATAGCAATTCCTCATTTAAATAAAACAAAAGGATGGTATGCTAAATTAAAAAAAGATGAAAGTCAACTTGCTATAGTTGAAGAATTCTTAAATTCTAATATCATTAATGGATTTGAAAGTAAAAACCAAGATGACTTCATTTATAAAAATATTTCAGATACAGAATTTCATATCAGTCTGTTGCAAAAAGATTATAATGATATGGAAGCCTCATTAACGGAAGAAGAGAAACAAAATAAGCGCCAAAATATTGAACGTAGACTCGATCATTTAAAGAAGTTAAATGAATTAGGTAAATCAATATCTACTGGCGACGTATCATTAATATATGGATCAGATTTTCATTGTCGTGGCGATGAAACAATTGAAAGTTACCGTGCTTATAAAGATAAATTATTCTACATGAAAGCAGATAATACTTTTGAAGGACTTCGCATTAGTCTTTTGGATCAGTATAGTAGGATCTTTTCTTCCGCGAGAA
>CALWJB010000020.1 GCA_944380895.1 uncultured Clostridia bacterium | reverse complement strand
TTGTGCAAATGGAAGGAAATAGAAATAATAGAAGGGCATATGATGTCGGATCATATCCACCTTTTACTATCAATTCCGCCAAAGTACAGTGTATCACAAATTATGGGATATCTAAAAGGAAAAAGTGGGATGATGATATTTGAAAGGCACGCAAATTTAAAGTATAAATTTGGAAATAGACATTTCAGGGCAGAAGGATATTACGTAAGTACAGTAGGATTAAACACTGCAACAATACAGAAATATATTAGAGAGCAAGAAAAATAAGATCAAATTATGGACAAACTTAAAACTAAAGAATATATAGACCCTTTTAAGGGTAGCAAGTAATCAGTCCTCTTAGGCTTGAACAAAGTGAAAGCCAGCCGTCTTAAGATGGCTGGCACTCTTTTGCCCTTATAGGGCTTTACATACCACGTCTTTTAGGCGTGGTTATGATTACATCAAAACAGTTGATGAATACTCAATTTTTATACCATTGTCTTTTGTTCTTGCAAGTTTTGCTTTATTTCCGTTCCCATCCTCAATAGCAAGCTTTTCTATTTTATGTTCATCAAAAAAATTTACAACTGTACTTTCAATAAATCCAGCCCATTTTTGCGGATTGGCTTTCTTTTTTTCCTTTACTTCATCTTCCATAATCTTTTTTAACTCATTTACTGATTCATACATGCTTTTATCTTCCCTCTTTAATAATTTAGTACCATAGAATTATCTCAAAAATTAGTCTGTATTTCAATAATATGTTTTCATTTAATTTTTCGATAATTGTCATATTAAGCAAAAAGAGAATTGATTAACAGCAATATTATATTTTTAGTTTTAATGTTCTTATCAAAAATTGAACCTATACTTCATATAGGTTCTGATCTTAAAATCACAAATGTTTGATTACGTTATTAGACCACATAATATTTGCAAATGATGAATGTCTTTCCTTAGCTGAAAGCGGTTTAGATTATACTTTATTTGAATAAAAATATTATAAATTTGACAAAATGTGATACAAAACCGATTGTGATTATATTACAATAATAATATGTGTTAATTTTATATTATTATAAAAAATACCGAATACAAAAATATTATAATCGGGAAATTTTTGATAAAGAGATGAGTATTTCTATGACAAATAAAGAATTATCAAACCTCTATCATCTAAAAAAAGAGATCGAAATGCAAAGAAAAAGGTTGTATGAGCTTGAAACTATTGCTAAATCTTGTAGCGTAAGGATAACAGGTATGCCACATGGTACAGAAATTTCTGATAAAGTTGGGAAATATGCGTCTCAGATTGCAGACTTAAACTTAAAAAAATGCTTTTTTGAACTGGGTAGGCTAACAGAATATGTACAAAGCGTTGATGATCCACTTGCAAGGCAAATTATAACGTATCGTTATATACATGGTTTTAGTTGGCAGAAAACCGCTTATAGCATCGGGGGAAACAATAGTCCTTATAATTTAAAAATGAGATTATATCGTTATTTGAAAAATCATTAAATACTTAAAATCTCATTTTTTACTTTTAAAGTTCTTAGATAATCTTTTATATTTTTTTCAATCCTGTGGCTTTCAACTGCTTTTTGAATGGTTTTATTATGTACCCATGTATCTAAAGTTTTTCCCTCTATATATTTGATTGCTGCTGAATATTGTTTAGATAGTGCCGTAGCAAAATACCATGCAATCATCATATTTATATAGTAATTGTCCGATCTTATCTTGCTTACCATTTGAAGATATTCTTCTGAAAAGTTAGTATCCAAATAAAATGTCATGAGCATTTTTATTGCAAATCTTATGGCATAAATGTGTCTTAAATTTAACCATTCTTTTATTTTTGTAAATAATTCTTGTGGATATTTTTTGAATATTTTAGGACTTATAGAATCACACGTTGCCCAGTTATCTATATATGGAAAAAATTTTTCTAATCTATATATTGTTTCATCGTAGTTACTTATATGTTCAATTAAAAATCCATGCAAATTGTTTTCTTCGTAGTATTTATGGGGAAGCACATCTAAAAATTTTTTGTATTCAAGATTTTTAAAAACTTCTTTTGAAAATTTACGAAGCAATGGAGTCCTTATTCCTATTATAGTTTCAGGATTAATATTAGGGATAAGGCTTGCTTGAAATTCACGATATTTTAAATCCTGTAGATTAAATAATTCTTCTATTATGTACTGATTAAAATTATTGATTATAGTATGTCCCACTTAGATCTTCCTTTATTTGTTTTTATAATACACATATTTTATCACAAGATTTATTTACTGATTAAAGCTGTTATCAAATGTTACTTTTTAAGTAGTAAAATGGTAATGTGGGGAAAAATTTATTTTTGAGTGCTCTATAATTTAGAGTTCTTTTTTATTTTTAAGCAAGAATTTATAAGAAAATATGCAGAAAAAACCACACAAAAATATATAAGACGGAAGAATTTGTAAATAACTTTGAAAATCGAATATTAAATTTCGGGGGTGCGTTAGTTGATCTGCCATAAAACAGGACAAGCATTTTATATGATACGCCATGACCCTTGATTCTATATCTTAAATTTCATATTTCTATTATATACAAATCAGGTGAGCGATATTCTATCAATATATAAAATTATCTGTGGCACGTAGTGTCAGCCCGAATGGGGACACCATTTGAGCGAAGCGAAAGTGGCGTGGGTAATTTGCGATGACAAGAATAACCTATAATGATACTCCTACATAGTCATAATTCGAGCGTTAAAAGCGTCACAAATACCCCATGTAGTCCCAGTGTGGGGAACGTGAAATTCGTGTGTTTCTATCTAACCAATAGAAAATTGAGAATTAATTAGTAAAAATAGGAGGATATATGTGCAAAGAAAATACAATTAAAAAAATATATAATATTGCTTTTAAAAAATATCCGGATGTTTTGTCTGTAAAAGAATTAAGCTCTATGCTAAATATAAGTATTAAAACCGCATATAAGTTACTTAAAATTGGTGAAATTAAGTATATTACCATAGGTAATACTTATAAAATACCGAAAATTTATGTTCTGGAATATCTGGACATTAATTAAAAAGCGATTGTCATATATTGTCGAAATATAAAACAAATGTTATAATTTTATCGCCGATAATAAGTGTATAGTTGCTGCTAAAATATAAGGAGGATAAATAAATTGGTAGCAGAAAACGAGCAAAAAATAGCAGGGCATTTAAAAGGGTTCAAAATGGTTATTGGCAGATGATTTTTAGCTTTAAAGATAGTGATGGAAAACGTAAGACTAAGTCTAAAAGCACAGGGCTAAAAGAAAAGGGTAATAAGAAACGAGCTGAAACTATGTTGGCTGAAACAAAAAAACAGTTTCAGCTAGAACTTCAAAACATGGAAAAGGAGAGAAAAGAACAAGAGGAAAACAAAAACAATCCTAAATTTTCTGATTTTCTTCTCTATTGGCTCAATATAATAAAGAATAGTGTAGAAATAACCACGTATTCTGGATATTTCAGTAAAATAAAGCAAGTTATAATTCCGTATTTTGAAAAAAATTATCCTAACTTATTACTTAAAGACATTACTCCAAAACATATACAAGATTTTTATTCTTATAAAATGGATGTCCAAAAAGTAAGTGCTAATACGATAATACATTATCATCCTAACATTAGAAAAGCTTTAGAATACGCCTTTAAAAACGATATAATCAACTATAATCCAGCTGATAGGGTACAGAGACCCAAAAAGAACAAATTTACAGGGAATATGTATGATTCTAAAGAGCTGGATCAACTATTTAAAATTGTTAAAGGCGAAAAAATTGAACTTGCAATAATTCTAGGTTCATTTTATGGTTTAAGAAGAAGTGAAATAGTCGGATTAAAATGGGACGCAATTGACTTTGACAAGAAAACAATAACAATTTCTCACACTGTTTCTCAGTGTGTAGTCGATGGCAAATATCAAATTGTCCACAAAGACAGAGCAAAAACTAAATCAAGTCATAGAACATTACCGCTTGTTAAATCTTTTGAAGAAATTCTTATACGCTTAAAAAGAACAAGAAGTTAGTAAAAAAATATGTGGTAACTCACATTGCAAAGATTTTGATGGTTACATTTATGTTGACCAAGTAGGTAATCTTATTAAGCCTGAATATATTACTTCTCATTTTAAATTAATACTAAAAAGAATGATTTAAGGCTTATACGTTTCCATGATCTAAGACATAGTTGTGCCAGTTTGCTTTATGCTAATGGAGTAAGCATGAAAGAAATCCAAGAATGGTTAGGACATAGTCAATTATCAACTACATCTGATATTTACACACACCTAGATTTTAAGTCAAAAATATCATCAGCAAACGCAATTATTAAATTTTTCCCTGAAAAAACCAATAAATTAAGTGGAGGGATGGATTTTAAACAAAATTTAGTAGTTGCAAATTAATTTTTTCAAGAAAAGTAAAAAAGCTTCTTATATATAATGTAAATTTATATAAAAGAAACTTCATTTTTGGTGCCGATGACCGGACTTGAACCGGTACGATGTTGCCACCGAGGGATTTTAAGTCCGAAGTTACACAAAGAACACAGTGGTACGAGGTGGCATATGAAAGAATTTTATAGCCCTTGAAAATGGCGTAAAATCGGCATTTTAGACGTTAAAATCTTTCTAATCCCGATGAAAACTAAAAAATTAATTTTTCAAAATTTGAAAAAATTTTTGCACGTTGGAGGGATATTGGAGGGATATTTGGAAGGATATAAAATTTTTTCATATTTCATTTTGGTAGCTATCAAAATTTATTTGTCGGACAAAATCATGAAAGATGGCTATTATGAAAAACAGAACGTATTATCAAAATCTTTTTAAAGACTATAAAGACGTAGTATCATCAGCACAAGCTGCAGAAATGCTTGGAAAAATCGACATAAAAAGCATAAGAAAACTGTTAAAGAAAAACATTCTTAAAAGTTTCGTTATTGACGGGATTTATTATATTCCTAAAGTTTGGCTTATAGACTACGTACTTAGCGAAAGTTATCAGGAATACAAAAAGATTTTAAAACACACAATTTAAAATAATTTTATTATTGGCTCGGTTTTTATATATACCGAGTCTTGTTTTATGTTAAGGAGAATTAGTTATGGAATTAGTTTTATTGGTAGTCAGCTTTTGCTGTATGATTTGGGGTATTTATAATTACTCGGAAGTTCAAAAGCTTGAGTTTAAATCTGAAAGAACATTTATGAAAATGGCAAAAGAAATTGATATTTTGAAAAGTGAACTAAGGAGAGTAAAAAACAATGAATCATCCGTTAAATGATAAACCCTACCTTTCCCCACCGGAAAATAAGCAAACCCCCTTATATAAATGTGATATTTGCGATGAAGAAATTTTTGAAGGTGATAATTGTTACAAAATAGATGATATAGTTTACTGCCCCGAATGTATGGGCACACACCTTCAAATTATAGCTGAAACGATAGATATTGAAGCTTTCCTTGCAGACTTAGAAAATGAAGAAGTTGGTGATTAATTTGGAAGAAAAAACAAACAAAATTAGAGAAGTTTTGAAACGCTTGGATTTGAGTATCTGCGAAAAAGTTATTTTTATATACCTGCTAATTTTTAGCGAAAATAATTCAGTTAAAATTTCAAGATATGAACTTTCAAAAAATATCGGGATCTCAAATTTAACACTTGGAAAATACCTGAGCTTGCTTAAAAGTAAAAAACTGATTTATAAAAAGCAAGTTAGAGCTGACGGAAGATATTCAGCCAATCAATATTCATTTTCAGAGGAAGAAAGAAGTGATTAAATGCCCACATTAATGTTTGTAGAAGAAAAACATCAATATTTTTTAGATGATAGTCTTATTCCCTCCGTTTCGGAAATACTGCAGCCTATTCACGAAAAAATTTATGGAAAGATAAATGCAAAAACACTCAAAAAGGCGGCCGAACGAGGAACTAAAATCCACAGAGCTATCGAGTTCATGTCAAAGTATGATTTGAAGAAGTTTGATGAAGAAATCTTAGGTTACCTCGATGCTTACAAAAAATTTAGAAGTGAGCATAATACTTGGGAGCTTTTAAACTCGGAG
>CALWJB010000019.1 GCA_944380895.1 uncultured Clostridia bacterium | reverse complement strand
TAAAACCTCCACAGTAGTTAATTCCTATTATAATTTATTTTTTTACTTTACACAATTACCTGTCTACTTTTTGGGGTTTCATACTTAACACATATTCTGTTTGTCTACTTTTTAGGGTATAATTTATGCTGTACTTTTAAAGGTAGAACAAATCCGCATTTTACCTAACCTTTGCGTCACTAGTACACAAACAAAGGTAAACTCCATTAGATTGATTTATCACCATATTTTTCCATATGGAGCTCAAGGTATCCCTACAAGTTATTATAGTCGGATGCACAAAGCTGCTTGCATGACAAAGCCGTCTCTGTTATCAGTATTCTGGATTACTTGTGTACCCTGAGCGTTTTTAGCACCAAGAGTAATTATGTTGCTCGACACAACATTGAGTTGATGTACTGTAGAACTGTCTTTTTTGTAGCCAACAGAAAATAAATATCTGGTTGGATCGCCTATATCTATTGCCATGTGATATATGAGTATGGATCCGGCGTTTCCAAATATTCCGTTACCACCGCTGTCTGATAAAGACACATAAAAACTTCCTGTTGCATCGGAGGAGAGCCTTTCAGTGTGTATTCTTAAAAAATATGTCGGTCCATCGTTAGTTCTCTGTATAACACCAGATGCAAGACATTTCAGTACTTCAGGTGTTAAATTCACAACACCGTTTTGCATTTCTACTGATTCTCCGGATGATGTTATGCCTTGAATTGCGTGATAAATTTTAGATCTATAGTCATCCGTGAAATCATTTGAGGATAATGTTTTGCCAACTTCCTTGTCAACCTTAAGTGAGTCCTGATGGTCAACATACGCTTTATTTACATTACTTGTTCTTGATAATATCGAATCGCCAATTATAACCATCTCCTTTTTTTATTTTCATCCCCAACGACTTCCTTCCGTTGCGGTAATTCTTGAGTGACAGCTTTTGCAAAGGCTCATCAAATTTTCTTCACGATGCGTACCGCCTTTTGACAAAGGAATTATGTGATGTACCTCTTCTACAGGTCTTAAAATATTTTTCCTTTCGCACAGCTCACAAAGAGGATGCTCTTTGATGTAAAGCTGTCTTATTCTTCGCCACCTGCTACTGTAATTTTTATAAGTATTGGGATCTCTTTTATACTTGTTATAGTAGTGACTTTCGAGTTTTCTATGTTTATCGCAGTATTTATCTTCTGTAAGTTCAACGCATGTAATTTTAGTATTATACTTACAATTTTAAATAAATTAAGCTTTTCGAAAAATCGAAAAGCTTTTTAATGTTAATATATTTGCTATTTAGAACGATATCCTTTAACATGTATTGTACGAGTACGTGTTACGCCGTTTTTAGTTGTCGTTATTCTCCTTGAATGCGAAGATACATGATGCCTATGTCTACCTTTACTTCCTTTTGCCTCAACATTTGAATTAGATAACGCTAAAATCCCCATACCTAATATAAATAAAAGGCTTAATATTTTTTTCATACTTTATCTCCTTCTTGCAAATTGATAACTTTATATTAGCATAAACACAATATAATTGTCAATATATATTTAAAAATTTTTTCACTTAACGATTTGAACTTTGAATTTTGTAATTTGAGGGTGTTTTATTCCGGCATCACCCCTTTCAAGATATCTTTTACTTCCTGTAAACTTGTAACTTTAAACGCCATACCACCTGATCCATTTATTTTTGTAATCATAAATTCCTGTAGCTTTGATAGCCTACCTTTTTCGGTTTTAACTTCAAATGCCACAAATTTTCCTTTATAGCAACAAATGATGTCGGGAAGCCCTGATACACCATATATGCCACCATGCTCTTTGAATGCGAAGCATTCGGGTATTGATTTCAAATATTTTAATATTTGATTTGTTATTGCTTTTTCTCTCATACTCTTATCTCCAATCCAACCGTTACCCATGTTACTCATCGTTACCCGAGTTTTTTGAAAATGGGTAACACCCTTAAACCCAATAATAAAGCCATTGTTTATATAAATGTTACCCATGTTACTCATAAAATAAATTTATTTGTTTATATAGGACTTTTTTAATTTACACAATAAAAAATTAAATCGTTTATATTACTCTAAATATACGAGTGTGTATGCGCAAAATCGGGGTTCATGGGTAACACACCTTCAAAGTGGCTATTTTAAGGGATTTGTAGGAACGTCATTTTCTCCATTTGTTCCCCAAGATATCATTGTTTCAATGCACAAGCATTTTTGCAGCACTCCATTTATTCTTTTGGGTACGTGCATTCGCGTGATTCCGTGCTTATCTTGGATGGTATTTATCAATTCTCGGTCTTTAAATCCGCGAGTAACTTTCGAGTAGTCAAACCCGTTTTCCTCAAGTGCTTGACGCAGAATGTTTGGAATAATATATACCGTATTTTCCTCAATTTTTCCGTAACATGGCGTACTATCAGGTACAAATCGGTTTTTATTGCTCGTTATCCAGCCTATTACAAAGTCCCAAGCTCTGTCGATGGTATCGGCTCTTTGTAATTCTTTACAATTTTCCATGATTTTAGTTCCAAGCTCTACAGCTTCGTCCCACGCTACTGTTTCATCAAGATTAAAAGCCGATATACTCGAATAATAGTCGCCAAGACACACTATTGCTACATTATCAAGATGCGTATTATCACATTCATCGCTGGAATGTTTAAGGATAGTATCTCGTAACTTTTCGAAGTCACGGTGTATCTTGTTTTTAACTTTCATTACGCTATTAATCAGGTACTCAATGTAAATTTTCCCTGCAAAACCATAATTGTTCTCGCTTGTCAGGTGAAACTGATGAGCCACATCGGGATTAGAAGCAGGCTTGCCGTAAAGTTCTAAAACTCGGCTTAAGACCCCATCGTTGCTTGATTCTTTGCTGATAGGTTGCTCACCGGACGTTATGATATTGTTTCTCCAGCTTAAAGTTTCCTGCATACCACCGTCTTTGGAGCCTCTGAGCCGCCCAAAGCCATTACCAAGACTGTATATGATATTTTCAAGAGGCAGTCTCTTGTTGTTCAAAACCTGCAATTCGTCGATAGCAAAAGGAAGATGTTTGAGTATGCCTGCCATTCGCTCGAGGCCAACGCTCGTAGCATTAAAACTGCCCATGAGCTTCGTTGGATTCCCCCAGACGCTTATTGCCATCTTAATTGCTGCGGTCTTTCCAGACCTAGAATCGTGCCAGATGTGTACGAAAAATACACGATGATTCAATATTTTAAGAAGTGGCGCACTGAACGATGATGCTAAGATAAATCTTCCAAACGGACTCTCTCGGAGTAATTTTGCATTCTTTATCCACGTTTCTAAACTACCACATTCGCAGGTGCTGTCGATAACATTTGCTGCTTCTTTATACTCCGATTCAAAAACAATCTCGTTACTAAATTTGTAGGGGAAAAACTCTTTTCCGACCCAGCCCATACGGGAGATTGACTTCACAAACGGAATCTTACTATTATTGACGCTTTCGTAATCATAGAGATATTTCACAATGTCAGAGGCATTGCCCGAAGGTATAGGAAGTCCACTATCAGCGTATTTAATTATCAATATTCGGTTAAAAATATGAAACATGAGCTTCTTGCTATTTTTCAATTTATAAAAATACATTTTTTAAGTTTATATAGGTTTACTTCATTTCTGTGCAAATATATTTTTTTGATTAATTTTAATTCTGTTGATATCAAAATATAATATAAATATATGTTGATTTTTTTAAAAAACAGTATATAATGAATATTTGTTATCATCTATTTTTAGAAAGGGTGTTTTACATGGAAAAAATTAAGTCGAGAGTGAGAATTACTAAAATGGCGTTAGAAGAGGGGAAAAGGCGTGGGTACAGGTTTGTAAATTATGGTGATGAGACCGTTGTTTATCCTGCTTTAGGTGAATTTGGAAGCGACTGGGCTGGTATTGAAAATATTATTAGAGCGGTTCGCCAGGTCGCAGGGAAAGGAACGCAAGATAAAAAGACATATTCCTTAGAAGAAGTTCCCGAAGACATAAAAAAACTATTGAAAGATGCTGAAAAGAAAAGGTTGATTCAGCGACAGAAGGATTTTGAAGATAGGGAAATTGGTTTTAGCACGGATCTTACACGTTGTGGTGTTGTTTATATCCCAAAAAATGCTACCCATAAATTTTTGATTGAAGAATGTGGAATGAGAGTGTTTGATTGAAGAATGTGAATTGAGAGTGTAAATAATAAATAATAAGTTATTTTAATAGAATTATTCTGTATTTAATATATATAATATCGTATAGAGTTTTATTCTATACGATATTATAATTTGAATTTGAGGAAAATAAAATGATCATAAATGAAACAAATATTTTTAACCAAAATATTCCAATACGTGGATATGACTGCAATACTGACGGGAACTGCGACGTAGATTCGCCCATTAAAAAAATCTTGGGAGGTAAAATAGAATTTGGAGTAAATTTATACATATATATTCAAAGTATTTGCAATGCAAAGTGTGAATTTTGCAATATTCACTCTGAAATGGGTAGTCCCACGTTTGACTACGACACTCTTGAACGCGTATTAGAAGAATTGAAAAATAAAATTTTGGTCACAAGGATTGGAATAACCGGGGGAGAACCGTTTTTAGATACTTTAAGACTAGATAAAGTAATAAAGATTGTAAGAAAATATTTTCCCAACGTAGATATAACCGTGCATACAAATGGCTCTTTTTTTAATAAGATAGATAAGGTTGAAAGTTTAGATCAGTTAAATGAGATTCATTTAAGTAGACATCATTATAGCGATATTCTAAATAATAAAATTTTCGGTTTAGGCACACTTAGAAGTTATGAAATAGAAAATCTGAGTGATAGTTTAAAAAGCAAGTTATACTTAAACTGTTGCTTAGTAAAAGGATTCATAGACAGTGAAAATGAAATTATAAATTATTTAGAATGGGCTCTAGAAAGAAACATAAAGAACGTAGCGTTTATAGATTTAACAAATATAAATGATTTTTG
>CALWJB010000018.1 GCA_944380895.1 uncultured Clostridia bacterium | reverse complement strand
CGGGTTATGAGCCCGACGAGCTACCAGGCTGCTCCATTCTGCGATATACGTTCGAATTTCTGCTGTGTTTTAGATTATACTATATGGAAAAAGTTTTGTCAACACTTATTTTATTTTTTCTTGAAATTTTTTATTACAAAATTAAATTCAAAATTTCTCGTTAAAATTTTGTAGAATTTTTTTATATCTATTAAATATATTTTAAAGCTATAAAAATTGAACATAATCTTAAATTCGTTATTTCGATGATTTTTTTATATTATTTTTGTATAATTTTAAAAAGATTTTATGACACGTTTTTTAAACTAAAACATATATTTATATCCACAAAAAATTTTTTTAACAAAACATTTGTTTTTATTATCCACTTGTATTATAATATGCTTTATATCAATAAATATTATTTTTCAATTAAGTGGGACTTACCAATTAATTTATGATTAAAATTGATATAACATTCCCATTTATATTTATACTTTAGGAGCGTGTATTAATATGCAAGAAACAGAATCAAAATTAATTTACGTTGTGGACGATGAACCCAACATCAGAAAACTCGCCGCTTTGGCCTTGAAAGAATATGGATTTGAGGCTCAAGAATTCGCAGGTGGTGATGAATTGTTGAAAGCTGTCAAAAGAAGAATTCCCGACGCAATAGTTCTCGACTGGGTTATGCCCGTGCCCGACGGACTTAGTATTTGCGGCAGACTCAAACTCGATAAAACTACAAAATCAATTCCGGTAATACTACTAACAGCAAGAAACGACGAAGTAGACTGTGTTTTGGGCCTCGAAATGGGCGCTGATGACTATATTACAAAACCATTCAGTCTGAAGGAACTATGCGCGCGCGTTAAGGCGGTAATCAGAAGAAGCGAATATTCAGAAAGCTCAGAATCGGGTAATGACGTTATTACTTGCGGCGAGGTCACGGTGAATCTGGCAAGAAGAACTGTTATGAAAAACGACAAGCCAATAGACTTGACAATGAAAGAGTTTGATTTGCTTTCTTCTCTTATGATGGGCAAAGGAAGAGTTCTTAATCGCGATCAGTTGATGGAAAAGGTTTGGGATATGGAATTTTGCGGAGATGCAAGAACTGTGGATGTTCATATAAGATATCTGCGTCAAAAAATTGAAGATGAATCGGAAAATCCAAAATATATTTTGACAGTCAGGGGCGTGGGATATCGGTTTGCCTCGGAAGATGAACTCAAGCAAAACAAAGATTAAAAGGCGTATGATTAAAATTATGTGCAGGAGGAGGCGAAGACTTACGCCAAAAATATAAGTGGCGTAAAAATAATTATGAACAGTCTACATCTTGGCAAAAGTAAATTTAATTTAACGGAAATAGTGCATGACTTGAAAACACCTATAACTTCCATTATGGGTTTTGCTGAGCTGCTTAAAAAAGGTAATCAAAGCGAGGAATCTAAACAGGAATTTTATTCGATAATATTTTCTGAATCTCAAAGATTGCTCTCTTTGGTCAATGATATTTTAGATATCTCTGAAAAAAACTTTCTTGCCGTGCCTCAAAAATGCAATATTAACATACAAATTAATAAATACGCCAAAGTTTTAAAACCGCTCGCAGACAGTAAAAATATCGAAATTATTATTCAGTCGGAAAATAACGATATTTACGTTTCGATTCCGGAAAATAAAATGTCAAGAATACTAACAAACATTATAGAAAACGCAATAAAATACAATCGCGAAAGTGGAAAAGTATACATTGACCTTCTTGAACGCAATGGTAAAGTATTTATTAAGATTAAAGATACCGGAATAGGTATTGCCGAAAATGAACTTGGCAAAATATTTGAAAAACATTATCGTTCCGAAACCTCGAAAACTCTAAAAATCGAAGGTTCGGGGTTAGGCCTCTCCATTGCAAAAGATATTACGGAAGAATATGGCGGGACAATTGAAGTAAGCAGTAAAATTGGAGAAAGCACCGAATTTATAATTTCATTCCCGGTTGCTAATATTACAAAATAAAAATATTTTTGGGAGGTTGGCGGCTAGTAACATAGTTAGTCGCCGTGCTTTGTTTATGTCAAAAAACGAATTTTTATTTTTTGAGAATTTCTTAGATTTAAGCCAAACCACTACAAAAAAATTATTTGAAAACGCTTATTATCCTTGGGAAGTACTGCCCGGAATCAAAAGTTTTATTCTAGAGCTGGGACCTACGCTCGGCAAAAGTGAATATGTTGAAATAAATGAAAATGTTTGGATTTCAAAAAAAGCAAATATAGCAAATTCAGCACATATAGAAGGTCCCACCATAATACAGAAAGGCACCGAAGTAAGGCACTGCGCATTTATTCGCGGCGGCGTAATAGTAGGCGAAAACTGCGTTGTGGGGAATTCGACCGAAATTAAAAATTCTATACTTTTTAATAACGTTCAAGTTCCTCATTTTAACTACGTCGGAGATTCCATTTTGGGGTATAAGTCACATATGGGCGCGGGTTCTATTACATCAAACGTAAAATCTGACAAAAGTATGGTAACAGTGAAAACAGATGCGGAAAAAATAAATACAGGACTTAAAAAGTTTGGCGCAATACTTGGAGACTATGTAGAAATAGGCTGTAATGCCGTATTAAACCCCGGAAGTTTGCTTGGACGTAATGTCAGTGTGTATCCTACCTCAATGGTAAGAGGTTTTATTCCGGAGAATATAATCTTGAAAAATACCGGTGAAAAAATCAAAAAAATTTAGCTTTCCTGTTCCGGAAAGCTTTTTAATTGCATATATCGGCAAGAGGATTTGCATCGATTGCGTTCTTTACCTGGGAATTTGAGATATGCGTATATATTTCTGTAGTACCCAGATTTTCATGGCCCAAAATCTCCTTAAGTACGCGTATGTCCACTCCCCCGTGCTGATACATAAGTGTTGCTGCAGTGTGACGCAGTTTATGAGTGGAATATCCCATGCCTCCAAAACCCGATAACTCTAAATATTTCTTGACTAACGCTTGTATCGTTTTTACGCTTATTCTATTACGCTGCCTGCTAATAAAGAAAGCTTTTCTATCCTTAATCTCATTATTCGGGCGCACTTTAAGGTAATTTGCCACTGCACTCTTGCATGCCGAATTAAGATATACAATTCTTTCTTTATTCCCTTTCCCCACGACTTTTAACGTGCCATCTTCACGAAAATCGTTTAGGTTTATGCCCGCAAGCTCAGAAAGACGCAAACCACAATTTAAAAAAAGCGTCAAAATACAGTAATCACGCTCTTTGGACTTTGCTCCTCGTGCGTTAACTGTTTCCAAAAGTTTTTTACTCTGTTCCAACGTTAGAAATTTAGGCAATTTTTTAGCCAGCTTAGGAGTTTCCAGTTCTTCTATATTATTAGACTCCAATTCACAAGTTTTATTTATAAGATATTTAAAAAAATGCCTAAGGCTCGAAGCTTTTCTTGCTCTCGCCGCTTCGTGATTCTCACGTACCGATGCCAAGTAATTCATATACTCAAAAACATCCGTAAGACCCACTTGCTTTAGCATATCAATATTAACGTCATCTATATTTATTTCTTCAAAAACTGCGTCTTTCGAAACCATGCCAAAGTGAATTTTAAGATACCTAAAAAAAGTTCGCAAATCTATGTAGTATTCTTCTACAGTCCTGGGAGATTTGCCTTTCACAGTTTGAAGATATCCCAAAAATTTTTTGAGAATTTCCGGAGCATTATTTAAAATTTCTCGTTTAATAAATCTCACCTCTATAAATCAAAAGTATCCAGCGAAAATCTCCACTGAATACCTTATTAAAAAATACAAAATCATGGAGCTGATAACCGGACTTGAACCGGTGACCTCTTCCTTACCAAGGAAGTGCTCTACCGACTGAGCTATATCAGCAAACCCCATTGGCAGGGGTAGAAGGACTCGAACCCTCGACACGCGGTTTTGGAGACCGCTGCTCTACCAACTGAGCTATACCCCTACAAATCTGACATCACAATTATATTATGCACCGAAAATAATGTCAAGAGTTAAAACATTAAATTTTGAAAACAAATTCCCTATTTGGTATAATTTACTCAAAATGGACAAAAAGGAGATAAAAAAATGCTACAGCTGAGAAAATACGAAAAATCTGACGCAAAATATATTGCGTCTTGGTGCGAAAACAAAACTATTTTTCATATGTGGTGCGCCGGTGAATATAGCAAATATCCTATCAGCGCCGACGATATAAACGCATACTATGATGGTAAAGGCAAAATCCAAGAACACAAGCTTACGGCGCTGAGCGAAAACAAAATTGTGGGACATCTCACAATTAGGACAGTAGACTTCCAGAAAAAAATAGTCAGGTTCGGTTTTGTGATTGTTGATAACAAGCTGCGCAGACAAGGAATAGGTAAAAAAATGATAAGTCTTGCACTTGAATACGCGCGCACGAAACTGAACGCAAAAAAAGTTACACTGGAAGTTTTTGAAAATAATAAATCAGCTTATGCATGCTATAAGTCGTCAGGATTTAAAGAGCTTCAGACCCCAAAAACCGTATCTTATGATATTTTGGGCGAAAAATGGATTTGCCGTGAACTTGAATATGAATTTTAAAAGTATAGTCACGTACAAAAGACGCGGAGAAGTACTTAAATTCCATGAGCCGAGGCATAGAGTAAAACCGATCATATTTCAGCACATCTTTTTATTGCAATATTTGTTCGAAATATCTAAAAATCATCAAATGTTACTATAGCAGATCCAGCATCTGCTTTTATCATGTATAGCAGCATCCGTAAAAAATAATTACTCCCTCAAATTGATTTTGAGGGAAAACATTAGATAATACGATTAATTTATTTATAAATAAAATCCTATCTTTGTTTTTACTTCGTTTAAAGTTTTTTCAGAAATTTCAAGTGCCTCTTCACGAGCTTTTCTAAAACATTTCACTAAATAATCTTCATTACTAATATAATCTTTAAATCTTTCTTGAATAGGAATAAGCTCATTGACAACTGCCTCGCCAACTGCTTTTTTAAAATCTCCGTAGCCTTTTCCTTCAAATTCTTTCTCTACTTCTTCCGCAGATTTACTCGTAATACAAGAATAAATGCCAATAAGATTGTCGATTCCTGTGTTTTCGTTTCTAAATTTTACCTCATTATTGGAGTCTGTAACAGCACGCTTGAATTTCTTTATAATAACATCGGCATCATCCATCATACGGACACAAGCATTTGAATTTTTATCAGATTTTGACATTTTTTTTGTAGGGTCCTGCAAAGATGCCACTTTAGCACCTATTTTTGCAACATACGGTTCGGGAATAACAAAAGTATCACCATATATACCGTTAAATCGTTCGGCAATATTTCTTGTGAGTTCAAGATGCTGCTTTTGATCCGCTCCAACAGGAACTAAATCGGCATTATAAAGAAGAATATCGGCCGCCATTAGACTTGGATAACAAAAAAGTCCTGCATTAATGTTATCGACGTGTTTTTTTGACTTATCTTTAAACTGCGTCATCCTGGAAAGCTCACCGAACTGAGTATAACACTGAAGTATCCAGCCCAAATTTGCGTGAGTATGCACTTGGCTTTGAATGAAAAATATACTCTTTTGCGGGTCAATTCCGCAGGCTAAAAACAAAGCATAAAGTTCGATAATTCTGCGGTTAAATTCTTTTGGATTCTGGCGTACAGTTATAGTATGTAAATCGGCAAGCGCAAAAATACATTTATAATCATTTTGGAGATTAACCCAATTTTTTATCGCTCCGAGATAATTTCCTAGTGTAATTTCTCCGCTGGGCTGTACTGCACTAAAAATTGTTTTTTTTGAATTTGACATAAACTCGTCCCCCTTAATTCTAACCGTGGTACCGTATATAATACCTCCGTGAAAGATAAAAATCAATATTACTGCACATTTAATTTTTGTGTAACACTTTTCAGATCTTCAAAATAGTATGGTAATGTAAATATTCAAAGGAGGAATTCACCAATGTGTAATAATCTTTTTGGCGGTAACAACTGTTGCTTAATAATCATTCTTATTCTTGTCATTTTGTGCTGCTGCGGCGGAAATGATGATGGTTGTGGCTGTAACAATGGCTGCGGTTGTGGCTGTGGAGGCTAATTAATATAACGCTCAAAAAATATAAGCTCGCCTAAAAACAAGGCGAGTTTTCTTTTTGTGCCATTTAAACTTCCATAATTATCGGTAATATAACAGGATTCCTACGTGTTTTGTTATGGAAAAGCTTGTAAAGTTCATCTCTGACTTTCGTTTTAAGATATCCCCAATCGCGCGTGTTTTGCGATGAACAATTTTCAATGATTTTATAAGCAATCCTTTTGGCTTCTTCCAAAAGATTTTCCGATTCTTTTACATAGACAAATCCGCGTGAAACAATGTCAGGACCTGCTACTATATGCTTATCGTGAGAATCTAACGTCGCAACCAAAACTATAAGTCCGTCTTCGCCAAGATGTTTTCGATCTCTAAGAACAATACTACCTACATCTCCTACTCCTATGCCGTCAACAAGAACCAGCTCAAGCGGAATTTGACCAACTTTTTTAATGTGATTTTCATTTATCTCGATTACATCACCCGAATCTCCAACATAAACATGATCTTCAGATATTCCCATTCCAACTGCAAGCTCTGCATGTTTCATAAGGTGCCTACGCTCACCGTGTACGGGAATAAAATATTTCGGTTTGATAATTCCTTGCATTATTTTGAGCTCTTCTTGGCATGCGTGACCGGAAACATGAGTCTCATACATTGATTCATAAACAACTTCGCAACCGAGTTTCATAAGCTCATTTACAACCGTCCCCACCATTTTTTCGTTGCCCGGAATAGGCGTTGCAGAAATAATTATAAAATCTTCAGGCCCTACCTCAACTTTTTTGTGTTCCGAAAAAGCCATTCTGTGTAAAGCTGACATCGGTTCACCCTGACTCCCTGTTGTTACCAAAACAACTTCATTTTTTCCGTATTTTGTTATCAAATCTATGTCTATAATAACTCCATCGGGCGCCTCTAGATAATTAAGTTCTTTGGCAATTGCAATATTATTTACCATACTACGCCCCGAAAAAGCAACTTTTTTGCCGTATCTTACAGCACAATTTATAATCTGCTGAAGTCTTCCTATATTCGACGCAAATGTAGCTATTATAATTCTTTTATTTTTGGCTTTTTGAAAAAGCATTTCAAACGAAGTATCTAATTTACGTTCAGTCATCGTATATCCCGGACGTTCAGCGTTTGTAGAGTCCGCCATGAAAGCAAGCACTCCCTCTTTGCCAAGCTGTGCAAACCTCGCAAGATCTATCATTTCGCCTCTCGAAGGAGTACAATCAATTTTAAAGTCACCCGTATGAACAATCGTACCTGCCGGGGATTTTATCGCGACGCCCACAGCGTCAGGTATAGAGTGGTTTACGTGAATAAATTCCACACTCATGCAGCCTAATTTTATTTCCTCGCCCGCGTTTACAGTATTTATATCCGTGCTGCCAAACAGACGATGCTCCTTGAGCTTACTGCTTATGAGGCCGACTGTAAGCGGAGTTGCATAAATCGGAACATTTATCTTTTTGAGAAGATACGGAATAGAACCTATATGATCTTCGTGTCCGTGCGTTATAACCAATCCTCTTATCCTATTGCGATTCGTTTCAAGATATGAAAAATCGGGTATAACCAAGTCAACTCCCAGCATTTCGCCGTCCGGAAACGACATTCCGCAATCTAAAATCATAATATCATCGCCGCACTCGAATGCTGTTATGTTTTTACCTATTTGGTTAAGTCCGCCCAAAAATACAACCCTGAACGATTTTTTATCTTTTTTTAAACCTCTGCCGCCAAAAAAATTATTTGCTCTCCCAACAGTCACGCCGCTGCGAGAAAGATATGAATCCACAATTTGAGTCGAACCGCTCGTGCCTGCATATTTGGAACTAGAGTTTATGGCGGTTTTTTTGCTTGAATGTTCGGCTTTTTTTGTTTTTGAATTTGTAGTATAATTTTTTTGGACTAAATTTTTATTCTTTAAATTTGAATTTGATTTTTTTATATTTTTTTTCAAGTCATTTTTTTCGTTCACAATAATAATTACCTCCTAAATATATAAAATGAAAATAAACCGGACGTTCAGCGTAATCAACAAGCTAAACTTCTCTAATCTGAACAAAATATGGCAACTCAATTTCAAATTAAAAACAAACAATTAAATTCCGCACATCAAACGTTAACCTAATTATATCATGTAAAATTTCTTCTGTCAAGATATTTTACAAAATTATCCAATTTAAAGGAAACAATACAAATGAAAAAAATAGAAATATATACAGACGGTGCGTGCAGTGGTAATCCCGGAGCAGGTGGATGGGGCGCTGTTTTAAAATATAAGGAGCATAAAAAAGAAATGTCAGGTTACGCGCCCGAAACAACAAATAATCGCATGGAACTAACCGCTGTCATAGAGGCACTAAGTGCACTCAAAGAAGCATGCGAAGTTACAATTTGCAGCGATTCGCAGTATTTTTGCAACGCCATAACAAAAGGTTGGGCAGAGGCTTGGCAGAAAAACGGCTGGAAAAAAAGCGACAAAAAACCTGCGCTTAATGCCGACCTATGGCAGAAATTACTTAGTTTGCTGCAAAAACACAAAATAAATATAGTCTGGGTAAAAGGTCACGCGGGACATCCCGAAAACGAACGCTGCGATTATCTTGCAACGAGCGAAATTTCAAAACATAAATTATAGATGATATTCAAAAATGCACTGCAAAAAATATTAAACAGCATATTCGGTGACGTGTTGCTTATTGTTGACGTGACACAGTCTTTTTGAATAAAATTTTAGAAAAGTATCCCAAGAGTAAAGCATAAAATACGGTTTTTTATGCTTTACTTCATTTGAATTTTTCGGTTATATTTATAGTTTGTACTTTTTGTGCAAAACATAATATTCCACAAAATTTTATTTCTTTTATGTCGTTTTTAGTTTTATATAAACACTTTAATTTTTTAGCAAATCCATTTATCAATCTGTATGCTGACAATCGGTGCATAAATTAAGTATTTTACATCTCTTCATAAAATATACGTTTTCTATTTTTCCTAAACCTAATACTCGAAAATTTCAGGGTGATTCCGGCTATAATGATATAAATACTGTTGAGCAATTCCTGCATATGCGCCGAAAAATTCAGACTTTTCGCTCGGAAAAAATTTATCCATAACACGTTTCATCCAAACATCCATAGGGAATGCCGAAAGTCTATGCATACCGTAAAGAAGCACACAATCTGCAACTTTCGGACCAACACCTTTAATCTGCATCAGCCTGTCTCTACATTCATCATTTGACATATTTTCAAGATTTTCAAAATTAACAGCTCCCAAAGAAACTTTTTGTGCCGCATCAATTATGTACTTTGCTCTGAAACCCGCACTGATAGGCGCCAAATCTTCTTCACTCAAACTCGCTAAAATTTGAGGCTTCGGAAACGAATATACGCCTCCTCCAACGTCGTCTCCAAAAAACATACAAAGCGCATTAATTATCTTTTTTATACGAGGAATATTGTTGTTTTGAGAAATAATAAACGAGCAGAGCACCTCCCAGAAGTCCTGCCGTAGGATGCGAATGCCACAGCACTCTTTAACCGCCGCATCCATGACACGATTTATGCCCAAAAAATTCTCTGCAATTTTTCCATAATCGATATCAAAATCAAAATAATTATTCCAAATATGTTCTAAATCATCAAAATTTACGTTTTCAAGAATAATATTCGTTCCTTTTTGATAGGCAGTTAATGTTTTTTCAAAAGCAACTCCTCGATATTTTCCATCAAAATTACTAAAACGAAAACATTGACCGCAGTCAAAAATTTGACTGAGATCAAAATTTTTCAGATTACAAATCTCAATATCGCCGCCTGCCTGCTTGAATTCCATAAATTAGACTTTGGCGCCAGATTTATCGGAACGCATACATCTTGTGCAAATATACATTCTCCTCGCAGTACCGCCGATATTAACTCTGATTTTTTTCAAATTAGGCTTCCACATCTTATTTGCACGTCTGTGCGAGTGGGACACCTTGATGCCAAAAACAGCTGATTTTTTACACAATTCACATTTTGCCATGTTTATTTTCTCCTTATCTAAACAAATACTCTAACGTTTAAGCGGGCAATGCCCAACCTATACTATACTCAATCAATACTATTATTCTAACATATAGCTTTTAAAATTGCAAGGATTTTATTTTAAAATAGCTTCCTGTTCACAAGTATCTCAATTTTTTCACTTGGTTTCTCCGCCAAATTCTACAATCTGACAGCTATTATCCAAATATGTTTTTAACAAATTACAAACGGTATGAAAAAATCACACCTCGATAAAAATTACTTGCCACGTTTATTTTATCATATTTCGGTGTGATTTTCAATCTTTTTTTATTTTTGTTTGTATACATATTTAATGTTTATTTAGCAATCCGAAATAATAACTCCGCCAAAACAATCACAGCTTATCTTTCTGCTAAATACATCCAGATATTCTCCCACATACTCAAACTCTATATCAGCAATTCCTGCGCCTTGATCTGTGGAGTTGTTTGCTTTGCGCGTGGAAACACTCACAGAATATGCAGTATCTTTTACTATGCTCCCATAAGACGTGCTTAAACATTCGGATTGCTGAGTTTTTTCGTTATATTTGAATTTCATTACAACAGTAAATTCCGCAAGAATCTCCTTTGTGCCTATGCTGATATAAGAAATCACGTTCTTTACGGTTATATATTTCCAGGGATTTGAATCTAATTTCCCACTGTACTCATATTTAACAATACGTCTGATTTCTTCGCGATTCAAATTTGGTAAGACTTTGACGTCAAATGACTGCTCCTCTACTAAAACAGGCTTTCCTAAATCAAGACACTGCGCAAAACCAAACAGCATACAAAATGTAAAAATAAATCCCAAAAATTTTTTTATAATATTTTTCATAACTCTCCCTCCTTATTACCATCTTATATCTGAATTTGCGCCTATTTCACCGTTACAATCGCAAAATATATCAACAAATCCATCACACATGTATTGAAAATTGCCCATAAATGTCTTGTCGTATACACGATATTTGTTCGAAATTGAACATATACCATCGTCAACGGATATTTCCGAAAGCGAACTTATCTTCCAATCCGTTATGGTCGGGTCGCTTGAAATATTTTCGGGAGTAATCCGTACTTGTTCTTTTTTATCGTATGTAAATATAAATCTTTGCTTAATCTCCGCCTTTGTTTCATAGACGTTTTCTTTTATTCGTTTTTTAAACTGTTTTGTCAAATCAACGTTTTTTCTATAAACACCGGAATAATTGTCATCGCCAAAAAAATCTTTCTCCTTACCGCATTCAATCGTTTCAAAAATCTGAATATCACCATTTGACAAAATTTTACCGCAAGAAATTTTTTCGAGTTGAACCGGCTTGGATTCCGCAGCTTTGACGCCGGTTTCCATAAAACTCAAAGCGATTCCCAAAATCAAACACGCAAAAATACTTGAATATAGTCTTCTTTTCATAACCAAATTTCACCTGCCTTAAAAATTTAACTTTTTAAAACTTCTATAAAAAATCTATAAAGAATACCGGAAACGTTTTTCTGAGCATTTAAAACCGCATATCTTGCAAGTTCTTCTTTGTCCATTTTATTGTTCTCGAGATAATAAAAATTATCGGCCGAAAGTGTGGCTGCTGAACGTGAAATAGTGTCGAAATTATTTATTTCGTAATACTTTAACGACTGTGCAACAAGGTTCAATTTACATTCACCGCATAACTGATCGCAAACTTTTTCAAAATCAACGTGCATCGGCAGCTTTTTAACTGAATCAGAAGGCAATTCATATGCAGTATGTACCGGAGTGTTCATGTCCTCCATAAAGTGCACCGCCCGCCCGAGCTCTTGATAAGCCATATTTTTGTTGTCCATTTTGTAATTACTTACGGCTTTTTCAAAATGCTCTTTGAAACGTGTTAATGCAGAATCTTTTTCGTTCATAAAGTTTGTTTCGGTTATCGGATTATAGAAATGATACTTAAAAATTCCTTGAGTTTCGTCGATGTCGGGCTGAATGCTATATTTAATAAAAAGTTCTTTGTATTCTTTTTCATCATTTTTAAAAAATTCGGAAGCTTCTGCCAAATTTTTAAAACTTTTGCGTATACTATCATCGCAGTTCATTTCACTGAAAGCCTCAAAACTTGTTCTTGTGACATGCTTGTGTGCAGTGTCACTAAATGCGCCGGCACTAAAAAGAGAAAAAATACCAAAACTTAAAATTGCCGGCATTAATTTTTTAATTAGTACTTTTTTAAACATTATTACTTCCCCTTTCCAAAAAGGATTAAAATATAAATTATAAATTCCCCCCTTTTCCTTGTGATAAACTAGACACATAAAATATATATTTATACTTATGATACACAATATTATAACATATTTTTGTTACAAGTAAATAGTTTTTTTAAAATATTAAACTTAATAGTTTTATACATCAAAAAAATAAAAGAATTCGGCCAAAAATAAACATATTGATAAATCAGTTTTGAAAGTATATCATTAAATATAGCAGTAATAATTTATCGGAGGAATAACATGAAAATAGGAATCGTGGGATTGCCAAATGTTGGCAAAAGTACACTTTTTAACGCCATAACAAACGCCGGAGCAATGTCTGCAAACTATCCTTTTTGCACCGTTGAACCTAATGTCGGAATTGTTTCTGTTCCCGACAAACGCCTGAAAACGCTCACCGAAATATATAAACCCGAAAAAGTTACGCCTGCAACCATCGAATTTGTGGATATAGCAGGTCTTGTTGAAGGTGCGGCTAAGGGCGAAGGTCTCGGAAATAAATTTTTGGGGAATATTCGAGAAGTCGACGCAGTTGCTCATGTTGTGAGATGCTTTGAAAATGATGACATAATTCACGTTAACGGAAAAGTGGACCCTAGGAGAGATATAGAAATAATAAATTTGGAATTAATTTTTTCCGATATTGAGATGATTGAAAAAAGAATCGTAAAACTTCAAAAATTACTCAAAGCAGATAAAAAATACGAATTCGAATTACAGCTATGCCAAAAATTATTGGAAAATTTACAATCCGGAAAAATGGCAAAAGCTGTAGAATACTCCCCTGAAGAACGCGAAATAATTGAAAAAATTGACCTTTTGACGTTAAAGCCGGTAATATATGTTGCAAATATGTCTGAGGAAGATTTTGCAAAAGATATATCAAAAAATAAAAATTACAACACCGTAAAAGAAATTGCAGAAAAAGAATTTTCAGCCGTACTGCCGATCTGCGCAGAGCTTGAAGCACAAATTTCAGAAATGGAAGAAAGCGAAAAACTGGATTTTTTGAAAGACATAGGATTAAAAGAATCCGGACTGGATAGATTGATATCCGCTTGCTACAAACTTTTGGGATTAATTTCATATTTAACGGCAGGTAAACCCGAAGTAAGAGCCTGGACAATCAAAAAAGGTACAAAAGCTCCTCAAGCCGCCGGAAAAATACATTCGGATTTTGAAAGAGGTTTTATCCGCGCCGAAGTGATATCGTTTGATAAGCTTGTGGAATGCGGTTCGCTTGTTTCCGCCAAAGAAAAAGGACTTGTACGTTCTGAGGGTAAGGATTATGTTATGAACGATGGCGATGTTGTACTTTTTAGATTTAACGTTTAGATTGAGGTAGAAATTAGATGTATGAAGAATGGGAAACGCTTAAAAACGACTGCTTAAAATGCAAAAAGTGCAGACTCTGCGAAACAAGAACAAACGTAGTTTTCGGATACGGAAATCCTCTTGCGGAAGTGATGTTTGTTGGAGAAGGTCCCGGCGAACAGGAAGATATTCAAGGTAAACCGTTTGTAGGGCGCTCAGGAAAATTGCTTGACAAAATGCTTTTGGAAATAGGTCTGAGCCGTGAAGAAAATATTTATATAGCTAACATAGTAAAATGCAGGCCACCCAAAAATCGCGATCCTCTCCCCGAAGAACAAGAAATGTGCATAAACTGGCTTAGAAATCAAACTGCACTTCTAAGACCAAAATTAATTGTAGCCGTCGGAAGAATTGCCGCAATGAAAATAATCGATGACAAAATCAAAATAACTAAAGATCACGGTAAATTTTATAAAAAAGGAAATATACTTTTCATGCCTACCATACATCCCGCAGCGATACTTAGAAATCCGAAACAAAAAATTTTGGTGGAAGAAGATTTTTTGAATCTGAAACAAAAAATCGAAGAAATTTGCACATTAACATATAATTAAAGAACAAAGACATAATTAAATTCATAGTATATCTTAGAAGGAGTGGATTTAATTATGTCTAATACTTTTTCAAAAGATTTTTTCTTGGCAACCAAAACATGTGAAGGATTTTTCTCTGTTTTTGACCATCTTTATTATCCAAAAGAGGGGTGGTTTTGTTATATTTTAAAAGGCGGACCGGGTACAGGTAAATCAACGCTGATGAAAAAAATTGCCGAAAAGGCAAAAGAAATGCACATCGAAACCGAACTTATTCATTGCTCATCCGACCCCAGATCACTTGACGCAGTAATATTTTCTGAGCTTAAAATTTGTGTGGCCGATGGAACCGATCCGCATGTTATAGAGCCAAAATATCCCGGAGTATCGGAGAAAATAATAAATTTAGGCGAGTTTTGGAATGAAAAAAAATTGCAAAAAAATTCAGAAGTTTTAATAAAATTATTGGAAGAAAATAAATATTTTCATAAAAAAGCTTCAATATATCTAGGAGCTCTGGGAGGTATAAAAAAATCTCAAAATAAGATACTAAAACAAGCTGCCGAACCCGAAAAATTTCAAGAATTTATGAATAAACTTTCGAAAACAGTTTTCGGAAATATAAAATATGAAAAATCTCCAAATGAAAAACTTAGGTTTACAGATGCTATTACACCCGGCGGATACAAAATTTTTGAAAATTCCTTAAATTATGAACCGAAAAACACATACGTAATCGAAGATAAATATGAGATAATTTCAAATCGAATTCTGCAAGAAATTCGTTTGGAATCTACAAAAAGATGCATGAATATTACTTCGTTCCCAACGCCTTTCTTCCCCGAAAATCAGTTGAGAGCTGTTTATTTGCCCGAAGTCTCGACCGTCTTTATTGCAAAAAATTCAAAAACTGAATCCGATTTATTTAAAAATTTAAAAAATATAAAAAAAATTAATACAACTAAATTTTTAAATCAGGATATATTAAAATCTCACAAAAATTTGCTCACGCTTTACGAAAAAATATCTTCTGAATTGCTGGAAGAAATCACTAAAAATTTATCTTTAGCACTAAAAAATCATGATAAAATAGAAAAAATATACATATCCGCAATGGACTATAAAAAAGTAAATAAAACAGCAGATAAATTGATATCTGCTATCCTTACCAAAAATCCATAATATTATGCTCGGCAAATACTATATTTGAATTTTTAACTATTTTTCATAAATTTAAACGCTTTGCAAACTCCTCAATACGATCAAACTGTCCACTAAGATATAAATAACCAAAAACGGCCTCCAGACCTGTTGCAATATGATAAACTTGCGGAGATGACTTCTTGGGAACTCTACCTATATGTGCGTTTCTTCCACGTTTATAAACAGAATTTTCTCGATCATTTAACATCGGTTCAATAGTACGAAAAAATTCAGCCTGCGCCTCACAACACACTGCGCAAACCTTCCTTTTATTAATCTCTCCGATATTCGTTCCATACTTAGCAGAAATTCTTTCTCTTACTAAAAGCTCAAAAACTGCATCTCCCACAAACGCCAGTTTTTCCAAACTGAGCGAAAACGCTTCTTTTTCAGAATACATAACATTTAAAAACATAGCTGCACCTATTTTATTCAAAAAAATCAAATTCCATATCGTCAATTCTTACCGTATCACCGGGCTTTGCTCCTTTGGCTTTTAAAGCTTCTATGAGCCCCGATTTAACTATATAATTTTGGAAGTATTCCATAGAATCATAATCGTTGAAGTTCACCGAATTCACAAGCTTTTTGAGCCAACCCGAACTCGCCACATAAACACCGTTAACATTTTTTATTGTGAGCGGTTCGTTTTTATTATTTTTTTCCAAATAATCTCCCGCATTCGGAGTGAACGAACTCACGCTCGGCAATTTACTGAGCATTTCCACCACTTTATCAAGCATTTCTTTAATACCTTTATTATTTATTGCAGAAATTAAAATAAATTCATATCCTTTTTGTTCCACATAATTTCTAAATTTATCAATCTGCTCTTGCGTAGCTATTTCAGATTTATTTCCAACCACAATCATCGGCCGTTTGGCAAGTTCGCCACTGAATTTTTTGAGTTCCGAATTTATTATATCAAAGTCTTCACAGGGATTCCTTCCCTCACTTCCTGAAACATCAACAACATGCAAAAACATTCTGCAGCGCTCAACGTGCCTCAAAAATTTATGACCAAGTCCCACTCCTTTCCACGCGCCCTCGATAAGTCCGGGAATATCCGCCATGACAAACGAAGTTTCATCATCGTATTTCACTACGCCTAAAATTGGCGAAATGGTTGTAAAATGATAATTTGCAATCTGAGGTTTTGCTTCGCTTACAATCGAAATGATTGTAGATTTTCCAACATTTGGATATCCTACCAAACCTACATCTGCCAAAAGTTTTAACTCTAATTTTATAAGCAATTCAGGAGTTTCTTCACCGGGCTTTGCAAAACGCGGCGACTGCTTAATAGGTCCCGCAAAATTCATATTTCCCGCTCCTCCTCGGCCGCCCGGTGCAATAACATAGGGCTTATTTTCCGAAATATCAGCTATCAGTTTGTCACTTTCGGCATCTTTTATGAGCGTACCGAATGGGACATTTATGACAAGATCTTCGCCTTTTTTACCTGATTTTTTCCCCGAAGATCCATTTTGACCGCTCTTGGCAAAAAATTTTTTCTTATACCTAAACCCGGAAAGTGTTGATAAATTGCTATCCGCCTGAAAAATAACAGAACCACCTCGTCCGCCGTTTCCACCGTCCGGACCGCCTGTCATTGTATATTTATCGCGGTGAAAAGAAATCGCTCCATCGCCGCCTTTTCCCGCTTTGATTTTTATCTGAGCAGTATCCACAAACATATTTGCACCTTCTTTTTATGAACAACAAAATAAAGCGCGGATCATCCAACAAATGACCCGCATAAAACAACGTATATCTAAATTTACATACAGCTAAGCTTCAACGGCATATACACTGACACGTTTGCGGTCACGTCCAACACGTTCAAACCTAACTCTCCCGTTTTTCATCGCAAAAAGCGTATCATCAGAACCTTTTCCTACATTTTCGCCGGGATGAATTTTTGTGCCACGCTGCTTCACTAAAATATTTCCCGCTAAAACAAATTGCCCGTCTGCACGCTTAACTCCTAAACGTTTTGACTCGGAATCACGTCCATTAGAAGTCGAACCTTGCCCCTTTTTATGAGCAAAAAGTTGAATATTAATCATCAACATAACAAACTACACCTCCACATAATTCACTTTAATATTTTTCGAATACATTTCTTCGAGCAAAATTAAATGCATTTTAAATCCACTTAAAATATCAGAACAAATCGGAGCATCTTTTTCAGATACAAAAACTCTCATAACACCCAGTTTATCATTCACGTATGCGTCCACGTCCGCACCGAGCACTTCCGCCAAAGTATTGACCGTCATATAAGCCGCAGAAGAAACCGCTGCACAAACAATATCCGTACCTGCTTGCGAAAAATCTGAATGTCCCGAAATATCAAATCCTACTATATTTCCAAATTTGGAAATATAAATTTCAGCTTTAATCATAAATTTTCTCAACAGATTAAAAATTAATAGATTCGATTTGTACCTTTGTATACCACTGTCTGTGCCCCAACTTACGCTTACAGCTCTTCTTGGGCTTGTATGTAAAGACAGTTATCTTCTTTGCTTTACCGCTTTTCAGTACCTTTCCCAAAACTTTTGCCGAAGCTAAATCCGGAGCTGCAAAATGAAAACCTTTTTCGTCTTGACCCGCAATAACTTTGAACTCAACGGTTGATTCTTCAACTTCATCAATCTTTTCAATATAAATTACATCACCGACGCTGACTTTGTACTGTTTGCCACCTGTTTCAATAATTGCGTACATCCTCCTACGCACCTACCTTTTTATTATCTCGCTACTGTTTCAGGCAGATATATAATCTTTGTAAGCCTGCAGTAAGCGGCATGGATATTCTACCATATTTTATTTTTAATGTCAATCAACAAATAAATTTATTTTGCGTCTGTAAAAATAAACTATTCATCTTTAATAGATTAAGTTTGTTGTAACATGTTTAAAATAAAAAATCAATAGTTTTTTGACTGTTACATAAATTTTTTTAAATATTCGATTACCACAAATAAAAACTACGAGCATCATTTTACTCGTAATTTTTTGTATAAAGATATTTCCAAATTTTAAATAAAAACAAAATCTCAAAAATATGCTGCAGACCTTTTTACATTCCTCGCATGTAATCTCAAATTTCTTCCGCTTTATCACTAAAATTTGAAACACACAAATCAGCGAGCTCCTCACTCTTTTGCTCAATTTTCGAAGCCAGTTCCTTTGATATCTGAACTTTACTTCCTACAAACGCAGGGATAATTATGGTGGAGCCTAAAAGATTTCCTGCTTGCTCATGGATATCATCTAAACATATTTCTTCAAATCCAAGCGATTCGTATGTCTTTTTTATCAAATTGTCACATATAATCAGATTGTTTTTTCTTAAGCTTTCGGAGCACTGACTAAGCACATCCGTAGCATATTTCTTTAACCCTTCTTCAGTCATGTTAAACTTTTTACTCAGGTCCGCCATGTCTAGTCCGTCTGTAATTTGTTCGAAATTAAACTTACTCAAATAATCATTGTGAAGTACACCTGATTTTTTTACAAAATAACTATCCAAAGTGCCACAATCGATCACGTAAACAACATATGAAGAATACTCATGACCTAAAATATCTTTCAAAAATTTTTTCGTTTCACTATCTTGAAAAATATGTGCTTCAAAACCACGTACAAACCATTTTTCTTCTTCGGTTTCTGCAAATTTCTTCATCTCGCTCACAAATTTATCAGAATCTGATTCCACGCCTGCTTCTTTATCAAACTTGAATTTGCCGATATCGGCATAAACAATACCCGACAAAAATGCACTTTTACTCTCTTCCGAAATACTCGCATCAAGTTTTTCGGCTACTTTTTTCCCTATGCTAAAATGAGCATTACCAAACAATGCATCCACTCTTCCACTATGAAAATTGAACGCAAACAATAAAACCGCCAAACCCAAACATACCATTTTTTTAAATTTCATTATTTTGTTTTCCTCCAAGCATTAAATTTATTTCCACCTAGCATGATACTGAGCACAAACAAATGTCGCATAAATTTTATGCACGTAGAAAGAGCCGCAAATTTTTACGTAACAACAAAAAATGGTACGCCCGGAGGGATTCGAACCCCCGACCTTTTGGTTCGTAGCCAAACACTCTATCCAGCTGAGCTACGGGCGCACATACCGACTGGTGACATTATAGCACACCTAAAAATAACGGTCAAGCATAAATTTACCAAAAATAAAAAAATATTTTTGCATTCTAAACTAACAAAATATAATTAATGTATTGAATATTTTTTCAAAAATAAATATAATAGTTTTTGCGTTTGTGATATAAAACTTTATGAAGATTTATTAAAAATATTTTTATTTTAAGGCTGGTGTTTTAGTTGAAAAAAATTAAATTAACTAAAAAGTGGTGGATTGCAATAATTTCTGTTATAATTATTTTGGCAGCAGGCGGGATATTTCTTTTTTTCTACAACTCAAGCAGAGTTTTTACGAAAGCCGAATACATCAAAGAAGTGACATATCAAAAAGAAGATTTCGATGACTTACTGGATAAATATTTTGACCAAATAACATCATATAACGGTACTAAAGAATCAACTGAAAAACTTGAATCAACCGCAAATAAATTTAGTGAATTTGTTGCAGAATTAGAAAAACAGCTGGGTCCGAAAGTACCTTCGGAAGCTTCGAGTCATTATCAAGGCATGATTGCAGCTTATGGCATATATTTGGAAGCCGTTGATATGTACAAAAAAGCCGTTCCCAAACCGCTTGGCGAAGAAAGAACTACTTTGTTGAAAGAAGCTGAAAATAAAATGAATGAAGCTGAAGAAGCAATGAAAAATATAAAATAATTCGGAACACACCAAGGAGCGATTGCCAGTGTTAAGTAACCAATCACCGCAATATATTTGGGCAGCCAATACGGTTTTTATACTGATTTGGCATGTCCTCGTGTGGTTTTTTTGCGTGCGGGCAAACGCTTCTTTTTTTGACCCTTCAAAGCCTATCTATAGAATTCGTAAATGGGAAGTCGAGGGCTCTTTCTATACAAAAAAATTGAGAATCAAAAAATGGAAAGATAAACTTCCACAGTACATTGCCAAAAACGGTTTTTCAAAAAAACATATGAAAAATCTTTCTGAAATGGAGCCTGCATATATTCGGAAATTTATATCAGAAACGTGCAGAGGAGAGTGGGATCATTTGATGTGTTGCACTTATTTTTTTATAGCGTTCTGGATTAATTCTTTGTGTTATGCGGTTCTATTTTCTTGTATAGTAATTTTTTGCAATTTACCATTTATAGCTATACAGAGATACAACAGATTGCGTTTGTTAAGGCTGTATAAAAAGCTTAATTTAAAATCTTGATAATAATATATTTTTACGAACTTTAATTTACTAACTTGACAAATTAAGTCAATTTTGATATATTTTTACACGTAGTCATGATATGGAGAGGTGTCCGAGTTGGCTTAAGGAGCACGATTGGAAATCGTGTAAGTCGTTAAAGCGGCTTCGGGGGTTCGAATCCCCCTCTCTCCGCCATACCGATAGGTTCATTTAGATACAATGTAGTTTTTATGTAACGATTACTTCTGAACTTTTAAAGTAATCGTTACATATTTTTAGTTTGGGGTGCAAAATTTAAGCTGGGGTGCAAATTTGTAACGATTTATAAATTCGACAGGTTTCCTTATGAAATTAAAGTTAAAAATAAGTCTAAAGTTGCCGGATTTTTGATTTTCTTCCCCTTTTGCTGATGGACTTCATAAAACTTCGATGTTATGGTATAATGGATAGTATTAAATTAAAATCTAAGGCGGTGACATATTTATGCCATATTTCTTAAACAGTATTACACCAATAAATCAATTTACTAAAACTACAAAAGAAAAGTACTTTGTAGATAAATCAGAATTAATAGAAAAAATGAATGAATTGGTGGGTACGGCATCTCAGTATGTATGCATAACAAGGCCTCGAAGATTTGGCAAAACAATAAACGCTATGATGCTTGCTTGTTATTATTCCAAAAATGCTGATTTTAAAAAACTCTTTGATAAACTTGAAATTAGCAAAAGTAATTCATACTTAGAACATTTAAATAAACATAACGTAATTTATATTACTTGGTGTAATCCAATAATGGATTATACAACTTTTGATGAGTACATGAATGGGTTTATTCCACAATTAATTTTAGATTTAAAAGAGTCTTTCCCAGATGTACAGATTGATAGTAATCATGCGATAGGGAAAATTTTTGATGATATTTATAGTAAAACCGGAGAAAGTTTTATCTTTATATTTGATGAATGGGACTACATTTTCAATAACAATTTATTCAAACCTGAAGAAAGAGAAGAATTTTTAGAGTTTTTGAAAAAGCTCTTGAAAGATAAACCATACGTAGAGCTTGCGTACATGACCGGAGTTCTCCCTATCGCCAAATATTCCTCAGGTTCGGCTCTTAATATGTTTGATGAATACACCTTTCTAAATGATGAAGATTTTGATAAATATTTTGGATTTACAGATGAAGAAGT
Source organism: uncultured Clostridia bacterium (assembly GCA_944380895.1). Taxonomy (GTDB): domain Bacteria; phylum Bacillota; class Clostridia; order Oscillospirales; family Acutalibacteraceae; genus UMGS1491. The sequence goes on along the minus strand of CALWJB010000018.1, from coordinate 8,398 downwards.
AGAAAAACTATGTAGCAAACAACATAAAGTTTCTATGGAAGATCTTAAAGAATGGTATAATGGATATAAAACACAGGGTGGGTATGAGATATACAATCCAAGATCTGTGTCATTCGCACTTAGAAAAGGAAGATGCCAGAGCTACTGGACAAACACAGGACCTATGGATGAAATTTTGTACTATATAAATCAGGATATAGATTCTGTTAAAAATGATATTATTCAGATGACATCAGGAATCCCACTTGAAATAAAGTTAAAAGGCTATGGAGCAGAACAAATAGAACTTAATAATCGAAATCAAATTCTTTCTGCTATGACGATTTACGGATTTCTAAGCTATCACGACGAAACGCTAACCATTCCTAACAAAGAGCTACGTATAAAGTTTGATGAAGCATTGGAAGATAAATCAATGGGTGCAGTATCGGAACTTGTTATGAAATCGAATGAAATGCTAAAAGCCACACTCCGCAAGGACACAGAGACAATGGAAAAGCTGATTCGAGAAGCCCACGATATCAACATTCCGGTCATAAAGTACAACGACGAAAATTCGCTTGCTTGCATAATTACACTGGTGTACTTGAGTGCCAGAACAAAATATAAAATCGTGCGTGAAATGCCAGCAGGGATTGGTTTTGCAGATTTTATTTTCTATCCGAACGATAAAAGTAAGCCTGCATTCATCATTGAACTAAAAAAAGACTCCACTCCTGATGAAGCTTTAAAGCAAATTAAGGAAAAACGCTATCCTTTAGCACTCAAAGATTACACCGGCACGAAACTTGCAGTCGGCATTACTTATGATAGTAGACTTAAGCAGCACCATGTTAAGATCGAGAAAGTTAAGTAACTCATAGACAACTTGATAAACTAACACGAAACACGTTTCCCGTGTGAGTTCATCAAAATCTAAAGCTGTTTCCAGTCGTATAGTTTTGTAGGACAAAATTCGTAAAAAAGGATATAACCGCAGCTATACGGTGATGTGTCAATATATTCGGCGTCAAGGAATAGAAGCTGCTGACAAGAAAAGATACCGCAAAAACAAACCATATAAAAGAGCGGACTATCCGGGGCAGAAGGTGCAGATAGATGTCAAATATGTGTCGTCATATTGTACTGACATCTATCATTGATTTTTATACAATAAGAGAAAGAAAAATTTATTTTAGGTACTTGTTTTCCTAAGGCTGATATGATATAATAGTTTCATTCTAGAAAAGGAGTAAAAAATATGCGGCAAGGTATTCTTAAATAAAACTATAATCAAATAGTGGGAACAAGATAGTTCCTTTCGTAGGGAGCTTAATTTTTGTACCCAATTTAAAAATACTTTTGCCTTATCAATTTTGACATATCCAAAAAACAGCAATTACAAATAGATGTATGCTGTATGTGTATGTCCGCAAATTATAATCCCCAATGGTAAAAGTATTTTACCACTGGGGATTTTTATGCCCTTTGGGAGCCGTAAAAGGAGGACAATCACATGAAAATAATCAATATTGGCATTCTTGCCCATGTAGACGCAGGAAAAACAACATTAACGGAAAGCCTGCTATACACAAGCGGAGCGATTGAGGAACAAGGAAGCGTGGATAAAGGGACTACAAGAACAGACACTATGATTTTAGAACAGCAACGGGGAATTACTATTCAGACTGCGGTTACTTCTTTTTGCTGGAATAATTATAAAATCAATATCGTGGACACTCCCGGTCATATGGATTTTTTAACCGAAGTATACCGCTCTTTGTCTGTTCTTGACGGGGCTGTTTTAGTAATTTCGGCAAAAGACGGTGTGCAGGCACAAACTCGTACATTATTTCATGCACTTCAGAAAATGAACATTCCGACAATTATCTTTATAAATAAGATAGACCAAAACGGAATCGACCTGCAGCGTGTTTACCAAAACATCAAAGATAAACTTACCGGCGATATGATTGTAATGCAGGAGGTTGCTTTGTCACCAAAGATAACCATAACCGATATTTCTGATTTGGATAAATGGGATATTATTATTTCCGGAAACGATGAACTATTAGAAAGATATGTTGCAGAGGACTTTTTGGATATACAGGAATTACAATATGAAAAGTGCAAAAGAACCAAATACTGTTCTTTGTTTCCTGTTTATCATGGAAGCGCAAAAAACAATTTAGGAACAGAAAAACTAATTGAAGCGATTACAGAAACTTTCATTACAGAAACAGACGATATTCAGTCTGAATTATGTGGATATGTTTTTAAGGTTGAGTATACTGAGCAGAAAAAACGGCTTTCTTATTTACGACTGTATCACGGGACGCTCCATTTGCGAGATACTCTGCCACTGTCAAAAAAGAAAAAAATAAAGATTACAGAAATGTATATTCCGTCAAATGGTAAAATCGTTCCGATTGACCATGCTTGTGCGGGAGAAATTGTTCTTTTAGCTGATGATACTTTGAAGCTAAACGATATTCTGGGAAATGAAAAACTCTTGCCTCACAAAACAAGGATTGATAATCCCATGCCATTACTTCGGACAACCGTAGAGCCGCAAAAGCCGGAGCAAAGAGAAGCCCTGTTAAATTCCCTCATGGAAATTGCTGATACAGATCCTCTTTTGCATTTTGATATTGATACAGTTACACATGAGATTATTTTATCTTTTTTGGGGAAAGTACAGTTAGAAGTTATTTGTTCGCTATTAGAAGAAAAATATCATGTAAGCGTGGATATGAAAGAGCCTTCAGTTATTTATATGGAAAGACCACAAAAAAAAGCGAGCCATACAATCCATATTGAAGTGCCGCCAAATCCATTTTGGGCATCTATTGGTTTGACTGTAACACCTCTTCCTGTTGGAAGCGGAACACAATATAAAAGCGAGGTATCTCTCGGCTATTTAAACCAAAGTTTTCAAAATGCCGTTATGGAGGGTGTGCGTTATGGAATGGAACAGGGCTTATATGGCTGGAGCGTGACAGATTGCCAAATTTGCTTTGATTATGGAGTTTATTACAGCCCTGTCAGTACACCCGCTGATTTTCGTTTTCTTGCACCTATTGTATTGGAGCAGGTATTGAGAAAAGCAGGAACACAGTTGTTGGAACCATATCTTTCTTTTACAATTTTTACACCGCAAGAATATCTTTCGCGGGCTTATAATGACGCACGAAAGTATTGCGCAATAATTGAATCAACCAGACTTGAAAAAGATGAAGTTATTTTTAAGGGGGAAATCCCTGCCCGTTGTATTGGCGAATATAGGAATGATTTGAATTTTTATACAAATGGAAGAAGTTTTTGTATTACAGACTTAAAAGGGTATCATGAGACTTCCGGTGAGCCTGTATTTCAGCCGCGCCGCCCAAACAGCCGTTTAGACAAGATTCGGCATATGTTTCAAAAGATAATGTAATATTTTTCGCAATGTATGCTTTCAAAACTTTTCAAAAAAATATTTCATTTACCCTTGACAACACGACCGCTATCTGTCTTGACTGCTTGTGCAGAAAATCTTTACGCTGATTTGCAATTTTGTCATAAAGTTTTGCCACGCTTATACGTTGCTTTGCACGGTTTTTACTTCCGATAACACATCTTAAAAGTTTTCTGCATTCCCTTGCTAATTTTTTCTGTGCTTTACGGAAAAAACGTGGATAATCTGCTGCTGTCCTGTCACTTGCAACAAGCAGTTCATGCATGGAAAAGTCAAGACCAAGAAAAGTTTCAGGGATTAACTGCTTTACCTGATTTTCGTGCTCGCAGATAATACTTGCATAATACTTTCCGCTTGACGTCTGACAGACTATCACAGATTTCACTTTATAGTTTTCAGGCATTCAGGTAGGGTCATTTAGATACAATGTAGTTTTTATGTAACGATTACTCTTGGAAATTTTAGAGTAATCGTTACAATTTTTTCACTGGGGTGCAAAATTTTAAGCTGGGGTGCAAATTTGTAACGATTTATAGATTCGACAGGTTTCCTTATGAAATTAAAGCTAAAAATAAGTCTAAAGTTGCCGGATTTTTGATTTTCTTCCCTCTTTCTCTGATGGACTTCATAAATTTTCAAGGTTATGGTATAATGAATAATAAGAACCTCTATCGTTACCAAAATCAAAGATTTTGAACGATAACGAGAACCTTGTTGTTTGGCAATAAGAAATTAAATTTTGAGGCGGTGATATATTTATGCCATATTTTTTAAACAGTATTACACCAATAAATCAATTTACTAAAACTACAAAAGAAAAGTACTTTGTAGATAAATCAGAATTAATAGAATCTCCACAATCGATCTGTCCAGGAAGGCCAGTGGTCCGATTGCAAATACTTCTGTTACTGGAAAAAACCGGTGACTTTGCTGACAGGGAAATCGCTGGGGATAATCGGATATGGAGCCATCGGCAAACGGGTAGCCGAAATCGCCAGAGCCCTGGGAATGACGGTGAATATTTATCGCGAAGATCCTGAAGGCGCCATGAAATCCGATTTCGTATCCCTCCATTGTCCGCTCACAGAGGATAATAAGAGGATGGTCAATGCTGATTTCATCGTCAACATGAAGCCAGGCGCTGTTTTCATCAACACCGCCAGAGGCGGACTGGTAGATGAGCGAGCTCTTGCTGACGCCCTCAAATCAGGTTTTCTCAGCGCGGCGGCTGTAGATGTGCTGGAAACAGAGCCGCCTTCCATTGACTGCCCGCTGCTGGGTATAGATAACTGTATCATCACGCCTCATATGGCCTGGTCTCCTAAAGAGATGCGTCAGGCTGTGATAGACGTGCTGGCTGAGAACCTGCAAAGCTGGCTGAACGGCGGCAGGCTCAACAGAGTGGAATAAAGGCCGGTATATGACGCCTCATTTCAGGCCGCGAACGGAGACCGCCCAGTAACTTAATGTCGCATTTCACGCGTTAGATCAACGAAAGGATCTTCTATGAAGTATCGTGGTTTTGCCCTGTTGCCTTTTTTCGTATTCATCGTAGTCCTTGCCGGCGCAGGTATAATAAGCAGAGATTTTTACAGTATGCCAGCCTATGTGGCTTTCATCATAGCTCTATTCGTTGCCCTTCTCCAGAACAGAGGAAAGTCTTTCGAAGAAAAGCTGAAGACTGCCGCCAAAGGCGCAGGCGACACCAATATCATAACCATGGTGCTGATATTCCTTGTGGCCGGAGCTTTCTCCGGCATCGTCACCGCCTCCGGCGGCGTCGAAAGCACAGTGAATTTCGGCCTTTCCATGATCCCGCCTCAGTATATGGTCGCCGGGATCTTCGTCATAGGCTGCTTCATCTCCCTTTCAATGGGAACATCCATGGGAACCATCACCGCACTGGCGCCTATAGCGTTGGGAGTCTCCCAGCAGGCTGATATACCCATCGCCATCTGTGTTGGTGCCACAGTATGCGGCGCCATGTTCGGCGATAATCTTTCCATGATATCCGATACGACTATCGCTGCTGTGCGGACTCAGGGCTGTCAGATGAAAGATAAGTTCAAGCAGAATTTTTTCATCGTCTTCCCGGCCGCCTTGCTGACAATAGTCATCTTTTACCTGCAAACATCTCATCTCACCTACAAGCCCGACACTTACGACTACAATTTCGTCGAGATCATTCCATATCTGATCGTGCTGGTCGGCGCGCTGGCCGGTTTCAACGTTTTCGCCGTGCTGTTTTCCGGCATCGCGTTGTCGGTGATGACAGGAGTCTTCAATGGCTCCTTCACATTCCTCGAATCTTTCAGCATCATCGGAAAAGGTATGACAGACCTGTTCGAGATATCCATCATCTCTATCATTGTCGCCTGCATGGTATCTCTTATACGTGAAAACGGCGGCATCGCTCTTATCATAGAGACCATAAAGAGATCTGTGAGCGGAAAGCGCGGAGCAGAACTTGGGATAGGCCTGCTGGTGCTGCTGGTCGACATGTGTACCGCCAACAATACGGTCGCTATCGTCATGTCAGGTCCTGTTGCCAAGGAGATCGGCGATGAGTTCGGCGTCGAATCTAAACGTGTCGCGTCTATACTGGACATATTCGCCTCCGTAGGCCAGGGACTGCTTCCCTACGGCGCCCAGCTCCTGACAGCTGCCGCTCTGACAGGGATCACGCCGCTGGATGCCTTTCCGTATCTCTACTATCCGATACTGATGCTGGTGAGCGTATTGCTTTTCATCGCCTTCAGGCCCCAAAAAAGCAAGCTTGACGGCGCGCCTCCGCAAAAAAATCACAAAGTATAAAAATAACGTGGCAACAGCAACACTTTATGGTCTAAAATATGATATCATGTAATCAGTTACAGTTAACAGCAGAAGATTTCTTCTATGATTTTGAAAGGTGTGATATATGATGATCGGTTTTGATGTCAAGAAACATATTCAGCGGAACGTCCAGAAGACAATGGAGGAATTTGCAGCAAGGGAGGATATCGTGACGAAATTCGGAACGCCTCTCATCGGATACGTGGATGCCCGTCATCCCCTCTTCAACATATTCATGGACAAAAATATGAGCGATCACCCGAAAAATATCTATCGTCCGGGCATAACGCTGATAATCCATGCTATCCCATACGATATGGAGGCGATGAGAAGCAACGAGGAAGATGGCGCTCCTTCCCCACAGTGGGTAAGGGCTTTTACGGAATCCACCTGGCTTTCCATGGCTATCAACAGAGCTGTAAGAGGCGCCCTCGACATGGCCGGACGTCTCTCCTCCTGTCTCAATACGCCAATGGACTGGAATGAGAAGACATTCCGTGGTACGTGGTCCCATAAACTGGCGGCTTACGCGGCCGGCATGGGCGACTTCGGACCGGCTGAATCCTTCCGTACGGCCGATGGCTGCTATGGACTCCGTGTCGGTTCACTGATACCTGACGGCAAATACGCGGAGGAGGAGGGGCCTATGAGCGATGAACAGCTGGAAGCCGCCTATCTCCACATCCTGAGAAGCAGCATGTATCAGGAAGCCGATGGCATCTCCTGCTCTGCCGAGATGATAGCTGCATGTCCCGGAAATGCCATTTCGGAAAAGGGTATAGACCGCGCCAAATGTCAGGCATACTGCAAAACTATCGACGAATACATCCCATGTCCTGATGTGTGCGGCAAATGTTTCAGATTCAAATAAGCGCATATACAGACATTTCTCATCACCTGAGCGATCGACATGATAGTCTGTCGTTCTGCGGCCTCTCAGCGGGATGATAAATAATACGCAAAAGAGAACCCCGGGAAAGGAGTCATCCTTGAGATACTCGCCCTCCCGGGGTTTTATTTTCTGTTCTTTATCGTCGGCCTTACATCATTCCAGGCATTCCGCCGCCCATGCCGCCGCCCATAGGCATTGCAGGCTCTTCAGCCGGAACATCTGTTATACCCGCTTCAGTAGTCAGCAGCATTGCCGAAGCCGATGCAGCGTTCTGAAGAGCAGATCTCGTTACCTTAGCCGGATCTACGATTCCTGCGCCTATCATATCTACATATTCTTCGGTGGCTGCGTTGAAGCCTACGCCTTCCTTGCTGTCCTTGACCTGAGCCACTACTACACTGCCTTCGAATCCAGCGTTTTCAGCGATCTGTCTTACAGGCTCCTCAAGGGCTCTCACGATGATAGCGCCGCCTGTCTTCGCATCGCCTTCCAGTCCGTCAACATACTTGGAAACTGCAGGGATAGCGTTTACCAGGGCAACTCCGCCGCCCGATACGATACCTTCCTCCACTGCTGCCTTAGTTGAGTTGAGGGCATCCTCTATTCTCAGCTTCCTTTCCTTCAGCTCGGTCTCAGTAGCTGCACCCACCTTGATGACTGCTACGCCGCCTGCCAGCTTGGCAAGTCTCTCCTGAGGCTTTTCTCTGTCGAAGTCGGAAGTGGTGTTCTCTATCGGAGTCTTTATCTGGGATACTCTCGCTTCTATCTCCTTGGCATCTCCCGCACCGCCTACGATAACGGTATTTTCCTTGTCGACCTTCACTGTAGCTGCGCTTCCCAGCATATCCAGCGTCGTCTCCTTCAGCTCATATCCCAGCTCTTCGGAAATCACTGTGCCGCCTGTCAGGATGGCGATATCCTCAAGCATAGCCTTTCTCCTGTCTCCGAATCCAGGGGCCTTTACAGCTACGCAGTCGAATGTACCCTTCAGCTTGTTGACTATCAGTGTAGCCAGCGCTTCTCCTTCCAGATCATCACAGATTATGAACAGCTTTCTTCCCTGCTGTACGATCTGCTCCAGTACAGGCAGTATATCCTGGATGTTGGATATCTTCTTATCCGTTATCAGTATATATTGGTTCTCCAGCACGGCTTCCATCTTTTCAGTATCCGTCACCATGTAAGGCGAGAAATAGCCTCTGTCGAACTGCATTCCTTCTACTACCTCGAGGGTC
>CALWJB010000017.1 GCA_944380895.1 uncultured Clostridia bacterium | reverse complement strand
TCATCGTAATGCTGAAAAGCAGCTCCCGTATTATATGGTGGATCAATGTATATGCACTTGATTTTGCCGGTATATTCAAGTTCCAATGATTTCAGTGCAAGCAAGTTATCGCCATGAATAAGCATATTATTGAATTGTGGTTTTGGCTTATCACTATCTGCAAAGGATATTTGCTCTACATCTTCATTGTGTTTCTCATAGCTATACTCCGGTGTTTCAATTAAAATTCTTGGTTCGGGACTCATTTTGTTTTTTGGATCATGTTTTCCTATCCAATTAAGCTCTAATTTCTGCTTATTATTCATTACGATAACCTCCATTTAACTACAAAAATTTTTTTTAAATCAACTTCAAACTCGTTTTCTTTTTCGATGCTTTTTAATTCGTTTTCAAAATCGTCATCAAGTTTTCCTTGTTTCGTGCAAATGTCTATTTGCATTTCCAAAAGCGCCTTTTTCATTTCTCTTGCTTCTTTATCTAAAGCGATTTTTTCTTTTAGTGTTTTTGCTTTTTTGGCTTTCGTCTGTTTATCCTTGAGCTTTTTTTCAAATCTCTTGAGTTTCAAGTCAAGTAATAGCTTTTTATCTTCATAAAACTTTCTAAGTCGCTGTCGTTCGGATTCAATATATTTCTTAATGTTTTCCTGTGATTGAGCGATATATTTTTCTTTGGTTTTCTCAAATAGATTTTGAATTTCTTTAAGTTCCGCTCGTGTGAAATAATCTTCTTCGGAACGTATATTCATAACCTTTTTATCTTCATCGGTATCACTAAAATTAGGCGAGTTTGGTCTTGCCAAACTACTTGAGCCTGGCAATTTCATCATTAATTCGAATGCTTCTTTCGGTACTGTATCTCCGCCGGCTGTAAATCCGGCAAGTAGCGGTACCTCCTCATAAATCCGCCAAAAACGCTTAATAGTTGCAGAGAATAATGCAAGTATCCCTGATTTTCCTTTAAAGTTTTCCAAAGTTGGTATTTTTTGATTTGGATATTCGAAATGAACCTGAGAAGGATAAACTTTCAGATTTTCTTTTAAATCAAATATTACTTTTTTAGCTAATGCGTGGGTGGTGTTATAACAACGCTTTCTTTCTTTTTGATTTATTCCATAAACAAGCTCATTTGCGTAATAATTAAGAATAGTTTTGCGTATTGGAGTAAATTCTAATGACTTATCGTCAAACCTTGCAAAATCTCCTTCAAGTCGATATTTTGTTATTTCCCAAAGTGTTTTTTTAATATCCTCAATCCTACGCAGAGCCTTAAACTCATTAAGATTAAACTTTTCGGCAACAGTTTCATCAAACTCTGATAGAAGTTGGTCTCGTGTTGCTTTAAGCTTATCGGAGATGGTTTTCTCATATTCTTGCTGCAGTAAATCAAAAGCTAAATTAATTTCGTCTCTTGTTCTGCACCGACTATATATGTCAGTAACTCTTTTTTCAAAATCTAAGCTATCTACATTACCGAGAACGCTGTCTGATGTTCCGAAAACACCATCGAAAAGCTTGAATTTGTACCGTAAAAGTTCATATACCCGATTATCAGCAATGTTATCCTTAACCAAAAAGTTCATTACTACAACATCGTTTTTCTGACCGTATCTATGACATCGTCCGATTCTCTGTTCAATGCGCTGAGGATTCCAGGGTAGGTCGTAATTGATTACCAAAGAACAAAACTGCATATTAAGCCCTTCGGATGCTGCTTCGGTTGCGATAAGAATATCGGCATGATTTTTAAAATAATCAAGTAAAGCGGCACGCTTATTTGAATTTACTGAACCTTTGGCATCGGGATTGTTTTTGAGCCAATCACTATAAATTTTCAGCGAATTAGAATCGCTGTTATCTCCGTTTATTGTAACTAATTTGTCAGCATATCCATTTTTCGCAAGAAAACTTTTTAAATATTCTTGTGTTACTTTGCTTTCGGTAAAAATAATTGCTTTATGGTTTGCTTTTAGCCTACTTATCTCTCTAAATCCTTTATTTAAAGCCAAAATCAGTGCCACAGCTTTAGAGTTTTCCTTAACCTCTCTTGCGGCTGTAGTACACTGATTTAGATAATTTATTTCTTCTTCAATTTTCGGTATATCTCTCAATGTGTATTGTTTTCTTCCAATTTCTACAACCTTTCCGGATTCATTTATATAGTTTGAAATTTCATTTTTTAGGTGTTCTAAGCGAGTTTTAAACCTCTCCAAGCTCTTGGCGATTGCAGGCGATGAAGATGCAAGCCTTTTCCAAAGTCCACGTTCAACGAGCGGGCGACCACTATTATGTATTGCATAAAGATTAGAACGATACAAATAATTTGACACTAAATCATATAGCTTTTGTTCTTGAGGTGTAAGCGAGAATTCATTTGTCAGACAAATTCTGCTTGTATAGTGAATATAATCTTTAACTTGCCGCCTTAAAGTCCTTACACTATATTCTTTTGCTCGTTCGGAAAGTTCCATAAGTTTGTTTTCTCGATCAGAACGATTGAATATATATTGTGCTTCAAAGCTGTCCGTATCTCCAAAAATTTTTTCGCTTATAAAAGTAGATATTCCATATAGTTCCATAAGTGTATTCATAAATGGAGTGGCAGTTAAAAGAATTTTATATCGCCCTGCAAAAGCATTACGTAAAGCCTGACTCATAACATTCTCCTGCTTATACACGCCTAAAAGTTTATGAGATTCATCAAAAACTACTGCATCCCAATCGACATTTTCAAATAGTTCATGTTTTTCATAAGCGAAATTATATGTACAGACTAATATCTCATCACGTAGTAAAGGGTTTTCAAAACCTTCTTTTTTTAAGTGGTTAAATTTACGATTGTCAATCACAAATGTTGGAAGAAAGAATTTGTTATTAAGTTCTTCGCACCATTGATTTATTAAATTCGATGGAAGAATCACAACCATTCTCTTTTTATTTTCAGACCATTTTTGAGAAAGTATAATTCCGGCTTCGAT
>CALWJB010000016.1 GCA_944380895.1 uncultured Clostridia bacterium | reverse complement strand
GGGAAATCTTAAATTTAAATATAGGAACCGAGAGTTTTGGTGCAGAGGGTACTATGTAGATACAGCAGGGAAAAATGCGGCTAAAATAAAGGAGTATATCAAAAATCAATTAAAAGAAGATGAACTAGGAGAACAATTAATATTTAGCAATACGACCCACTTATGGGTAGCAAGTAATAATCTTTTCGCAAGCATCAGGCCGTATCAGCCTCATTTAGAGGCGGCTAGTAGTACAGGGCTTCGCCCGTTGAGGAAATATACCTAACTAGGCCGGAAAATGCTTATCGTATGCAGAAAACTACGCGACTATGGGGATTGCATACTTTCACACGGTTAAAAAATTGTTGTAAATTTATCGATTGTGGATTGCTGGAATAATTTAATACCGTATGTTTTCCGGTTTGGTATATGTGACTTTTTATATATACACAAGCCTTACACAAAATTATACAGCCAAAATACTTAATATCCCTGGATTAACTACTAGATATTCATCGCCCAAAGTTCCGTTATTATCGATAATTGCATTAGTTTCTTTTTCATACAAAACATCATACCCTAGCAGCTTAGTTAATAGCCCAGAATTATGAAACAGCAATTGTTCTTTGGTATTAAATATGTTTAAATTTTTAATGCTTGTTTTAGGAAAATTGCAATCCCTCCAAGAAAGTATATTTTTAAATTTTTCGGGTTCCATTTTAAAAATTAAATCTTTTATTTCTCTTAAGTCACTGTTATTTAAAATTTTTGCAGAGTCGTTTAAAAACATCTTCATAACTTCACCATGTGGAACTAGTCTATAAAGCATTTCATTATATAAAGTTTCATCATTTTCATATGGTTCCATCGCTGCCCAATCATTCGGATTGGTTGACCAAATCCAAATACTAGCATGATCGTACTGCGAGGTAGTATAAATTCCATTTCCGCGTTCCATGCTCAAATTATCAGAAAAAAACATTTTGCCCGATTTAAAATCATTTACATACTCTTTTGAAGATATACCTCTATATAAAGTCGTTTTATTTTTAACGTATTTTTCAAATTCTTCAAGTGAAAGCAGTTTTGGTTTGGAAGAATTTTTCTCCAAAAAGTCCTTACAAAGTTTGTCAAAATCTTCAACTGAGCAATCACTCGCATTATTTTTAATAAAATTGTTCATTGCTAAGTGTAATTTTGTTGCGAGATATTTTTTTACAACATACTTATAGTTTAAAGTTGGGAATGTTAATATCTTTTCTCCTGTTTTTTTACTAATAATCGAATTATCCTGTTTTTTATACTCCGTGTTGCCATCATCTATGGTTGTATTTTTAAGTTCTAAATTTACACCACACTCATCAAAAATATCGGGCGATATTTTACTAACATTTTTATGTATATTTATGCCCTTTAGAGAAATACAATGCTTAAACAATCCTTTTTCTAATACTGTAAGGTTCGCTGGTATATTTATATTTTTTAAAGAAACACAACCAAAAAACGATTCTTCACCTATTGAACCTACCTTATCAGGGATGGTTAACGCTTCTAAATTTGCACAGAGTCTAAAAGCTTCATTTCCAATACTTTCTAAATTATTAGGTAATTTTACATATTTTAATTCTGGGCAAAAATTAAAAGATCTATTTCCTATTTTAACAATTGAATCAGGAAGAATGATTGTGCTCCACTTTTTATATACCGGTTTTCCAAATGCTTTATCTGCAATGCTAACAACTTTATAATTCTTCACACTTTCGGGGATTATAACTTCCGCTAAATTTACGTTTTTTACTTCGGAAACCGAAGCAGTATGATTAGACTCGTTTAGTGTATAAACAACATCATTTTCTATGTATTCTAAAGTTTTGGAATAACTATTATTGTCACAAGCAAAAATTTTATTACTTGGTATTATAAAGTGGATAATTATTAATGTAAATAGTACCATACTAAATTTAATTGCTTTCATTGTAATTCCCTCTAAACTTTATTTGATATTATTATTATATAATGTTTTTTGTTTAAAATCAATACATTAACTTAATAGGAAGAGCTAAAAAAGATAGATGAAATGAGATAACGAAAGCAAAAGAGATAAAAAGAATAAAAAATCATATCTAAAGATTTAGAAATTGAGTAAGTTTTACGAGCGAAACGAGCTAAATAATATCGTAAAAGTCGGTTAGTACGTTCTACAGTATTATTCAAAGCTAATACTCTAATCAAAAGTCTTTTGTTAAGTATTTATCTGTGTAAATTTTTAATTTAATCTAAAATCTGATATTTTGTACCCCAGCTTTTTTAGATTTTTACAAAGTTTCGCAATAGGCATTCCAAGTATATTATAGTAATTTCCTTCAACTTTTTCCACAAAATTTGCAGCTGTTCCATCGGCAATTGAATACCCAGCCCTTTCCAATATATGTTTATCGTTATTTACATACCATTTTATATCTTCTTCATCTATATCATTAAAATAAACATCAGTTATATCATAAAAACTTGTTTGCTGGTTTTTGTATAGATCCTTTATCGTAACACCAGTTATTGCATGATTTACATTTCCGCTAAGAATTTTAATATTCTCATAAGCTTCTTCGAGAGTTTTAGGTTTTTCAAATTTTTTGTCGCCCATGTAAATAATTGAATCTGCTGCAACAATCACACATTTTTCCGGATATAATTGTTCTGCTACAGAATTGGCTTTAATTCTTGAAAGATCCATAACATACTCTGAAAAATCATTTTTATTACTTATTTCTTCAGCTTTACTTTTTACAATTTGATAATTAAAACCCAACATATCAAAAATTTTTTTACGAGACTTAGAATTCGATGCTAAAACCAATTTCATTTGTATGATCCTCCTATAACAATAGTTGCCTGTATCTATATTACATGACTAATCATTGTTTTTCAATGCAGATACTCCGTTTATAATTTCTTCTTGCTCTTTTGTGGTTAAAGCCCATTTTGTTAACTTATTATATTTTGGTACTCCTATTTTCCCCCAATCAACTATTTCTACTTCTTTTTCCGGGTACAAGTTATTTAAAACATACAACTCTGCTAGAGTATTTTGATCTAATCTACTAATTTCTTTTTCAAAATTACTCTCATCTAAACAAAGCCAATACTTATCAGATTTTTTCAATAATGTTAGTCTGTCTTTCAAATATTCTTTTTCTGATTTAAAGTTTTTATACAAATAATAGTTTAATATATTTTGTGGCGAAATAGGACATATATCATTTTGATATGCATAAATTCTTGCCCAATCTATATGCTTAAAATTAACAAAATTAGCCCCGATATAAACTGTTTTGTGCTCATTGTTTTTATACTTATCTAACAAATTTTTTGAAATTTCGTCTTTAAAGTTACTCTCCATTTTATCTTCTAAATACTCGAGTGTTTCTTTGTAATTCAAATGTATTTTTTTATTGGAGTACGTATCTGGCACAAATGTGCTTCCTTTACCTTTTATAAGATTCCATAAGTATATTTCCGCCATTATTCCTTCGGATAAAAGTTTGTTATTATCCCCGTAAACCCACAGTTTATCCGCAAATAATGTTAATGTCAAACAATCTGTCATAACTGCAGTTTTATTGCCGCCTAGAGTATTTGTGGAAACATAGTATCCTAACGCCATTTCGGGATTAAGGGGTATTTTATTATCATCTAAGACTTTTTTGCATATTTCTAATATATGATTCATATCATCGCCATCAAAAGAAGTATAAACTACATTTTTTGATGGTTCTGAATTAAATTCTTTAATAATTTTTTTAGTATCTTCTGTTAATAATTTTTCTATTTTTTCTCTACAAGATGTTATATCAAGAGTACTCACTTTTTTTTCGTGTTCCATATGATTACTGGTATCAAATTCAATTGTTTTCGCATTTGCAACAAACGATAAGTTTAGACAAAATATCATTAATGTTGATGATAATATTTTTCTAAAATGCATTCAAAATTTCTCCTTACTTTAAAATTAAAACATGATAGTGAATATCCACGTATGTTATTTTAATGCTTACTTAGCTAATTTTCAAATAAATTAAATAAAAGATTTAATTAAAAAAACTGAGAAAAATCTATAAAAACGAAATTATTATTAAATTACAACCATATGCTTTCGATTCTTATAAAAACAATTGGTATTATATTTTTATTCTAATGTTTATTGTTGGATTTCTAGTTATACATTTTGCAATTCCATCAACTATAGACTGGCGTAATCCAAACAGTGTTGAAAGTCCATTAATGAGATTAATCCTCTTTTTTCACAAAGTTGTTTCATGCGCTTTGAAATAGCTTGTACATACATCATAAATGCTTCCTCTCATTTAACTGTATACCGTTATATAAACTGTATGTTATTTTTAGAGCAGTATTAATGTTGTATAGTTAATAATTTTAAAAACTAGGAGATTAAACTTGAAAAAAAATTTGTTGTTTTATTGGACACAGAATAATAAAGAAAAATATATTATCTTTTATAAGACAAAATGTTGTGAATGAAATTAGAAAACTTATAACGTAAGGCGTGACTTGTTTTATAGCCGGTGATGCATTAGGATTTGATGCGTTAGCGGCACAAACTGTACTAAATTTGAAAAGAGATTATGCAAAAATAAAATTAATCTTTGCAGTTTCTTGTAAAAATCAGGCAGACAAATGGAACCGCAAAGCTAAGATGATCTACGAAAATAAAAAAATTGAGCTGGTAAAGTCATTTACATATCGGAAAAGTATGAAAAAGGCTGTATGCTTGAGAGAAATATACACACGGTTGATAATTTAAATTTTATCATGTCAGCGTGGGACAGCAGAAAAATAGTAGGCACATATTACACTGTAAATTATGCAAAAAAACTATGGAAAAATTATATTTATAGATATGGGAAGTAAAAAATCATAATATTTATTAATAATAATACAAAATTAAAGAAAATAATTTTTAAAAATATGAAAAATTGTTATAAAATTAGAAATGCAACTTAATAATGCGTTCAAAAATAATAGAACCTTTACTCTTGATATAGTTATAAAAACAAAAGGGAGAAAGTATATTGAAAATATTTAAAGGAATAAATAAAAAATATAATACGAAAGAAAATGAATACCATGATAAATATAATGATATTAATTTAGCTGGAGCAAGGCAAGTTGAGCAGAATATTCAAGACATAATAGATGAATGGTGGAACAATGATAATTTAACCGAAGAACAGCAGCTGATAAAAAATAAATTATTTCCAAATGGAAAGCCTGCTTCAGACGAATTTCTTATAACATTTGTAAAATATGCAAGGGAAAAACCTGAATTCAAAAAATTGCAAGAGGAAATAGAAAGAAAAAAACGTAAACGTCAAACAATCAAAAATGTGATATTTTTAGCATTTATCTTTCTTTTTATGTTACTGGTTTCAATTCATATATCTATCATGGAAAAAAATGAAACAAAGAAAGGCTCTCAAACAGAAACATCCATATCTATGAAAGGTTGTTGGTGGTAGTTCTGATTTTATAAAATTTATAACAATATGGCAAAAACAAGAAATAAGCATCCCCCAGCCTAGCTGGGGGTATTTCCTCAACGGGCGAAGCCCTGTACTACTAGCCGCCTCTAAATGAGGCTGATACGGCCTGATGCTTGCGAAAAGATTATTACTTGCTACTCATAAAGGGGTCGTATTGCTAAATATTAATTGTTCTCTTAGTTCATCTTCTTTTAATTGATTTTTGATATACTCCTTTATTTTAGCCGCATTTTTCCCTGCTGTATCTACATAGTACCCTCTGCACCAAAACTCTCGGTTCCTATATTTAAATTTAAGATTTCCC
>CALWJB010000015.1 GCA_944380895.1 uncultured Clostridia bacterium | reverse complement strand
TCCGAGTTAAAGGCAGAAGATGCAGAATACGAAAGACAAATGGAAAATAAGAAAAACAGTGTGAAAAAAATCGGAGAGATTTTTAATAAGTTGCCATCAGAAGATAAAAAATTCATGGAAAGTTATGAAATGGATGCGTTTAATATAGCAGCAATAGAGCAGCGCCACCTCTACAAACAAGGATACCTTGATTGTATCAAGTTACTTAAAATCCTCGGTGTTATATGAAATAATGTAAAATTTGAATATTACAAATAAAAATAAGCCCATCTTAAAGCAACAGCTATGCTTAAAAGATGGGCTTAAATTCAAGTTATTATTTATATTCCTCTAAATTCAAAGGTATTTCTTGACCGTTTTTAAATACAAGATCCGCCTTAGTATAAGACTTCACAACAATTTTGTCTACAACGCTAGTAAAAAGTTTTTCATCAAAGGTGTCAATCAGATTTTCTTTTGCCGATATCTCATTTAAAAAATTTTCAATAGCTAAAATTCTCGCTCTTTTGCTTTTTAATTTAGTATCAATTTTCTCAATTTTTTGTTTTAACTCTTCATATTCGTTTGATAATTTGTTATAATATTCTTTGTATTTTTGTTGATCTAAAGTTTCGGTAGCATTTTTGTCTATGTAATTTTGGATCTTTGTATAGAGGAGTCGGCTCTCACCACAGAGTCCGGCTTTTTCTGTTTCTAAAAATTTTGTGTCATCTATTGATTTTATAAAATTTTTACAATTATTAATTATTTCATCTTTGTTTTTAAGTAGTTTATTAAAGCTATCTATAAATATTTTTTCGATGCTTTCTTTATAAAGAAGCGGTGCCTCGCATTTTATTCCTTTCTTGAGACTGGTCTTGCATTGCCACACAACTCTTCTGTATTTGCTATTCGAATGGAACGTCCTCGGTCCGTAAAATTCGCCACACTGACCACAAACAATTTTACTTGAAAATACGCCATGTCCGCTATGCGTTCCTTTTAGTTTCTTTCTTTTTTCGATCTCGGCTTGGACTAAATCGAATACTTCCGGGTCTATTATAGCTTCGTGACTGTTTTTTACGTGGTACATCGGGACTTCACCCTCATTTCGCTTTTTCTTTTTTGTAAGATAATCCACAATAAATGACTTCTGGAGAATGGCTTCACCTTTATATTTTTCGTTTGTAAGAATACTGAGTATAGTTGTGTCACTCCAGTTTTTCTTGCCTCTCGGACTTAAAATACCCTTTTCTTTGAGAATTTGACCTATTCCGTAGGGAGTTTTACCTTCAAGAAACAGCTTGTAAATCAGTTTTATGGTTTTAGCTTCTTCGGGTACAATCTTAGGTAGACCATCTTTGCCTTTTTCATATCCCAAAAAATTACCATAAGGAATTAAAACCTTGCCTTCTGCAAATCGTTTTCTGTATCCCCATGTGACGTTTTCACTAATTGATCTTGATTCTTCCTGCGCAAGTGAGCTCATGATTGTAAGTAAAAGCTCTCCTTTGGCATCAAGCGTGTAAATATTTTCTTTCTCAAAATAAACTTCAATGCCTTTCTCTTTCAGTTTTCTGACTGTTGTCAACGTGTCTACTGTATTTCTTGCAAATCTTGATACCGATTTTGTAATTATTAAGTCAATTTTTCCATTCATAGCATCTTCGATCATTTCTTTAAAGCCATCTCTGTGCTTTGTGTTCACTGCAGAGATACCTTCATCTGTGTAAACTTTTACAAAATCCCAACTAGAATTTGAATAAATATAGTTTGTATAGTACCTTACCTGCATTTCGTAACTTGTGATTTGCTCTGCTTTGTCTGTTGATACCCTTGCATATGCTGCGACTCTTTTTCTTTTTGCTTCAGATTTTGGAACAGCCGAGTAATAGTTAAGAGTTGCAGGAATAACCGTTACATTTTTTGCTGTGTTCAATTTTATTTTCCTTCCTTTAAAAAATTAATGGTACGTTCTCGTGCTTTCAATCTCATTTCTTCACTCCAGCTTTCGCTTCGAGATTTGTTTTCCCACTTTAATGTGACTTTATTCCCGTCATGAAATAAAAAAGTTAAAAGTCCATTCTCCGGCACAAGAATTTGTTTAATATTTTTACTAAATAATTTCTCATCAAAATTATTAATGCCTAAAACTTCACAAGCCTTAGACATTAATATTTTTTGTGGTATTTGCTTTGAATTACATACATTTTTACCTTCCTCAGCATACGTTGCACAAATCCAGTAAATTTTCCCCTTACAAACTTTGCGTTTATAATTTTTACCACAATTTAAGCACTTAATTTTGCCTGTAAATATATACTTTTTAGGTGCTTGTCTGTTGGTTTTAGCTTTTTTACGATTCGCTTCGAGTATTTCTGATGCCTTTTCGAATACTTCTTTTTTAACTATAGCTTCATGTGTACCTTCCGCATAATACATCGGAAGCTCACCATGATTTCTTCTTACTCCCTTAGTTAAATGATTTGAAACGAATTTCTTTTGTAAAAGAGCGTCGCCTTTGTATTTTTCATTAAGAATTATATTTCTAACTCTGTCAGCTGTCCATTTTCCACCTCGAATATTCGGAATACCATATTCTCGTAGCATTTTTGCAATTTTTGTACATCCGGTTCCGTTTGTATACTGGTCAAAAATCCACCTAACAATCGCGGCGTTTTCCTCATCCGTTTCAATCTTGCCTTTTGATATCTTATATCCAAACATAAATCGCAAATTTGCAAGTTCTCCGTTTTTGAATTTATTACGAATCTGCCACTTGCAGTTTTCGCTTACAGACAGGCTTTCTTCCTGTGCAAATGATGCAAGAATTGTCAGCATCAGTTCTCCGTCAGGGCTTATGCTGTGTATTCTTTCTCTTTCAAAATAAACGTCTATTCCTAAATTTTTTAAGTTTCTTGTTATCGTCAGAGTATCTAGAGTATTTCTTGCAAATCTTGATATAGATTTTGTTATAATCATATCGATTTTTCCTGCTCTGCAGTCATTTAAGAGTCTTTCAAAATCAGGTCTTGCACTTTTTGTACCTGTGTATGCCTTATCAGAGTACACACCAACATACTCCCAGCCGGGATGGCTTTGTATCATCTGACTGTAGTAGCTGACTTGTGCCGACAGCGAGTGAATCATTTCATCTTTACCGCTTGAAACTCTCGCATAGGCCGCCACTCTTTTGAGTTTCGGCAGAGGCAAAACTGCTCTGTCTATTAAACTTACGATTCTAGCCATATTTTTACCTCCTTTTGCTGTCCTATATTACCTCTTATAAGCTCAGTAATCAAGCCATTTGCAAGTTAAATATTACTCCAAAACAGGATGATATTTTTTGCTTATCTGCTTACAAATTTTTTCGTATTCTTTCTTAGTTATAAAATTTTTATTTAGCATTTTTTCCGCTAGGTACACAGATATAGCATAATTTTTTTCATTTTCAAACATCATTTCAGGCAGCTTCATTATGATTTACTCTCCTTTTTCATTTTTCGCCAGTATGTTATTCGGCAGTTATCACAGCAAAATATCTTTGCTCGATGTTTTGGGATAATCTCCAGTTTTCTATTGCAATTCCTGCAAATTTCGGGTTTCTCGTTTTGTTTATACTCTCGTCTTAAAAACGATTTTACGCTGTTTTCAGGAAGCGAAAGTAAAACAGCTATCTTTCGATAGCCGTTTCCTTCATTTTTTAATGTTAAAATTTTCTTTTTTTGAGCGTTTGTCATGATACACTCTCCTAAAAATTATTTAATTAGATTTAAAGAAGTAAATATGTCGTGTAGATAATTCGACCCACGAGAAAGAAGTATCCCCGTTAAAATGCAGCCAACGTAGGGAATATGTGACTCTATGTTTAGATATTTAGGTAAATCTAATTTATAGGCAACTGCGACGATTATCCCTAAAATTAAACTCAGAATCATCTGCCACGGGAAGGTTCCTGTTACAAAAAATTCCTTAAAATAAGTTATCATTCCTTCAAGGATTATCGCAATCATCGCTATTTTTGAAATATCCTCACTCATTTCTACACCTCCACTATGAATGCATCTGAAAAACCAGCACTCTTTGCTTTTTGAAGACAGCTTTCGGCGTTAGATTTTTCTTTAAATGCCCCGACTTGTACTTTATAAATTTTTCCTGAAGGTGAGCTTGAATCTTCTTTATAAGTGACACCAAAATAATTACATACCCCTTTACAGATTGCCTCACCGATGACTTTTGTGTTTTCTATAATCCACTTCGCTCCTTCCACCGTATCGTGGAATTCTACCTCTACATAAACTGCCACAGCCTTTGTTGAATTAAGCTCTGCAAGTGATGAGTTCGCCCTAAGAGTATAGTCAGGCCCCGGAGATACAGGTGCAACGCTGTCCAGAATTGCCTGCCCTGCTTTTTTGTTTTCTGAATCCATCGAATAAATCATGACTAAAGTGCCGCCGAGCGTTTGACCATTGAATGCATTTGTATGGATCGGAATATGTAAATCTGGACTCCATGCGTTACTCTCACTAATGTTTTTAGACATTGATTGTCCTTCGGGTGCTTTTTTGACCTCAAATCCGCACCTTTCAAGAGCAGTTTTCGCTGCTTCTGCAATTTTATTACACTGCACCATTTCATTTGTGTTTCCATATGCATAGATGTTATTTATTTGACTGCTTGGACTTAAATATATTTTTTTACTCATTTTAAAATTCTCCTTCGTTTTAAATTTGTTTAATTTCTATCGTCGGTTCTGTTCCCCAAACCGACAAAATCGCTGATAAATAAGGTTCTTCGATTTGACTTAGAAGCTCCTCTCTTCCTTTGCCACTATTTTCAAACGCAGTTCTGCAAGGCATTTCTATGGGATATTCTGTTTCTCCCAATGTAATATATTTTTGTCTTGAAACGCTTACTTTGTCTGTTGTTAGACCATCTAGTGAAATTCTTGTTATTATATTTTCATCCATTTTAACTCCTCCCAAATTATGGTTTTATTAAATAAACTCCTGAAAATCCTACCCAAACATCACCTGTTTGCCACTGTGCAGCCAATGAACCATTTTCACCTTGTAGATCTATACGAGATGAGTTATCGGGAATAACACCGCATTTTGTGGGATTCGTGTTGATTGCTCCATACATTTCATGAAAAGCCAAAGATTGCCCATTCATGTTACCTGCAGATATATAAGGAAGCCCTGTGATACAAGCGTAATCCGTTCCGGCGTTTGTTATATTCCATTTTCCATGAAACGAAACATAACAGAGATTATTAAATTGCTTATAGTAAGCGTATCTATACTGAACAGTGTGTATAGGATTTGTACCACTTCTGGATCTTATTTCTGGAGTCCAATAACCCTCCTCAAAAACAATGTTCTCTCCACGAATTGTTGCTAAATTTGAAACAGTTAAATTCAAAGTTTCGAATGTGTTTGAATTTACGGGAAACATATTGATTCCAACTGAAAGTTTTTTTGTATCAAAAAACATAATAGGAATGCCCTTTGGAATTATCAAATTTTGCGTGATTGTTCCAAATTTATCGGAAGCCTTGATTTCCAGATCCCAAGCAAAAAGTTTATCGAGAATAACAGTGGTTTCAGTGTTATTCTGAAAATTTATCCATGAGCCCCATGCTGAGTCAGACACCTTTTTTGTACGATACTGTAAAGAGCTGAGAGAATTTAAATTTTTAACTTTTGAAATATCTACATCGGATTTTAGTTTCGTTTCATCTTCGTAATTATTTACTCTTTTAGCACTTGAATTTATAATGGGTAAAACCCAGTCTAAAATCTGAATAGTTTTTGAAACTGTTGTGCTGTTTCCTCGGGAATCTATGGCTTTTAGCTGTAATTTTAAACTAGAAGATGAATCTACCGGTCCTAAATCATATGATCCTTCAGAAGTTTTATCCTGTGAATTTCCATTAAAAATTATTTGATATTTCACTATTGATGCTGATTTTTGAGCCGTTGCAGAAGCAAATGAAGCCCTAAGCTGAGACTGATTTCTAACGATTAACTGGTTGTTATTAGTAACAGCTAAAGTATTTGAATTTGTATCTTCATAACTCAGCTGCGATGGGGAAAACACAGGATTTGCATTAACGATACTCATAGTTTTATCGCCATAGCTGTGGTTTCCGGGAGTAGTCGATCCCGGCATATATGTTGCAACTGTAAATCTTACAGTTAATTTATTAGAGTTTGGAGTCTTTGCTCGAAGTTTATTTCTCTCATCTGCAGTAAGTTCAAAAGTATAGGGACTATTTGGCTTTACCAAATTGTCCCTTACAATTAAATAATCATCGCCGCCTGCCTCCATTTTAAGTTGCAATCTGAATCCTGCCGGATTATTAAAATAAATCTTTGGATTTTGCTCGTCGGTAAAGTCATCTGCACCCGTAAATACAGCTGCTCTTGGGATTCTCGGAAGTCCGGCACTGAAGCCTTGGTCACTACTTGTTAGAGGTGCATTGTGACTGATGTATGCACTTACCCATATAGATTTGCTTCCATCGTTATTGTGACCTATGTTTACAGTTTTTGTAAATAAAGCTATCGGTGAACTCGTTATTTTTTGACTCGAAGTTATCGATTGAGAGTAACTTGTTCCGCTAATTCCACAGTAACAAGTTCCGCTTCCGAATGTGGTATAACCCTGATTTGTCCTAAAGAACCACACTTTGACTGTAATATTTGAAGTATTATTTTCTATACTTTGACTATTTACTGTAACTTCAATTTTGTATTTTATATATTTATTTGATGTATCAAAATTTTGTGATGTTGGCAAAACAACCCCTCCTAAACCATAGCGACAATCCCGATACCATGGCTGGTATCAGTATTTATCGGAATAAATCTAAGACCACTTGCAATTGTTATTTCATCTTGGACAACTGATTTTTTCATGTTAAATTCATTTTCACTTACCCAGTAAATTTTATCTCCGTTTGCAGCATAGCCAACAAATCCATCCTCTGCATTTATTTTTACGGTTCTCCCGTCACTGCAGAACATAGTTATTCCATCTTTATCAATTTGGCATATGAGTGTGTTCGAACTATCGTAAAGCTCCATAAGTCCTGAACTGTTCATGTTGTTACCTAAACGAAGTGTGCCACCTTTTATGAGGTCGCACACTAAATTTATTACATTTATTTTTTGCATATCGAGTGTCCCGTCAATCGTCCATGCACTGTTAAATGTTCCGTTTATCCCGTCTTTAGAAAACCCGATCCCTCCGCTGTTTATCATGATAACATTCTTGGCTTCTTCTTTAGGTAGCTTATCTAAAACTAAAATTTTATCGCCTTCATAAACAACATAGCTGCTACTAAGCTTATCTCTTATAACATCTGTGGCTTCAGTAAGTTCGCGGCGCAAATTTGCAGTGCTGTCGTCAACCTTTTTGTCCACTTTTTCTGTGATTTTTTTATCAAACGACTCCACTAAATTCCCAAGATGCTCTGATTTAAAATTGCCAAACTCTACTTTTGTAATTCTTTGAAGATTTACGTCAAATTCTAAAGCAGAGACGTTTGTCACAAGCTCTAATTTGCACTTCGGATGCCTTACATAAATTTTATCACCTATATCAGATACATTCTTTAAGTATGCATTTAGTGTGTAGCTTACCTTAGGCACACAGTTTTCATTTAGATAATTATTTGCTTTGACTCTTAAATTGTTTATAAGTGCCTCTTTATACTTATTCTCATCTACCTTTTGCTCATCATCCTCATAGTCTTCAGGATTGACCTCGCTTTGGTCGAAACTTACGACCTTTGTATATGGAATATCATATAAATCTTCGCGGTACGTAAGCCAAATCTCCGGCAGAAGCAGACCGTCTTTACCAACAGGCAATACTTTTGTACATACATTATTCCAATCTTCGTCAGCCTTGATGTTTACTATATTCTTTCCATACGATAAATTAACCCCTCGATCCTCTCCGATATTTTGACGAATTTCTATATTCCAGTTGTCTCTGACTAAATGTCCACCATAGCGTGAGAGTACATCTTTTATTGCTTCGGCTAGAGATTTCCTCACGCATCTGTAATTATGAATACTTGGTACGTCTGATATCGTAGAAAAGGGGGAGGGATTATCTGTTGCTGTGTTTAGATGGTCAAGTGCATCATTACAGTTTCTTTCAACCACATACGAATCTGAAATTATGTAATTTTCCGAGTCGTAAAACAGATGATAGGCTCGCACTTCGACTTTATTGTTTTGGATCGACACATTTTTAATTCTAAAACACTGTTTACCCCAAGGCGTTGAAACTCTTAGTATGTTTCCGCTTTGATAATAATCTAAGTTATTAATACTGTCTTTTAAATCAAGATAATAGTCCGCGTTGTCTTGTTTATAAATTACTGCTTTCAGAGGCTTTAATATTTTTATTCCATTATCGAAAAATGACCTTTCCTCAGATTCATATACGCTTATCATTAAATCCACCGACTTTCAGGCTGTATTTTAAGTTTTGTAAGATTACCTGTCCAAGTAATAACATTTTCTCCGGGCTGTAAAATAGGGAATTCTCCACCCATATTGCGATTTTTAAGCGTATTTAAGTTATCTTTGTAGCATTCTTCAAGTTTAGAATCTACGGTTAAATACGAATCGTCAATGTTTACTTGAAACTTTGTATAACCATTTATAGAAATTTCAATTATTCCTGTTCCTGTCAATGTGAAGATTGGTCTTGAGTCTTCAGTTCCTAAATTTATGACCTTAATTTCTTTTATTTCTTCTGTTATATCGGATTCCACCGGCTTTTCATCTACCAAATATTTAAATGGCTGTGTGTGGAATTTTATATTGGCAATTCTAAATTTTACAAATCTTTCAAAATCAATCTGATCTATAATTTCGGCAATATAATATTTTTCAGGTTCGTTAGAGAATGTAACTTTGCCGGAGCCTGAAAAGAATTTTGATATTTCATCAATCTTATAATCGCCATGAAGTCCGATTTTAACGCACTTATCATAAGCTGAGTATCCCACATAATCGATTATATCTCCATCCTTGCCTTCAATTTCCGTTACCTGAGTCTTAATTGATGGACGAGTAATAGGAGGTAGCTCTGAGATGATTAATCCTTTTAGACCCCGAGAATCTTGTCCTTTCCAAATTATATAGTTCACATTAATTCCTCCTTCGCGTGCATAAATTTTAAAAATTTTATCGAGCATAATTCGCGAATTACCTGTGCAGGTTCTGCACTCAAGCAAACACCACTCTTTCTACTTTATTAACAACCATTTCACCCATTTTATCGCCGTCTATCTGAAATGCCATACCGGAGAGAGCCTTTTGAAATGCTGATATTATATAATCTGTTTCATCAATTATTGATATGACTTTTTGGGGTACAGATAAACCTGAAAACTCACTTTGAACATTTGGATTTAAGTCAAGGGCAAAATCCGTGGGAATAGCTGATTTCATATCTTTTGCTACGTTTACCATTTGGTCTGAAAATCCTTCTTTTATACCAAGGGCTAGATTTTTACCGATTTGTTCTTTAAATAATTTTGATGGGGAAGATATCCCCAGAGCCTGTTTGAATCCTCTTGTAAAACTATCGCAGAAGCCCCGTATTTTGCTTGATATCCAACCTGTCATGTCTGATATCCCTTTCCATATACCTTCTACGATATTTTTTCCTATCTGATAGACCTTACCGGGTAATTCTTGTAGCGTTTTTACGATATTTTCATACATACGAGTCCCCATTTCTCTCGCTTTTTCAGCCATTCCCGTTACCCAACTTTTAACTTTTTCAATTGTGTCGGACAGCCATTTACCGATTTTTTCAGGAAGTTTGATAAAAAACTCACTTATGTTTTGCATAAATGTACGCCCGGTCTCTTTAGCTTTATTTCCGGTTTCCTTACCCCAATTTTTTATTTTTTCAAATGTATTTTTTAGCCACTCTCCGATTTTTCCCGGTAACTTTGAAAACCAATCTATAATCTGATTTATAATTCTTGGAATATCCACTGTTACAAAATTCCATGCATCTTTAATAAATTTTATAAATGCATCTTTTGAATCCTTAAAAAATTTAACAATCCATCCTATCGCCAATCCAAGCCAATAACCGATTTTTTCAGGGAGCTCAGCAATAAACTCTAAAAATGAACTCCAGACGTCAGATGACCACTGTGCTGTCTTTTTACATAAATCAGAAAACCAATTTTTGATGTTGTCCCAAATTTCTCCGAGCCAATTCGCCAGTTTTTCCCATACTCCTGCATCATTAAGAGTTTTAATAAGCGCTACAGGCCATGACACAATCCATAACAATAAGTCCTGCCAATGCTCACTGAAAAATTTGGTGATATTATTCCAAAGTCCCGTTGCCCATTCTTTAATCTGTGGCCAAAATGTAACTGCAAGAAAAGCTATTATACCTGCAAGTGCCACAGCTATTGTTACAGGCCATGCTGCTATTGCCGCCGCTATCAAAGGACCAATTCCTGAAATTGCCGCAGTTATAACCGGAGCAATCGCTGCTACTGCTCCTGATATTAGAGCCTGCCAACCTATTATTGCCCCAACTATCAATGCTCCCCAGCCTAAAACCTCCGGAAGTATAGGTTCAAATGCAGTTTTCATACCCTCAAAAAGCGCTCCGAGTATTTTGCCTCCGACTTCAATAAATAGTGGCATTTGCTCTCGAATTTTCTCAGCAAGCTCGGTTATAGATTTTTTAAACTCTTCAAATTTCTTGTTTATCGATTCCTGATCTTCACCTTTTGCTATTGCCGTAAATAACCCTCTGAGCTTACCTCCGGCATTTGCGGCAGCATCAGCTATTTCTTTCATCATAGGAGCAAACGCAACTCCAATACTTCTCTTTACTCCATCCATAACGCCGCTAAATTTCTGAAACGAGATATCCAGCCCCCGCAGACTTTCCATCGTTTGATCGTCAAAGGTTGCCATATTTTTTGTAAGATCATTAAATCCTTCGCTACCACGTTTGATGATAGGATTGAGCTCCATGGCAGATTTTCCAAAAATCTGTAGCGCTACCCCATTTCGCTCAGTTTCATTTTCCATATTTTTAAGTCCATCGATTGTCTCCCAAAACACAGTCTGTGCGTCTCTTAAATTTCCGCTTGAATCCCTGACGTTAACTCCCAAAGTCTGATATGCCTTACTCATTGAGTTTAAATTCTTAGCGTTAAAATCTACGGAACTCATCGATTTTATGGACTTAGAATACGACTTTGTAAACGTTTCAACGTCTACCTCTGTCATTTTTGCTGCGGCACTGAATTTTTGAAGAACTTCAGTAGAAATTCCCGTTTTTTCAGACATTGCACTCATTTCGTGACCAAATTTAGCAGCACTTTGGACTCCAGCCATAATGTAATTTTTGAAGCCTTTGATAGTGTCACCGAGCTTTTTAACCCCTGCAGTTATTGCCTCGGCAGATAAAGTGGCCTTTAACATATCTTTGAATGTTCTTGTAGAGTTGCCTGTGTTTTGCATAGCAGTTTCTACATTTTTTAATTCTCGCTCAGTACTGGAAAGCTCTTGCTCTGCATCTTTTAAGGCTTTTTCAAATTTCTTTGTTTCATTACTGCCCTTACCAAAGGCATTCTCTGAGTTTTTTAGTGCTTCTTTGAGTGTCGCTACTTTTTCAGACTGCTTCCCAAAAATATCGCTTAGTATTTTCTGTTTTTCACCCAGAGTCTCTGCGGAATTTTTATTATTTTTATATTTTTTATCCACACCTTCAAGTTCATTTTTAAGAATACCTATTTCTTTATCGAGCTTGCTTACAGATGAAGTCGTTTTTTCACTGAAACTACTGTATTTCTCAAGCTCTGAGTTGTTTAGCCTCAGCTGATTTTGCATCTTATTTAGTTCTGCCTCTGCAATGTTTAATTTCGTAGCCCAGTCTCTGGTCTTTTTATCATTTTCTCCGTACATCTGAGTCGATTTTTCAAGTATCTGTTTTAATTTCTCGATTTTTTCCTTCTGTGCATCGATTTGTTTTCCAAGCACTTGATTTTTAGCTGTATACGCTTCAATTGACTTATTATTATCCAAAAACTGACTTGAGACTGCTCTCATTTCACTTCCAAGTAATTTTAAGCCTGAATTTATATCTTTTAGTGCACTCTCAAAGGCTTTCTCACCTTCAAGTCCTATTTTTATTCCGATATCGGGCATTATTTTACACCCCTTTTCTTAACTTCCTCATCAAATTTAGCTTTCATTGCAGAAATAGCTGCCTTCTCAGACGATACCTTTGCCGGACGCATGAATGGGCGAGGAGGTTGACCTTTTTTTCCGTATTCAAGAACATTGGCGATTAGAGCGTTTGTGATGACATAATAGCTTCTTTTCTTTTTAGCGGCATATTGCTTGCGTCTTGGTTCAGAAAAGCCAACTTTCACGTTGTAAACTCCTCTTGAGCTTAATTTAACAGGCGATAGCCCCAGAGAATTCTTAAGCTCTCCCGTGCTTCGATTTGAAGAATTCCTTATTGCTCGGTTTAAATTATTTCTAACTGCATTTAAAACGACCTCTCCGCCGGATTTTAGCATAGAGGTCAAAATTTCTTCTCTGTTTTCATTTAATTTTTCAATTGCCTTATATATTTCATCTGGCATTTTTACTTCACATTTAGCTATTTAATCCACCCCCTAAAACGGAATCCAACCATTAGGATTTGTCTCATCTTCAGGTTCTTTAAATTTACATCCTGAAACCTTAAAGTTGTGATATTTCTTGTACTGATTAAAAATTAAGAACCATTTTTTTAAAGTGAAATGTCCAATCTCACGTTCTGAAAAACCGAGCATTTTTACTCCAATAAATAAAATCCATGAAAAATCTATTTTTGACTCTTCATGGATCGGACGTTTTTTGACTTATCACCTTTAGGAAGTGATTCTTTAATCAAATTAAAAACTTTCATTCCTATTTTCTCTAAACCTATTCGAGTTATCAGCCTTCCAACTTGCTTTGAGGTCAACGCCTCTTTTTTCTTGTCATTCTTTAATTTCTCATTTTCAATATCTATACCTTCGTTTATTATCTCTAAAACCATAAATTTTAAGGCTTTGTAGCTAGGCT
Organism: uncultured Clostridia bacterium; assembly: GCA_944380895.1. Lineage (GTDB taxonomy): Bacteria > Bacillota > Clostridia > Oscillospirales > Acutalibacteraceae > UMGS1491. The sequence continues at coordinate 3,174 of CALWJB010000015.1, read as the reverse complement.
CACTCTTGTCCATTAATTTTGCCCAATTTTCTACTCCTCCGTATTCTTCTTCTGTTGCCTCCATGACGTTTATCGTAAATGCCATAGGATATTTACTTTCGCCATCATCCAAATATTCAAGTTTATCTATCACTTAAATCATTCTCCTTTTATATAGATCCATCAGTATTGGGATCGGACAGCGGCTGTGTGAAATATTTATTTAATTCTTCTTGAGCTGCTGCCAAGCTGTCAACGTCAATATGCGATTCCCAATCTCCAAATTTACTGGGCATTGTCATACCTTCAACCGTAATGGTTTTAAATTCCAAATTTTCACCCTTTGTTGACGCTTCCGGCACAAATGCCTTAAACTTCATTTTAGGGAAAAATTGCGCTCTGTATTTTGTTTGACCGTTTATCATTTTACTTACTATGTATCCAAATCCGACGTAAGGAGCGACGTCGTTAATATTCGAGCGATATCTTCCGGTTGAAGTTTCTTTCTTCCTTCCGAGCAAATCTGCAAAAACCTCATCGTTATCGTCTGCCGCTGTGAGTGACACTGTTGCATTTTGAAAGCTGGATGAATATTCCATCAGCTTGTCATCGCCGTATAAACTCGCTTCTGCGGAGTTTGGTGTGATACTTGCACTGATTGCTCCTATAAACTCCTTTGCCGTTTCATATTTCACTTCTGCACCTTCGCCTTCTGTTACTAAAAGGGCATATTTCATTCCCTGCATCCCTATATTTGCCATATCTTTTTTACCTCCATTTTAACTTTATTTTTCTAATTATTCACTAAGCCACTGCAAAGTACCATTTACTGACTTTAGTACATATGTGTTTGAGTCTGAGGGTACTTGCGGCAGACTATATGGTAGTTTATTATCGATCTCATTTTTGCTATATACGCCTAAGTTACTTCTTGCTTCAATGGCACTCGATGCACCTGTCCCACCTTTGATTATTTCCAAAGATTTAACATCTGTATTATTTATCCTTTGCCAACCATGCCAAACTCTAAAATTTCTCGAATAATGCCTTATATACATATCTCCGTTTTGAGAAATGGCTATCTGATCTATATCAAAAGTTCCGTTTTTACATACTCCGTGCGAAACTATTAGGCTATAACTGTAATTGCCCGACATACTTGTATCCGGTACGTTATAAAGAGGATTATAAAGCGAATAAAACCCAACTTCGGTATAATCATTAAAATCTGTCATTTGATTTGTTATTGTTTTATTTATCGGCACTTCCAAGTTATATCGAGCTTCTTCGGCGGTCGTGGCGTTTGTCCCTCCTTGAGATATTGTTAAAGGCCTAACCTCTGTATAATCAAGTAAATAATTCATGCGTTTATAATCTGAATCATCATTTATAAGAATATACTTGCCAACGTAGCCAAATATATAGCTAACATTTGAATAAATGCTTGTAAGATTATAAGAATTCCAAATTATTAAATCTTTTGTGGATTTAATAATTTTCCCATTTTCCGAATTCATTGCATATAGGGAAGATTCGGAACTTTGAATATAGTTGCTAGGGACCCCGTCTATAACAGAAAAATTATCAAAATCTGTTGTGGTTACCAGCTTGTTTGCAGTTGAAGTTGATAAAACAAATGTTTCTTTTAGTTTTGCTACATTATTAAATCTTGAAACAGACGAAAATACAGCATCTTGCCAGAAATTCAAATCATTTGTGTATACCACGTATCCGACGTAAGTATCGCTATATTTGCTTCCGCAGATATATAAAGTATCTTCTATTATCGAAATATTGTAAATCCCGTTGATATCTATATTTAGGTCTGTTTTTAAATTTTTAAGTTTGCTCCACGTTTCTCCGTTATTATCGCTTTTAAAAATATCTCCATTGTTTAGAAACAGAAGTATTGCACCTTTAAAATATTTCATACCTTTGGGGACATACTCAGTTTCGGGGAATGTAAGCTTCGTAAATTCTCCCGGACTATTGGTATCTATAGAGTAAACCATAGAAGTATTCGGGCTGCCGGAGTTCAACATACCCGAAACCATATAAATTTGAGTTTCGCTGTCTGTATTATCCGCAAGATATAAATTGCTGTTACTTTCATTTACAATTACGCTTGTTAAATTTCCAGATATTAAATCATTTTCTGTAGCATAAGAGTACGATGTAGCATAATAATCTGGAAAAAAATAAATATTGTTTTTATATACTCCACCATATGCTTTTATTCTTTTTGAACTTGGTGTCATAGTTGAAAATTCGCCAGTTATGTTTTCTTTTGATTCGATGTCTTTAGCTAAATGGGTATGATTGTTAATAGCAAATAAATTTGAGCTTGCATTCTGACTTAAAACTTTACTCTCAGAATTTCCTAGGTCTTGCACTACAATAGTTTTATTTGCACCTGTTTCAATGCTTGAAAGTTTTAGTTTTTCTTCGTCTGTAAAATCGCTACTGGATAATCCTTTCCCTTCAACTTTATCTACTTTATTTTGAAGTTCCTGTGTAACAGCTTTTTGACTCATTATTTTATTTGAATTAAGCCCCGTAGTTTCCGATAAATTAAACGCTCTTGTCACAGCTTCATCTATTTCTTCACCTTTGTGTATAGATTTATATTCTGCCATTTTTTCACTCCTTTTTAGTCTTTTACTTTAAAAATAAGATCGTCTGAAGTTATAAAGTTCTTTCCGTCAGACGTTATAAACCCTCGGTATTCCATCCCACTTGAGTCATTCAAAGCTAAGTATTTTAAAAATACGGCGTTTTCACTAAATGGCTCTAAATGAATGATGTCGTCTTTCGTGTAAACTGTAGGACTGTCTTTCCAAAATTGCAACATAAATTCAGGTATATTTTCTTTTGACATTTTTCATCACTCCGTTTCTAAGGCTGACCTCTTTTCCAAGCTCCACCGATATTTGTGTACATTATGCACGGTTTTCCTAAATCTAACTTATATTGAACACATCGATTCCACGTGCTTCCATTTTTGACCCATCCTGTACCGCCAACAGTAATACTAAAGTTATCTGATATATTTCCCGATTCAGTTTGAACCTCTATATACATATAGGCTGTGCTGTTTGGAAAATTAAAGTCTGTATTTTTGAATCCGTTATACGAAGTTAAAATTTCATAATCTGTAAGAACAATATTTGAATTTTTTGTTTCAGAAGTAAAAAT
>CALWJB010000014.1 GCA_944380895.1 uncultured Clostridia bacterium | reverse complement strand
CTGTCGTTGCTCCAATGCCCTGTGGGTTGTTTGCTCCTGTAATTATAGCAACTCTATCCTTTAATCCATAATCAACCATCTATATTTCCTCCTCAAACGCAAAAATTTCGCACTAATATCGAATTTTTCTTTTAATGACTAAAGTATATCAAAAAAAAGCAAAAAAAGCAAAAAATCTAGTATCTGCCATGAAACACCTAAAACCACTAATTAACAACTTTTTTCAAAAATCATATTATGTATCGTATCAAATATTAATTTTAAAAAAGGAGAAACAAAAATATGAACAATAAAGTTTTCTTCATGAAAGCAGCGGAATATGGCATCACACCACTTCCCGATGATCCGCAAGTAACTATGGCGTATGTCCCCTATCAAATAGACGGGGCAGAAAATATATATAACCCGGAAAAAGGTATTTGCGCAGGTACTCTCTTCCCTGACTTACATAAAGCTTTTATGCCAAAGGGATACAAAGGAGACGATGAATAATGTCAAAACGCGAATTACTTCTAAAACGCATAGCAGCAATCGATTTTGCTATAGTGGAATTAAATCTTTATATGGATACTCACCCCGATGATGATGAAATAAACGAAAAATTAAATACGTATCGTGAAAAAAGCGCAAATTTAAGAAAAGAATTTGAATCTTTATATGGTCCTCTGACACTCGATAACAAAGAAAAAAATCAGTGGAGATGGATTGCTGATCCGTGGCCCTGGAATAACTGTGAAGGAGATGAGTGCTGATGTGGGTATATGAAAAAAAATTACAATATCCTATAAAAATAAAAAATACAAACCCTAAATTGGCAAAAATGATAATAACTCAATATGGTGGTCCGGACGGTGAGCTCGGCGCGTCACTCAGATATCTAAGCCAAAGATTTTCTATGCCTTACCCTGAACTTAAGGCAATTTTAACAGATATAGGCACAGAAGAACTTGGGCATCTGGAAATGATAGGAGCAATCGTTTATCAGCTGACAAAAAATCTCACACCGGAAGAAATTAAAAAGGCCGGATTTGAAGATTATTTCGTCGATCATACAACCGGAATATATCCTACCTCAGCAAGCGGTCAACCGTTTACGGCATCAAGTATAGCTGTAAAAGGTGATCCCATAACCGATCTTCACGAGGACTTGGCGGCAGAACAAAAAGCCCGCACAACTTATGATAATATTCTTAGGTTTTGCGATGATCCCGACGTTAAAGATGCAATAAGGTTTTTAAGAGCCAGAGAAATCGTACACTACCAAAGATTTGGCGAAGGATTGCGTATCTGCACAGATAAACTCAACAGTAAAAATTTCTATGCGTTTAATCCGTCGTTTGACAAAAAATAAACAATAATATCGCTAAAATCGCAAATATAAAAAATTATAAAAGTCTTGTGCGAAAATCAGAGTTATTCTTAACCATTTCGCGCATATATCAAAAAGTTATGGTCGATTCACACAAATTTAATAAAATTCTTTTTGAGTAATAAAGAAAAATATTAATTAAGAAAAACAATACAAATAACGCCGGATAAGTGACGCCATATAATTTGAGGAGATTTTTGCTATTAAATATTTAACAAAATATCCAAAAAATATAAAATGTTATATAAAAATCCAAAGTAAACAAATTCAAAAATTTCGGTACAAAAAATTATAGAGATAAACGAGCTTAAACTTCTAATATATGTAAAATATATAGAAAATGCACACAAATATCACTTGGCGGTGTATGATTTAATCGCTTATTACAATCAGCAAAATATTAAAATCGTATTCCCGGAAAGCATTTTACAAAGTCATTGCCATATTAACACTTTAAATGAAAAAATATGAATAAAATCCAAGCAGTTATCCCTCACTAAAAATATGCCACGCTTTTGATTGCATAGATTTAAAATATTGAAAAATGAAAATACTATTTTAAAAATAATTAATAATAATTTAGATTTAAAATAAAAAATTTCTCCTAAACTAAACGGAATGAGCCCGGCAAAATAAAGGACTCATTCTCAAATAATTTAATATTTAAAATAATTATAACCTATAAAGACTAAATCAAAAGTCTCTGATACCTAAAATTATATTCAAACAACATAAAAAGTTATTACACTTCTCTTGGGCGTGATTTTTTATTAAAAATGATATTATTTACAATCATTAAGATTATAATAATAGGCAACATTTTACATAAGTCTTCCAGTTCACTACAAAACATTAAACCGTGCGTGATTTAAAAAGTATTCCATCTAAATGGTCTATTTCATGACAAAAAGCTCTAGCTTTAAGCGCTTTCCCCATATACTTGACCTTTTTGCCAAACCTATCGAAAGCTTCAACAGTCACAAACATCGGCCGAAGCGTTACTGCGTACTGACCCGGGCAAGAAAGACAACCTTCCTCTTCTCTTTGTTCTCCGCTCGAATCTACTATAACCGGATTGACAAGTTCAATATTCCCGTCGCCCACATTCACTACCGCAACACGCCTGAGAACACCCACTTGCGGCGCTGCTAATCCTACTCCTTCCGCTTTGTTCATCGTATTTATCATATCGTCTATTAAATTTGAAAGTCTATCATCAAATTTCTCGACTTCCCTACATTTCTTACATAAAAGTGGGTCTCCTTCCAAAACTATATTTCGTATACCCAAATCAAATTCCTCCATAACGTAATCGTCTACTTCACAGTTTATATTGTATCATATTCGGGAATAAAATTCAAGATTACTCAATAAATTTTTGGCAGATCTAAAAAAAGATAGATGAAAAGAGATGACGAGAGCAAAAGAGATAAAGAAAACAAAAAATCATATCTAAAGATTTAGAAACTGAGTAAGTTTTACGGGAGAAACGAGCTAAATAATATCGTAAAAGTCGGTTGGTGCGTTATACAGTATAGGTGTTTGATTTGCCGGTAATATGCTTTTTAGGGTTTATTAAGTTATACGAATCCCGGGCATCTGTAGCGTAGATTTTTGCATCTATATGTTCGATATTTTTAGACAGATTTTCAAAAGCAGAATTATCTCTAGCCCCAAAAAAGAAACCCTTTATATTTTGTGAATATCGTTCTACTGCCAACCATAATCCGGTTTTTGTTCGATTTTTTT
>CALWJB010000013.1 GCA_944380895.1 uncultured Clostridia bacterium | reverse complement strand
AAGACCTTCGGAAAGCCCGGCACTTGAAATTGAGAATTTATTTCCGACATCATTGAGTTTATCAATAATGTTCATGCTGTCTTTAGCTTCCAACTTATACGCTTTCATAGTTGAAATAATGTTGGTGGAAGCCGTGCCGATGTCTGTATATGAAACATTTTTGAAAATTGCTGCTGTTTTTGATAAATCAAAAGCATCTTTGAGATTATAACCATGACGGACAAAGTCAGCGGTGGTGTTCATCATCTTGTCAATCGAAGTACCAAGTTTTACCGCCCAAGTTGAAGAATCAGAAATAAGTTTTTGATATGTTTGGTCGGTTTCATCGGTTACTTTCTTGACATTCACCAACGCACTGTCAATCGAAAGAATATTACTATAAATCTCTTTTAAAGAATTAACCGCAAAGATTAAAAAACTACCGCCGAATATCATACTGGAAAGCTTTCCAAACATACCGAAGATTTTCTCGAAAATAGTTTCGGAAGTGATCCCCATAGCTTTGGCATTTGTCGTAATTTCTTGAAACTGCTTTTTTAAATTTGTAAGTTTGAATTTGTCGGCATTTTCGATTTGCTCTTTTACTTTCTCAATTTCATTCCTAAAAACTTTCGCTGCTTCTGCATTCTGATTTATCCAAGTTTGGATGCGATTAGAAAATGTTTGTTTATCATAGACTAAATTAGCATTTTGATTTAATTCTCTTTGCAGTTTAATCTGATTGGTAAGCTCTGCGTTTACATTGGTTATTGCTTGCTTTAGTTTTCCGTAATTTGCGAGTTTTTCGTCATTAGAGCTTGATTTATATACGTTTTCCAGCCCTGTTTTTAAGCTTTGAACTTTATTCTGAAGCTCTTTTGAAGGGTTTGATAAAGTTTTTAGCTTTATTTCTAAAGCCTCGATAGCATACGGCATTTTGGTAATATACCGATTCATGTTCTCTAAAGCTGTGTTCGGTGTATCTTTAACCATCGCAGCATTTAAACCTTGCCACTCTTTAGATAGCATCGAAAGTAAGTGCCTTGCTTGTTCAAGGTCTTTGTTATTTATTGCTTTTTCGAAAGATGATATATTATCGGGGTTTAACTTAACACCGGATTTATCAGCTTTAATTTGAAGATTTTCAAAAGATTTTCTGTATTCTACAAGCTTGTTTTCGAGTTTTTCTGTTGAGATTCTTAGCTTTTCCTGTTTTTCGATAGCTTTTTCGATGTTCTGAGCGTATATGGCATAATTTTCGGCAAATCCCATTACGGCTTTCTTTTCGCCGTTTTCATCTATTTTTTCGCCAAGTTTTTGCCATTGAAGCTGTTTGGTAATAGTTTCACCAAGCTCATTTTTATATTTAATTACCGCAGCAGACAATCGTTCAACCTTGTCATTTGTTTTTTCATCAAAACCGCTTATCGTGCTAATTTTATAATCAACTAATTTACCCTTGTTTTTCGTAAACTCAGCAACAATTCTTTCCATTTTATTTTTGACTTCATCAGGGTTATCCATATCAATTTGAAATGGAACTTTTATACTTCGTTTTGGCTTTTCATTTATGTCAAAAGGAGCATTTTCAATTATACTTCTCCATTGAGGGTCGGACATATCCACTAGTTTTAATTTTATTTTTTGAATAATAGGTTTTGTGTTTTCTAAGCTTTCTTCTAAACTCTCATTTATAGTTTTTTTAATACTTTTTTTAGCGGTTTTAGAAGCATTTATTATATCGTTTAAATGTTCCTTTATTTCGTTATCTGCACCGAAATTCAAGGAAATATCTCCCTCATCATAAGTCTGCTTAGCTTTCGCTCTAAGCTCTATGATTTTATCGGCTATAATCTGAAATCTATCACTTTCATTTAAAACTTTATCGGGGGATGGAATAAGACCGCCACCAACGGCATTATAAACCTCATCGTATAAAACGTCTGGCGATGAAAGCCCTTTCGATTTAGTTGTTATTTTACCAATCAAATTTTGGCGATAATACTTGTAATTACCTTTACCCAAATCACTTTTAATGTTCGGCGTAATATATATTTTTTGGGTTTTAAAATAATCTAAAAATTCTTGCTCATGGTCGTATAATGATTTAGTGAATTTAAAAAAGCTACCTTTAATGGCAGCAAATAAATTGTCATAGCTTTTTACTATTTCATCTTTGTTTCCGACCTTAAGAGCATTTTGATAGTATTGTACCGCCGAAGTAATTTTCTCTTTATCAAGCTTATCTTTTATTCCAAATTCTTTGAAAATGTTACGTGCGACAGGGTTTTGCCTTGCTTTTTTTGCTACGCTTTCTTGTACATCTTTTATGGTTTTTTCTACTGTTTTCTTAGCTTTTGATGTGTTTGCTTTTAACTTTATTTCAGGTGAAATAGGGTCTAAATTAATGTTTTTAAGTTGACTATTTAAGTCTTTTTCTGTATTATCATCTAAAACCGCTTTGATTACTATTTTTAATTCATCGTCCATAATTTCACCACCTTGCTATTTTATTTTTATATTTATATTGTTTCTTTTAAGCCCATTTTTAAGAGCTTCTTTGTGTTTGCCTGATTTTTTTAGTCTTTTTATCGTGTTCGCTATGAAAGGTCTTGGATCGCAAAAATCATCTGACGAAGGATAATCATAATAATAGTTTTTGCCACCATGACCATATTCAATTAAAACCGCAAGTTCGGGTCCTTTGTTTTCAGTTTCATATCCCAGATTAAATTCTGTGATGTTCTCGATTTTGATAGTGCCGTTTTTCACTTCATCATGAACGATATTTTTTTCATCATTAATTCCGCCAAATGCACGTCTTTCGTAAATTTTAGGAGTGTAAACATCAAAAACATCAGTTCCAATGGATTTTATTTCCTCGCTTCTTGTAGCTTCAAAGACTTCATTTTCAAGTGAATCGTCAATCGCTTTTTCTACGATTTTTCTAAGTTCTTTTAAGCTTTTAACCTTCATTCTTGGCACTTAAATTCTTAGAAATTTTTTCAAGTTTTTTAACTGTTTCAGATGACATCAAGTGCTTTTGATTTTCAATTACTTCGGTTATCTTTTTTATGAGCTTATCAAGGTTTTCAAGTGTTTTATCTTTTGATATTTTTCTGAGATAACACTCTTTTTTAAACTGAATTTGTTTGTCTATTTGTTTCTTTAGCGTTTTATATGCTTTAGTAGCCGCAAACTTATCAAAAAGCATTTCTCCAAGCTTTGAAATCATTAAGTTATACGTAAAATCAAGGTCAATGGTTTCACCCTGTTTTAGCGGTAAATCTGTCATATTTAAAGTCAGAAAATAAAAGATTAAAACATTTGCAAGGGAGGGGAAATACACACCTTTGTTGTTTATTACTTCATCAGAAATCTTATCGCTTACTAAACTTAATTTTTCAAAAGATAAAGTGGGATTAAACTTTATTTTGTAATTTTCAAATTCAATTATTTCTTCGCTATTTTCTAAAACTAAATTTTCTAATTCTTTTATATCCATAATTAATTCCTCCTATTTTTCGTGCCAACCAAGTTCTTTTGTATATCCAACAAACTTTAGGTTTAAGTCGGGATATTTATGCTTAAACATTTTGGATTTTATTTTATCAATCGGCTTTACAAAACCTTTTACATCAACGACTTCAAAATTGCCATTACTGTAAGATATATCAAAATCACTGATGTAATTAATTGCTTGAATTTTTCTATTCTTATAAACGAACGAAGGCAAGAGTTCGTATTTTACCTGCCTGTTTACGTTCTTTATTTCGCCTGATTTTATTTTTGGAATTATAACTTCTTTGTAAAATCGACACTCTAATAAACTATCAAAAAGAATTCCGTCAAAGGTTCGTTTTAACTTTCCGAGTGCCGAATTATCTACGTTATATTTGCTAATCATATTTTATCATTTCAATCATAGTTGAGCTTCCGCTTTCACGCATGATTTCACACTCAAATGATGTTGTTGAGGGGTCGCCCTCAGCACTAAATCCAAGCTCAAGATTTGAAGTCCATTTAAGGTTTGGAATAATAACCTGAAATGGCTCGTCAAGACCTGTTTC
>CALWJB010000012.1 GCA_944380895.1 uncultured Clostridia bacterium | reverse complement strand
CTCGGGATTTAGAGTTTATTTTTTATGGAAGTAATGTTATATATTTTGCTTCAGAAGCAAATTCCGGCGAAACATCATGGACCAATGATAATTTCCGCAATAATTATAAATTTGATTTTGAACCTGAGAGCCCTGAATTTGGAACAATTATTAATTCTGGTGATACCAATAAAGGTGCTTGGAAGCTGATTTATAATGCAGATGAAATTGAGGGCGACAGCAAAGAGATAACTTTTGCAGTTACAGCTAACGAACATTATGAATTTGAGGAAGCTTCGGTACAGTTGTCTGGAGGTACCGACGGAGTTACTGTAGCAACTGAAGAAGGAAAAGCTCCAAGTTTATCTGGCGACAACAAAACATTAACTTTTTCCATAAACATATATAAGCCCGCCCCGGATACCGCAACTATAAACATCGGTAATCGGCGCTATACACCGTACACAAACACGTATAGTTACAAAAATTCCAATTACAAATTGACCGATTTAGTATCAATGAATTTGAAACCGTCAGAAGATGGAAGTAATTATCTTGACGAATGGACAATTGCAGATACCAGAGTAACCTTGGATGATAACGAATTTTCGGGTAGCTACGAAATAGAAGCAAAGAGCGGTTACTATGTGGGAGATGCCACTTATAGTTGTAATAATAGCGGTTATACATCTATTTTAAATGGAGAAGAATTAAAGGTTTTAACTTCGATTCAGAATAATGAGATAATTATAGATAATGTCAAAAAGCGGTACGATATAACATTTAAGCTTGATGGGTTGAGAGAAGATGAGCTGAAACTTTCTGAAGGAACTTGGAATGAACAAACTATTACAATTATTAAAAATTTAGCACTTGATGGAGAATTTAAAATAGAAATTGAACTAACCAACGACCGGAAAACCTTTATTAGCAACTCAGCGGAGATAGAGGAGAAGATTCGAGAAGCGAATACAGATCTTGAAAGCTTGGAATGCATAAGAACTAGCGATACGTCAATTACTTTGACTATTCCGCACAGCACTTCGGAATGCACGATTATAATTCCTTCAGATTTGCTTGAATGGAAAACAGCTGACGTTAATTTTTCGATAGATTGCTCATTTTTGAAAGGTATCGTTCTCGATGAATACAAAGAAAAAACTTTAAACGGCATAAAGCTTTATAAAGGGGATGTTTCGAGTTCGGATCCGGATGTAAATAACGAGATCGAACTTCAAAGAAATGAAAATAACGGTATCGTCACCGGGCTTACAAGTAGTGTAACCGCAGTTCCATATGACGAAATAGAATACACTTTGATAATCGAAGGTGATGCTTATGCTAAACTTTCCGGTGCGAGCGTCGATCTTGATGTGAATGAAGGCGGTGCTGCTGTTGCTGAGGATGAAATCAGTAATACACGCGAGAGTAAAAAACTTACTTTTTCATTAAATGCGGACTGTAGCGGTGCCAAGCATAGAAAAACAGTTGATTTTGAAATAAGCGGTATTCAATTGGATGGTTTGTCGAATGTGTTGTTTAAGCTTTGTCCAAAAGCTGAGCTATATTCTGTAGAAAGCACAGAAAGTGGCGAATTAAAATTTAACTCAGATAGTCCTATTGCAACGGCTCCCGACGATTCTAAATTGGAAGATTTTATTCAGATTGATTCCAAAAATTCTGCACAATTTGTTGTATATTACCCTGATTTCAATAGAGTTTTTGATCAGAATCTTGTTACCGGAAACAGCGTTGATGTGAATAGTAGAAAATCGACTGGTTTTAATGAAGTTTTTTTTGAAGTAAAGCCTAGTTTAGCCGGGAATTTCGAGTCGCCGGAAGTGATTTGTGAAGAACCTGCTGATGCTGCTCCGACTGTGAAGTTTAATGCGGTGGAAGGAGTTAAGTATTATTCGGTTATAGAAGATGAAGATGAAGATGAAAACGGAAACAAAAACACTAAACTCGGCGATCTTATTCAAGGCACAGTGACTATTTCTAATGGCAAAAATTTTTCGTTTGCGGCCCAGTGCAGTGAAGGCTATGATATTTCCACTTTGGCATTAAAAGCAAATGGTGAAGCTTTTAGTTCTGATAGCGAAAGCAATCTGAGATATGAATTAAAAAGTGACGGCGAAAATGGTTCTTACTACGTATTTACTATATCCGGAGTTCTTACCACACGTTCAATTACAATAACTGGGGATATTCGCGTGGCTCAGTTGCAGGTAGGGTTTGATAAAAATCTTGAAAATAACTTAGGTCAATGCGGATATATCTATAACGGTTCCAGTGTTGAAGGAAAAATAACCGTCTTTTACGGTCAGGGCATAACCTTTGAAGTTACTCTTCCCGGAGAATGCGATCAGTCTGAAATAACGGTTGCATTTTATAATAAAAATAACGAACAAATTGAAGTTCTAAGCAGGATTAATGGTAGATATACACTCAACAATATTACTATTAATGAAGGTTATATAAAAGTAAGTGGGGCTAAGCTGAATGAATATTCGTTAACTTTTATATCAAACCCCAGAGCAACATATAAGAATGAAGATGGCAGCGATCTTAGTGAAAGTACCAAATACATTCCTCACGGTGGTAGTTTTAGGTTTAGAGTTCAGCCAAACACGGGTTATACTATGGGACAGAATTCTATTGTTTATGCAAGATATTCAGACGGTCATGCCGAAAGTTTTCAAAATCCAAGTGACGGTATATACGAAATAAAGAATCTTACACAATCATGTTCAATAAGTGTCGAAAACGTGGAAGACATAATATATACAATTACATTAGTTCCGGTGGACGGTGTAACTTATCGTAATGATGTGGACAATGTCATAAGGGGTACCGCTAAGATAAGACACGGATACAATTTTGAATTTTCTATTTCTCTGAGCGATGAGTATGATGATTCTTTTTCCGGAATGACCATAATTGTAAATGATGGAAAAAGTTCGCAAAGTTCAGTGCAGAAGATTGCATCGGGCAGATATGTTATACAGAATGTTTCTGAAGATATTACAATAAAGGTAGGCAACGTAAGGAGAAATACTTACACTGTTATTTTGACAGGTGCAGAAGGAATAGATTATTATGATTCTTCGGGCAGGGTAATAACGGGAGATAATCAAGTTGAAGATCACGCTGATTTTTCATTTAAAGTAGATCTTTATCCGGCTTACGTCGGGTCTGACATAACAGTTATGCTTGGCGATACTCCCATGACCTGCGATGAAAATGGTTTTTATACTATTTCGGCAATAACGGAAAGCAAAACTGTAACAGTAATTGGAATTGAAATGAACGATTCAAGTGAACTTGTTAACGAAATTAACAATTTGCCGGATAGACTGGATAGCCTGAGCGATGTTGACGATGTTATAGAGGCTTTTAAGGAGTATGAAGCGTTATCGGACGCTGAGAAAGCTTTGATAGGAAATATAGATAAGCTTGAGGCGTTGCAAGAACAGGTAAAGAGTTTTAACCATATCAGCAATGACGTAACTATTAGCGGAGTTGATTGGTATATAAAGCTTTATGCAATTCCCATAACCGATGACACCGACGTTTGCGGAAGAATTTATAAAAAGCTGAATTCTGAATATATTCTTTCGCTTTATAATGTTTATTTGTGGAATACCTTGACCGATAGTCGATATACGCTTCCCGAAGGTCAAAGTGTTGTTATCACACTGCCTACCCCGGATATGACATATTTTGAAAATCCGACAGCTATACACGAAAAAAATAGTGGAAAGATTGAATTTATAAATGCTTCAATAAATAACGAAATTACCACATTCCAAGCGGATTCATTCAGCCCCATGGGAATAATTGCGAATCGGAGTTCAACTCCGGGACGTTCTTCGCTTTTAGACGCAGCGGATGCTAATTTGGATGCAATATCCAATTTTGCTGCATCGATTTTCGGAAACAACACGAATAGAGTTACCGGATCGAGTTCCGGTGATGGGGATAATAATAATTTAATTAGTGATTCGGGCGAAGGAGATAATGTTTCAGAAAATATTGATGAAAAGTTCAAGAGCAGGAATAATAAAATGACTTCAACCAGCAGCGCTCTCAGATTGGTGCTTGTTCTTATGATTTTAATTTTTATAAGTCTTATGATTTATTTCTTCATAAAGCGCAAGAAAAACAATAGAGATGCTGATAAAGAATAATTTTATAAAAAAAGGGTTGAAAAAATCTTTAAAGAATGTTATAATGTTCCAAAATGTATAGGAGGCATAAAACTATTATTTCTGATACTATAAAGGATCTCAGACGTAAACGAGGATATACACAGAAACAAGTGGCCGATTTGCTTGGAGTGAATCGGTCCACTTACTGTTATTATGAGCTGGGGAGAATTAAACCTGACATAAACACTGTTATGAAGCTATCTAATATATTCAGAGTTCATTATTCAGATATTTTGGAAAATGAGTATAATTCGGGGAAGTGCAAAGATAGCGGATTAGGTGTGGCAGATGTTGATTCTGATATGCTTAAGTTTGGAGATTTGGATAATGAAGAAAGATGTTTATTACTTGCGTTTCGCGTGGTTTCGAAGTCGTCACGCCAAGAGATCATAGAGTTTGCTTTGCATAAAGTTAAAGATGACAAAAAAAGAATACTTAACAATTAACACTGAAATTTCTGATATATATAAGTAGATTTTTATGTCAATGGTTGGCCAAATTTTGCTAACAAGCGGTCTGCTTCAGGAATATTAACTTGCCCGATACATAGGCCCTTGTTTTCAATTATTATTATTCCCGCTTTTAGGAGATAGATTTGCAGGTCACGTATAACTTTATCCTCGTCGATTTTTGGGTCGAAACAATAGTCAGTAAGTTTATGCATATTATCGGATTCAATAATATGCTTGAAAGTGAAAAAATTGCTACACAACAAAAAGTATCTGTTTGCTTTTGGGTATCCGGTATATTCACCTTGATTCTTATTACCATAATTCATATAGTCAAAACCCCCGGGGCAGTCCGGCATCAATGCGGCCAATGTCAAGCAGTTTACCGGGTATGTATGTAATATAATTCCATCCTTTCCCCAATCGACATTATAGGTATGGGCCAACGCCTGATTAAGATCGCGGCTTAGGTACACAGCGTGGCCAGAGGCTTTCCCTGCGCACGAGTCGTGCCCCGTAGTTTTTTTGCCTCCGGTAGATACTAAAAGTCCTTCGTTTATAAAAGCTTTACGATATTCTTCAGCTTCTAGATCATTTTTAAAATGTGTTCCGCGAAAAAGTATATGTATTGATTGTGTAGGGAGCGTAGCCATATAATTCCGGAATTGATTGAGGTCCATTACTACGTGACCGCCATCAGGTTGGATAGTACCTTTTGGTTCCGGCATACGCCTGTGAGAATCGATAACAGGGGCTAATAATTTAGTTAACGGTTCCGCACAGTTTTCGCCCAGCTCTTGTTTTAATTTTATTATTAAATTTTGCCACTTAAGTTCTTCTGCTTGCCATTTTATCTTTTTGGTTCTGGGTACAGAAGATAAGTGATCGATCGGTTCTGAAAATTCGTGTACTGATTGTGAATTTTCTGAAAACCATTCCTCAGGTGTAAATTCATCAAGTTGTTTGCGCAACTTGCTAATTAAATTTTTCATTTCCTCCATTTCAGCACGGTCAGATTCAGGAGGAACGTCTTGAATAGGAAGTGTAATGCCTTTTTTAGCGGCTAGTGCATTTAATTTTTTCACTTCATTATATGATGCGTATGTACCCCTTTCAGAGGCAAGAGCTTCGGTGATATACAACATAGAGTTATCCAGGATCTCGCGGAATAATCCTATACTGCTATTAAATTGTTGTTGCAGCTTGGGCGTGAGTTTAAAGCGCCGTTTCGATCTGGCACGTGTTGTATTTGGTTGCGGCAATGAAGTCGTTGCAGGTTCCGGTTTCGGATGCTCACTTTCCGTAGGCGACACCGGAGTGATTGTTTCGGGAACCGGAGGTTTAGATTTCGAAGTATTGTTTTTGTTATTCGAGTGCGCATAGTAAACGGCCCCTGATATCGTTGCCAGACTTATGAGACCTCCCAATGAACCCAGCACTGCCAGTAATTTATATTTAAATGGTAATTTGTTAGTAATTTGTGCGGATTTAATATTTTTCATTACATCGGTGTTGGTTTTTTCTGTGGCAGAAATGTTATTACAAAACAGCGTACATGACAAAAGTACGGATAAAAATTTTTTCATTGGTTTTTCCTTTCCGAATTTTAATTTAAATTAATTATAACACAAACCGAATTAAAATTCAATTATAAAAACGAAAATAATTATAAATTTTACTTGTGTTTTTATAATAAATATTTGACAATTTATCTCTTTTTGAATAATATAATTCAAAAGATTTATTTTTTAGGGGAATGATAGATATATGATTGAGAAATTGAAAAAATATGCTTTGTTTGTTAAAATTATTTTTTCTATTGCCATCGGGATTTGTGTGGGAGTATATTTGCCTCAGAGCGTGTCGGTATTTTTCATTGAGATAAGTAATTTTTTGCAAAATTTGATTGGCTTTTTAGTTCCGCTTATAGTTATAGGTTTTGTAGTCAGCGGAATAAGCACTCTTAAAAATTCTTCCGGGAAATTATTATCGGTAGCGCTGGGTTTATCGTATGTTTTTATGATTATAGGTGCAATATGTTCATATTTTGTTTCAAAGAATGTACTTCCTGTGCTTTTAGGTATCCAAAGTATAGATAACGGAGATTTTGAATTTAAGTTTAGCTCAAATTTCAGCATAAACATTCCTCCGTTAATGGACGTAACTACTGCAATAATTCTTGCATTTATAATAGGGGTAGGGATTTCGAAAATCAGGGGTAATTGCCTTAGAAATTTTTTCGATGAATTTCATGATATTGTTGATTTAACGGTTCAAAAAATTATGATTCCGGTAATACCTTTTTACATAATGGGCGTATTTGCCAAAATAAGCTCAAGAGGTAAGATAATAAATATACTTTTCAATTTTTCTAAATTAGTTGCAGTCATAATTTGTATGCACATTGCAATTTTACTGTTTCAATATATTGTAGCGTCTATTATTTCTAAAAAAAACGTGTTTAAACTTTTAAAAAATATCATTCCTGCATATGTAATGTCATTGGCAACGCAGTCGTCGGTGGCAGTAATTCCGTTTTCAATAGATTGTGCAGAAAATAACGGAGTTTCAAAGAAAATAGCCAATTTTATACTCCCGCTTTGCTCGACTATACATCTTACAGGCAGTGCAATATCCATAACAGCTAATGTGTTAGCTGTGGCTATGCTGAATAACGAAGATATTTCATTTGGAGAAATATTACCATTTATTTTAATTCTCGGTATCATTATGGTTGCTGCGCCGGGAGTTCCGTGTGGTACAATTTTTGCCATAATTCCGGTGCTGAAAAGTTCTCTCGGTTTTACCGAAGGCATGATAGGGATGATTGTAGCTCTTCATGTTGCACAAGATGGATTTGGTACAGCATGTAATGTAACGGGAGACGGATCTATTGCGGTTATAATCGAGCAAATTAACAGCAAATATTTTGAAAAATCGGCGCAAAATACTGAATAAAAATATTCACTCCTTACATTTGAAATTAAGTGAATCAAAAAGATTAGACAAAAAAATTTAACAAGAAGGGTTCATTTTAATTTCAAAAACAGAGTGAATACTAAATAATAAAATAACAGCGAAATTCAGTGAAAGAAAATCATTTATATAACGTCACTTCAAAAAAGTTTTTTCTCAGCTAAAACATTAGATTTTTTTTAAATAACTTCTCTATGTAATCCTTTGTTGCAAGTCCGATAGGATTTGGGTTGTTGCAACATTCCATATGTGCAAAAGCTTCTGCAAACCATTCAAATGCATTGGTTTCTCCATATCTGCTTATTATTTCAGACTCGTGTGAATATTTTTCTTTTACAATCTCCATGATACCCTTTTTCATATTTGTAGCTACTTCTGTATATATGCGCGGATAATCCTGAGTGCTACTATGCATTTTTTCTTTGAAGTAAATATCTGTTATTAACTGTTGCAATACGTGGCCCATTTCGTGTGTAATCAAACGTTCTATCATTTGATTAGGTTCAACCGGAGGATTGAATTTTGAATCAGTTCCCATTTTACCTAAGGCAAGAGATATTTTAAAATGTGACAAAAAAAACCCGTTAAAATATACTCCTTTAACATTAGTACCCGCCAGTACACGTAAATATTTTTCTACTCCGTTGTAGTCGTTAAGGTGTGTTTCTCCGATGAGCCCTAAGCTAAAAGTTGCATTTTTAAATTTTTTGGTTTCTATTAATTTCTTTGTAAAAACAGGGTATTTTTCAAAAAGATTATTTATTTTCATTAATATAATTAATAATAATCTTGGGTGTGCCTTTTTTATAAGTTCGTTTTCAATTACAAAAACACTTCTATCACGATTTTTAAATATTTCGATTTGATTTTTGAGTTTTGCTTGTATTTGTTTGTCCGACATATTATCTACTACTGTTGGTACATCTCTTAGATAGACTTCTTGAGAACTTCTATTTCCATGCGGCGCATATGTGTCAGCTCCAGGGATAGTGCCTCCTATACCTATTAAAAGTTCCTGAGCAATTTTATTGCCAAGCGCATGTATGCCAACTCCAAGAATAGCGCCGCCTATGCCTATTCCGGCATTTAAAAGTTTGGGATGTTCTTTTTTGAATTTTTTAGTTTCGGATTTAATTTTTTCAGTAAAAGATGAGGGCTTACTTTTAAAGCTATTACGTTTTACCGCCGAAACATTTGGCACATTCGCTATAGTACCAAATGTAGAAAGCACAAGCACTGCAGACAATATTTTAGTTTTTTTGAAATTTAATTTTAACATATACATTTTCCTTTTTGATTTAATGTGTTGTTATCTGTTGTTTGGTAGTGCAAAGTTTTATGCGGGAGCGCCTCTGTCTTTCATATGCCTCTCATTGCCAACGTTAATTTTTAAATTTTGCTTCTTTTCAAAAATTATATAATTTTGTCTGGCTTAGTCTTAATAAGTCTGTAGACTCCCCTCGAGAGATATAGGGATCTTGCTTAAATAATCTTTTTAACAGTCAAATTGGTCTGCAAATAAAGATCCTCCTAAAGTGCCTAAAAGTCTTATTGCGGAATATCTGTTTTTCAAACAGATGTATTATGCACGGAATACATTTTTTATTAAGTTTTGAAGTACTTAAGTCACTTAATTTATCTTGCCATTTTGAAACATTAGTTTCCATTATCCTCCCCATCTAAAAAATAGCCATTTATTATTATTATTTCGGATTTTTTTATTCTTAAATCTTTTTCTACATGATTGTAGGTTTCTTGCGCATCGGGATATATTCTACTTTGACTTATTTTTTCGCTAGATACTTTTTGCCACTTTCTCCAAAACCGCCATAATCTACACCTAAATCAGTATCTCATTTAAAAATATAATCTGCGACAATATTTTTAATTTGTTCTGTGTTAGAGCTTCCAATTCCCGAATAAAATATTATATATTTACCTGCAAGTACTCCTGTTGTGTTTCTTTTATAAATATATCATTTTAATTTATTGTTCAAGGTTATAGATTCTGCTTTAATTTGGATGGGAAATTTACTAACATCGTAATTACTTTTGCGGATATCATTTGTATTGTCTATTATTTATCGCTGAAAAGAGTTAGTTGTCCGAATTTTTATAAATAAGTGCTGAAGCTACAACTGTTGTTGCTACTAATGCGGTTGCTCACGCAGCTATAAGCGTTCTGTTCACAGTTTTCGGATTTGTTTGAAATCTGATTTTTAAAACAATCATATTTATTCGAGAGAGAAGTGATAATGTTTGAGAAAACTACCATATTTTCTTTTTTCTGCACCTAAAGCACTACTAAAAAGAAATGAATGAAAGCGAAGCAAGAGAAGCGATAGTTTTTGTCACAAACTCATTTTTTACTGCCAGCAACATCTGTTACATTCTCTTCCGATAATCTTTCTATTTCTTTTTGCTTTTTTTATTTTACTATAACCATATTATAACATATTATATCTAGAATTTCAAGCTTTAGTATATAAAAATAAGAATATTCAGTATAATTTAAGCGTTTTGTTATGTTTTTAAGTGATTTTTTTGTAACCCTTAAAAATATCAGTTCGAGTAGTTGTTACAAAAATATAATTTTATTTTTAATAATATTTTAATTTTTGAAATAGGTATAAGATTTTTGGAGTTTCCCCAAACATCTTATATCCATTTTTAATGGAATATATCGGCAAAGCTTTTGAATGTATTTTTTGATTTCGATACTGAAAATAAATTAATAAATGATTATATTTCTGAATACATTGTTAAAGGTACTAATATAAGACTTTTGTTTTATACATTTAATCAAGAATATAAAAATTGAAAAAACATCAAAAAACATAATTACTTGCTTCAGCGTGTATAGTCAGGATAATTTAAGTATTAAATGAAATCAGTTCTTTAAAAACTTAATATTTATAATTTTTTTACCACCTGAGTGAGAAGCAGCAAAATAAGGAGGGGTCAGATTTCCAATAATGACCTCTCCTTATTTGTGCAGAGTGAACATGTAGATAAATTCATTTAAATCAAGACGAAGTTTAAATTTTGAATCTATGGCAGCGGCAAGGATGAACGCTTCTTTACATTGTGCTTTGCGATATTTTCGAGCTTTAAACGCAAGAAATTCAACACTTATTGCTACCTAAACCTGATAATTTAAAAACTGTAAAAATTATTGAGCGTGGTTAATATTTTTTATACATCCATTACTGACATTGCATGATGAATATTATTGTTCTAAAATTTTATTTCAAGAGTTTACGAAAATTTTTGGTGATCTAGCTATATTTATAAATAATTCACGCCATCGCTAAATGTTTGGCTTGTAAAAAACTCGATGTCTGTGAATTTTTCGCTCAGCATATTTTTCAAAGGTTCTATGACCACGTTTTCACTTTTATAGTGACCCACGTCCACTATAGTTATTCCTGATTCATTAGCTTTCAGAATATCGCTGTGCTTAATTTCGCCAATAACAAATCCGTCAGCAGATTTTTCGTGAGCACTTTCTATAAATCCCCCGCCTGACCCCGAACAAACAGCGACTTTTTTGATTTTGTTATTGACCGCCGTGTATCTGACGCCGTTACAGTCGAGCTTTTCTTTGACCATGGAGGCGAATTCTTTGGCATTCATTTCGTTTTCCAAATATCCAACTAATCCAATAGAATTATTTTCTTCAGAAGCCAAGCTCGATAATTTTGAAAGGTTGATTTTTTTGGCTAACTGAAAATTGACGCCTTTTTCGGATACATCTAAATTTGTGTGTGCGCAAATTGCAGAGATGTCGCTTTTTATAAGCGTTGCAGTTACGCTGTTTAATTTTATGTTTTTGAGCGGTCTGAATATAATAGGGTGGTGGCTTATTATTAAATTTGCGCCGAGTTTTAATGCTTCGTCGCAAACAGATTTTGTAATGTCGAGAGATAGCAGCACTTTTGAAACATATAAATCGTAATTGCCAACCAAAAGTCCGACATTATCAAAGCTGAGAGCCGTATTGAACGGTGCGATTTTATTCATGTAATCGTATATTTCATATATTTTATTCATATATAACTACTCCTTTAAATCAAGAAATTTTGTAGTTTTTCAATTATTTCACTGTAATAATCTTGTAGGGAACACAAATTTTCAGATTGTGCTCCTTTTATATGGTTTTTTAAATTTTTAATTTGTTTTTTAATGTATGATTGTGCTGCGGGGTATAGATTATTTTCGCCTAATTTTCCGATATATTTTTCATAATTTTCAATTTTTTGCGGTATTCCGACATACACGGCTTTCATAGCGGTATAGACTTTCCCCGAACATATTACAGCTTTTTCGATTTCCATTTTATAACCATTTTCGGCAAGAAATTCTCTGAGTCTTTCTTCATATTTCATCGGCTGAAGAATAAATGCTTTATTTTTTTTATTCTTCCAGTGGCACCGACTTATGATGCTTGATATTATATTTCCGCCCATTCCTGCAATTATGATTTCATCGGTTTCATTTTCAGAGATATTCAGAAGTCCGTCTGAGAGTCTTGTTTTGATTATATCTGAAAGATTATATTTTTCTATATTTTTTGAAGCATTTTTAAGTGGACCGTTTCTGATATCGCAAGCGAGCGCAGATTTAATTTTTCTGTTTAAAGCGAGCCAAATGGGGACGTAGGCGTGATCGGTGCCGATATCCGTGATTCGGCTGCCGATAGTTACCATTTCGGCGCAAAGATTCAATCTGTTAGAAAGTTTAAATTTATTTTTCATATTGTTCATTCCCAATAAGTAATATAAAAAAGCTACGAATATATCGTAGCCTTAAACGATAGAAAATTTAACAATTATTAAGCTTCTTCGCTTGATGATTCATCGTTTTCTCTCATTTTTGCAAAGCATTCGCTGCAGTAAACAGGACGATCTTCACGAGGTCTGAAAGGAACCTTAGCTTCTCCTCCGCACTGTGCGCAAGTAGCTGTGAAAATTTCACGATCAGCTTTAGCCGCGTTTTTACGCGCATCACGGCAAGCTTTACATCTTTGGGGTTCATTTTCAAAACCTTTTTCAGCATAAAATTCTTGTTCGCCTGCGGTAAAAACAAATTCGTTTCCACATTCTTTGCAAGTCAGTGTTTTGTCTTCGTACATGAGTCTTACCTCTCTTTGGATAAAAATTTTGCCCCAGGACGGGTTTGCACCGACACTTCTAAACAACATAGCGCTCTACTATAAGCTACTCGGGCGTACGCTAATACTTTATATATAAATTAGTGTACATTAATTGAAAAAGTAAGTCAACGATTTTTATTATTTTTTCTCATAATTGTTAAATATATAGAACTTGTCCGATTTTTAGCGGTATTAAATTTACAAAATGCATTATTTTTTGAACTATTTTTTTAAAATTTAGACTCTGTAATCAATATTTAGTTCAACGGTTCCCGGAATAATTCCAAATTTCCCCGATGTTTCATCTTTAATAAATTCAGCTTCCGGCACTGAAACTGAATATTTAGAACCATATGAAGGTATTTGCAAGTCGTTTGAGATGAATGAATAATCTGAGCTGCTCAGACTTTTTGAACCTATTTTTATATTTAAATTTGAAGATGTACTCTCAATTTTATCTTTAATCACGACATTTTTCGCAGGTATATTTCCATAATTATAAATAGAAATGCTGTATGTTATTCCTCCGCTGAATGAATTTTTAATTTGTTTAATTGTTTTTATATCTGCTATTTCTTTGACGTTTATTGTGTGTGAAGCGGTCAAAGTTTTTCCGGTTGATGGAATAATAAGAGAGGAGTTGTTTGTGATGGAAGATTTTACTTCAAGCGGTGCGGTTTCGGTGATTTCTGCAGAATATATAATAGTTCCGCTAGATAATGCGGGGAGAGAGTTGATTTCGAATATAATTTTATCAGAGTATATTTTTGGAGCATTAAGCTCAGATTCGTTTCCGTTTATATAATGTTTGAAAATATTTGCATACTTCAGCGGGGAATATGAATCCGGATTATATGTATTTTTGGATTTGCCCATATCCTCTTTTATTTTTAAATTAAACAGCGGAATATCAGAATTATTTTTTATGTTTATAATATATGTAATTTTGTCTCCTAAAAAATAATTTTCGGAGAGACAAGATTTTTCCAAAATTATAGACTCTGCGCTTATGAAATTCGTAGGGTTTGAAATTACGGTTTGTGATATATCGTTGCCATATTCAAAGGTTACCGAGGCAGAAGTTAGTTTTTCGCTTTTCACGTTAATACCTCCGAGATAATTTTTCGTTTAAAAATAGTTGCTAAGATAATATATTCACAAACAGTAGATATTGTCATAGGATATGAAAGATTGTGATGTAATTTTTTGTAACTAAAATGTAAACATTGAATTTCGGGAATTTATACAAAGGAAAAGATGATATAAAATTTTATCAAGTTTACTTTGCATAAAAAATAAATTTAAATTTTTAAAAAATAGTTTAAAACAACATACCAAAAAATTGTATAGAGTCAAAATTCACAAAACTCAAAAAAATATTTTTTTGACAAACAGCAAAATGTTTAATAGACTGGATAGCGTTGATGAGTTTTTAGGGTTTGTAAGAGATTACAAATTTAAACAACAACATTACATCATACATATTGAAAGTTGATTTGAACTTTCCACTTTTGCAAAGGGAGGTAAACATAAAATATGATAAAAAAATTTGAGTCGGACATTAAAGCCAACTTGAAAAAGGCGATATCATTGCTTTTGATGACGACTGTGGGTACGGTTTCCGTTGTTTCAGCCGGAAATCTTAGCCGTAAAGTAAATGTTGATGTTGATGGAGAAAAGCTTTCAACGCTGACTCTGAATGAAGATACCGATAAAATTCTTTCACAGGTTGGCGTTGAGGCAGGGCCGCATGATATCGTAATGCGTGAAGATGAAAACAACGAAATCAACATCAACGTTAAAAAATCATTCGATGTTCATGTAAAGCGGGGCGAAGATGTTTTTACGGTAAAAATGGCAGCCGGAACGGTAAGGGATGCGTTAGAAAAATTGGGGATAGATCTTGGCTGTAGTGAGGGTACTAATTTTTCTCCGGATGATGAGTTATTCCCGGACATGAACATTATAGTTGCGCCGCTTATTATGATAACAGTTAACGTGCGAGGTGAAAGTGGTCAGTATTTTGTCCCGCAGTGCAGTGTAGCCGATGCGCTTAACTACCTTGATGTTGATATTTCTTCTGAAGACGTTTTAAATGTAGATGCTTTTTCAGAAGTATATGAAGGCATGGAGATCAATTTAAATAAGGTTGAGTATATTGAGGAAACGGCGGAAGAAGAGATACCTTTTAACACAGTTTATAAAAAATCGGATCTTATGAAAGATGATAGCCGGAATATGTCCACTGCGGGTAAGAAAGGATTGAAGCGTGTAGTTTACAGAAAAATTATTGTTGACGGCAAAGAAGTCAGCAAGGAAGCCGTAAGTACAGTGGTTGTTTCCGAGCCTGTTGATAGAGTCATAGTCACGAGCGAAAACTGTCAAGAAGATAAGCGTAAAGAAGAGGCATCTAGACCTTCTCAGAGTGAGCCGAGTGCCAAATCTGAAGGAAAAACTTTCATTGGTTCCGCAACAGCCTACACAGCAACTCCGGGCAGTCGTACAGCTACAGGGACAGTTCCTTGCCAAGGAGTAACGGTTGCGGTCAATCCGAAAAAGATACCATATGGAAGCAAAATCAAAGTAACTTCTCTCAGCGGTAGCCTGATAGGTGTTTATAGGGCCGAAGATACAGGTGGAGCTCTTATGAGCGGTAGTGCGATTGTTGATATTTTTATGAATTCACGTAGCGCATGTGTGGGGTTTGGCAGACAACAAGTCAAAGTTACCGTTATATAATAGACATATAGGTACTAAGCGAAGAATTTTGATAATATTTAAATTTTTAATCCACCGTGATTTTGTGTCATGGTGGATTTTCGTTATGTTTTAACCAAAGGAAGTGCGCGGAGCGTACTTCAAAAACCGCGCGCTAAGCGCGTGAGATTAGAACTTAAGTAAAACAACACCTTGTCAGGTATAATGGTGAAGTTCAAGCTACCAAAATAAAGGGAAGGTGTTGTTTATGGCACAAAGCTTATCACATAGCAAATGGTTATGCAAGTATCACATAGTATTCACACCAAAATATAGGAGAAAAGTGATATATTACAAATTAAGAGCAGATATACAGAAAATCATAAGGGATTTGTGCAAATGGAAGG
>CALWJB010000011.1 GCA_944380895.1 uncultured Clostridia bacterium | reverse complement strand
GCTATAATGGGCTTTGCTGAAAACTATGCCATATATTCGCAAAACATAGAGAAAGCTACCGAAAAACAAGAAAAGCTAAGAATCTCTACTGAAAAACTTGAAAACAAGCTTTTAGAATACAAAAAATCTTTTGAAAATCTTCAAATCAAGGCTGATAAATCCGGTGTTAAATTAAATGCTGATAACATATCATATTTTGAAAAAGCAGTAAATACTAAAAACCTTGAACAAGCAAGGCATTTGCTTTCAATGCTCTCAAAAGAATGGCAAGGCTTAAATGCTGCAATGGTTAAGGATACCCCCAATACCGCTTTAGAGAACATGAATCGGTATATTACCAAAATGCCGTATGCTATCGAAGCTTTGGAGATAAAATTAAAAACTTTATCCAATCCTTCTAAGGAGCTTCAAGACAAGGTGCAAAACTTAAAAACAGGACTTGAAAACGTATACAAATCAAGCTCTAATGACGAAAAACTTGCAAACTACGGAAAACTAAAGCAAGCCATTTCGAACGTAAATGCAGAGCTTACCAATCAGATTAAACTGCAAAGAGAATTAAATCAAAATGCCAATTTAGTCTACGATAAGCAAACATTTTCTAATCGCATCCAAACTTGGATAAATCAGAATGCTGAAGCAGCAAAAGTTTTCAGAAACGAGATAGAAAAAGTAAAAGAACAAATTGAAAATGCCGATAAATTCAAACTTACAAATTTAAAAAAGCAGTTTCAAGAAATTACGACAAATGCCAAAGCTATGGGGATCACTTCCGAAACGATTTTTGAGAAAATCTTTGGTATGTTTGGAAAGCTTTCCAGTATGATATTTGGCGGAAGTTTTCTAATTTTTGCGGTTAATTCGCTTAAAGAGATTTATAACAATATCCTTTCGATTGATAGTGCCCTCGTTAACGTCAAGAAAGTAACCGATGAAACCGACCAAACATATCAAAAACTTATTTCAGATTCTTCAACTTGGGCGGTAAAACTTGGGACTTCGATTGACAAAATGATGAACACTACCGCTGATTTTGTCCGTCATGGATATAACCTAAAAGATGCTTTTGATTTATCAAAAACGGCAGCGATTTTTAAAAATGTTTCATATACAGACATCGGAACCGCTTCCACTAATATAATTTCCACGATGAAAGCTTTCAAAATGGAAGCTAAAGACAGCATGCAGATTATTGATAAACTAAATGATGTCGGAAATAAATTCTCGATTTCAAGTGCCGGACTTTCTGAAGGTCTTAGAGTTTCGGCAGCTTCGTTGGCAACCGCAAATAACACCTTAGATGAATCTTTAGGATTAATTACCGCAGCTAACGAGGTAATCCAAGACCCAAGAGAAGCCGGAAATGCGGTAAAAGTTCTTTCTTTAAGGCTTAGAAATACCAAAGGAAAACTTGAAGAAATCGGCGAAAGCACCGAAGGTATGGTAGAGTCTGTAACAAGACTTCAAACTCAGCTACTAAACTTAACCAATGGCAAAGTTAACATTATGGCGAACCCTGATACGTTTAAATCAACGTATCAGATAATGAAAGAAATCGCAGCCGTATGGGACGATTTAACAGACGTTAAAAGAGCAAACATAATTGAACTTATTGCCGGAAAACATCGTGCAAATGTAATCACTTCGATAGTTAAAAGCATGAAAACTGCCGAAGATGTGGTAAATGTTTCCCTAAACTCTCAAGGGTCCGCAATGCGTGAGCAAGAAAAAAGCATGAACTCAATTCACGCAAAAATGGAGCAGATTAAAGCTAGTGTGCAGTCTTTGTCTACCTCCTTAATGGATAGCGGGTTTGTCAAATTCATTCTTGATTTGGGAACTGTCGGAGTTGGAAATATTCAGAAATTGGTCGATACATTTGGTACACTTCCAACAATTCTAACAGCAATTTCAACATCTATGAGCCTTTTAGGTAAGTCTGGAGGCTTTTTCAGTTTACTTGAAAATGAAGATACAGGCGAAAAATCGCTTGGTTTCTTAGGAAAAAGATTAGATTTAGTAAAACAGCAGTGGAATGAAGCTAAAAACCTAAAAGAAAAAATTAGTACGCTTTTTACTACAAATGCACAGCTTGAAAGTCGCAAAGCTTTTGCGGTTCAGCTTGAAACCGATAAAAATTCACTGAGAAATTACATCTCGGCTATTAATCATGGTGTTAGTGAAATTACGGCATTTGAAAAAACTATGTCAAGTGCAAGTGAGGCAGCCAAGAATTACGCTAAAAGCAATGATTCATCTTCGCTTAGTATCAAAAATTTTATTTCACTTCAAAAGTCATTAAATAGTGCGACAAAATCGACTATCCTTTCAACAATCGCATTAACTGTTGCAGAAACCGCACTCAATGCGGCTCTCACAATGGGTCTTAGCCTTGCGATTGAGGGTCTTGTTACATGGTTTGTAAATCTTGGAAATGCACAGCAACACGCGGTTGATAGTGCAGACGAACTTGCTCATAACTATCAAGAGCAAATGAAAGCACTTAGTGTTAACTCTAAGAATGTTCAAACTATCTCCCAAGAATATGAGAAGTTATCAAAAGGTGTAAATTCCTTTGGTGAGAATATTTCATTAACTAACACAGAGTATCAAAGATACAATGAAATTGTTAATCAAATTGCAGATATGTTCCCTCAATTAGTCGAGGGGCGAACCGCCGAAGGCAATGCAATTATTAAGCAAAAAGGCAGTATTGAAGCATTAAATAAAGCTCTCAAAGAACAAAAGCAACTTGCGAATGACGAGATAATCAAAAACCAAGAAGATATTTTTAAAGGATTTCGTCAAACTTCTTTTGAGGGAATAACTACTTGGACAACCCAGAAAGATGCTCTATACAAAGACAAACAAATCTTAGAAATTCTAATAAAAAATATTGATGACTATAACAAGTTAATAAACGAGCATACCAATATGGCTTTTTATTCCTCAAATCTTTTGAAGAATGTCGGAGTACATGACTTTGACGAGATGTCGCCGAGATCCATTTTTGAGAGTTTAACCAAGAACAAAAACTTAGTTCTTTCTCATTATCGAACTCTTGTAGCGGAGATCAATTCAGAAATAGCAAAGATTC
>CALWJB010000010.1 GCA_944380895.1 uncultured Clostridia bacterium | reverse complement strand
TTTCTTCAATTTTCACATTTTTAACGAGGTTATGAAACGAAAGACTTATGTTAGTATCTTTGATGGTATCTTCCGAAGTATAAGCGTTTATGATCTTGTTTTCCGTGTCAAAATCAAAAATGCACTCGTATGCTTTCTCGACATCTTCCATCATGAAAGAGTAAAGACTATTAGTTGGTATTTCAAAAGTTCTGTATTTATTCCAAAGGCTACTGCTAACTGTACCGATTTTCCATGACGGAGCAATCTCTAAAAGCTTTTGAAGTAACGTATCTTTTGGGCTGACAGGGTCATAAAACTTGTATGTGCCGTCTTTGATATTTGCTCCTTTTGAATTAAGCGTGTACTCATAAGAATAAGCAGTAATAGACTTATATGGTGAAATTCCTTCGTTTGTTTCGGTTACCGAAACTATCACAAAATAGCCGAAACCTTGAATTTTAAGTAATCTATTCTTTGAAATTAAATCATAAAAATCGTTTTTATATACATCAAAATTTACTTCCGATACCGCATTAAATCGGGGTTTTATATGCAAATTAGTGATGTTTGTAATATCAGTAATCACACTAAAATCCGGATTGCAAAGTGTTATTATTGGCATTTCATAATTTTTATTTATATCAAGTTCAAAGTTCATTTTTTTATCCACCTCCAAGCCGTACCGCAAATTGATAAGTAATTTTCAAATACTCTGCATACCCGTAGCACTCAATTTTATTAACCCCATGAGCAAAACTTAAATACCCTTGATTTTTATTTCTCGATAGATTTTTAAAGCGATTTAATTCCGTACTTGAAGTGATAATCTCATTTTGATTATCAACTGTAATTACTTCGTTAGGGGATAAATTAGTCATTTCAAAAACTCTATTAGTTTTCAAATTCACAATTTTAAAGTCTTGTCCCGAATTTGAAAGTTTAAATTCTATAGTTGGTCGTAAACCATAAATTTCAGCCGATAGGTTATCAAACTCAAAGGGATTCATGACAGAGGAATCAAAAGTGTAAGTTTTAGTTGTAGGGAAAGTATAAGCATAGGGAGAATCGCATTCAACCGTACAACGAACACCAAAGCAATCGCCACCAAACTTAATATCTTCGTTAGATTTCAAAATGCAGTTAAAATAAAAATCTTCGTACCATTCGCTTTCAATTTGCAATTTTTGATACCCAAAATTTCCGAAAAGCCAATGCTTTATCCTTAGAAAAGTAGGAAGATCGATAGGGCTTTCCGAAACTATTTCGATCGGAAATTCTAAGGCGGTTGCTTCCTTTAATCCTAAGAATAACTTTCTTGGATTTTTGATAGCTGAAACACTTTGGTACTCATACCCTGAACCGGAAGGAATATCGGTTAAGTTGACATTTATTGAAACGATTTTTAATCCAAAATCTTTTGAATTTATTCCGCCAAAACTAAAATAATTTCCAAGAAAACTCACTTAAAAACCTCCTTTTGTAAAATAAAAAATCTCATCTGCGTATTTTACAGATAAGATTTTAAGTTTATTAGTATTCATTTTTAAGAAATATTTTTTCCCATTTCATAAGCTTCTTTCATATACGGTGTGTCTTTAATTTCACCTTTTTCATAAACTCCTTTGGCACAAATTACACCTTTTTCTACTGAGCCTTCAAGACACTTCGCAAATCCTCTGAAACATTCAAGTGTGCAGTCCATAACCGTGTCGCTATCTTCACCGGCAGTCATTATGTAATAAAACTCTTTATTTTTAAGTAGTTTCCATTTCGCAAAGCACCTGTCAATAACTGCTTTCATTTGAGAATCAACAGAATAAAAATATACAGGACTTGCCAAAACAATAACATCGGCTTCGCTCATTTTATCAAGAATTTTTTCCATATCATCTTTAATAGCACAAATACCGGTGCTTTTTCCGTCTTTATAGCAAGATTCACATCCAATACATCCGGCAACTTTCATATCACGCGAGAATACCTTTTCAACGTCATGCCCCGCTTCATCCGCACCTTTTAAAAACTCATCACAAAGCAAATCCTAATTTCCGTAAAGTCTTGGACTTCCTGATAATATCAATACATTTTTGCTCATATTATTTATTTCCTTCCTTTTATGCAATATACTAACATCATATAAGAATTCAGAATTTTAATCAAATAAGATCATATGTACTGAAAGTCAGAATAAAAACGGCAGGGGTAAAACTTTACCTCTGCCAATAATTATCATTCTACGTATTTATATAGTTCTGCTCCAAACTTTTACCTTTGTTATAATTTCTCTTAGTCTTTGCCCGTCAATTACGTATTCCAAAGCTTCGTCAGCTGTTTCATAGTCTTTTGCTTCAGAATATTTATTTCCTTCACAGATACTTATAATTCCATCAGGATGGGTTATGGAATAAACTTTTTCGTTCCACTCAAATTCAACCTCGCTATTATATTCCATCGCCCATTTAAAATCGCTTATAGTTTTAAACCTCATTTCCTCAAAATATTTTTCATCAGGTATACTGCCATTCATATAAGTAACTCCTTTGTAATTTTTAAATTCGGGGGCTTCGTCAGGATAATTTATTGGTGATCCCGGTTTCGGAAACCCTCGTTGGTTATCCCAACTTATAAAGTGGTCATGCGGATTTGTATGCTTATCTGAACGATTATGATCGGTAAAATGTCTTTCCTTTATTGCTCTGCCATCAACGCCTATTTTGGTTGCTCTGTCATAACCTCCTTTTTTATCTTTAGAGTGTGTATATTTAATTTCTCCGGGTTCACCAAGAAAACGCTCGTCATCTTCCTTGCAGGGTTTCCAATCGCCGCCGTAAGCGCTTCCCATACCTTTTTGGCTATCCGCCAAAACATAACCATATGATTTTACTATTATACCACAATTTTCGGGTTTACTTACAGCTCCTGAAATATAGCTAAAATATTTGGAAGGCTCGTATACTTCATCCGTATTAAAATATCTCCAAGAACTAAGTTCGTAATTTACATAAATTATGTTTCCTTCCATTTCGGGAAAAGGTTCGTGATAACAGATAATGTTTTCAGGTTCTATTCGCTTTAGCATCTCGTTATATCCGGTCATAAAAAATTCTTTTTGATCCGAATGGTTGTTATGCTCCGAAACCATATACGTTGAAACTGCAACGGTTGAACCTTTTTCTATTCCTTCAAAACAAAAATCAAACGTATCGGGAAGCCCCCAGCTGACGGTCGGAATCACTCTTATGCCTTTAGAATATAAGAAAGCTCCGCACCAACGATTTTTAAAAGTGTTATATAGCTGCTGCAATTTGTGCATCTCGATATACATACTAAAATCCGGCGATAAAACCGCTTTATAATTTTTTAAGATGTCCACATATTTGTCGGGGTTCTTCCAAAGTTTTTCGAATTTATAATCATACAAAAAGAAGTGAACCATGCGCCCAAAATGCTTGGTGTCATCAGATTTTACCCTATCAAAACCTATTAGCTTTAAATTGGTAAAATCATCGGAATTGGCTTTAAACTTTGGTATAAGCGGCATATCATATCTGCCTGTACCTTCCAGTGTGTTTCGCAAAAAATAAGGGTCAGTGCGGTATTCAAAGGTTTCGATTGTCATAACATCTCTCTCCTTAAAAAGTGTTCTCATAATACCGCAAAAAAAGCTAAAAAATTGCACTGTAAACATCAAATTATCGAAGCGTATTTGTTAGCGGTTTTAAAAGTCATTTCAACTGCTTTTTTTATGATATTTTCGCTTTCTCTTTTTAGAGCATTTACTGTTTCTCTGTCGGCATTTCCGCTGATGTTTAGGTTTATAATGGGCGATGAATTGTTGGTATAAGTTCGATTTATTGCTATTTCTTTGTATCTAGGAATGCCTTTAGAAATGCTCTGACCAATGAAATCTTTCGAATTGTTTGCGAAATCCCAAAGCCGTTTTGTAGCTTCATGATTAAAAACAATATCGCCTTCGTTCATTAAGCGATATTTTCCGTTATCTTTACCGAGAATCACTTCAGACCCTTGCTCAAAGACTTTTGCCATACCTTTTCGAGCTGAATAAGTTCCTTTTGCATAACCTCTTAGACTATAAAGCTTTCGTTTATAATAGCCAAGTGCAGGTTCTGCACCTCTGTCGGCACTCATGCTCTCGATTATTCGTTGTAACCTTGCAATTTCATTTTCTCTTTCTTCACGGTTTAAGTTTCTGTACTCTCTCGCTGCTAAACCTAAGGCTCTTGCAGCCTCTTGTGAAGCGCCGGAGAGACCATGCATCTCGTTACTTGCGTTTTGTATGTTTGCCGATATTCCTGAAATCTGTGAAGCAATATCTGATAAAACACCCGATACACCGAATTGTTTATAGTGGAATCTATCAAGAGCAGCATAAGCCTTATTCCATGCGTTTATAACAGTCGAAGTCATACCATCGCCGTAATCTGCATTCCATTTCATCAGGTTATCGTAAAATTCTTGTGAGCGATTTTGAATCAAATTCATTGCTTCTTGCCTGATTCGCCCTTCTTCTTTTAGGTATTCGTCAATAGCTTTTATACGCTTATCATTGGAGTCTTTAAATTGTTTGTATTCAATATCAAGAGCCTTTTTCTGACGCTCGACACCATTATCATACAAGAATTTTTGCAAATCTTCGTTGTCTTTTTTAAGCTTTTCCTCAAGCTCTTTACGCTTCTTTTGGGCTTCAGCACTATCGTCATACCTTAAAGCATTCAATTTATTTTGAATTTTGTTTATCTGAAAATTTTTATCCGAAAGTTCTTTTTGATAGTGATATTCATCTTTTCGGATTTCAAGTGTTTGCTTCATTAGGTCGATTTTCTTTTTATATCCGTCAAGACTTTCCTTTAGTGCTTCTTTTTCATTCTCTTTCTGCCGTTTTATCATCTTGACAGTCATGTCAAGCAAATTATTTATTGCCTTTTGGCTATCTTCCAAAGCTTTTTTCTGATTATCAAGAGCCTTTTTATTATCATTTAACGCTTTGTTGTGGTCTTTGGTAGCCTTTGAAGCATTATTTACCGCATGAGTGTAATTTGGAAGCGAAACAAGCGAAAGACTTGTATTTAAAGCACCGATTCTTTTCTGTGCGTTTTCAATCTTGCTTGATAAATCAATGTAACCTTCGAGGTCTGATTTTATTTTAGAAATCTGCGGTCTACCTGTGATTCCTCTCCAAATTTTAGAAAATATATTTTCATTTTGAGATTCTGTGTCAATATTCGCAAGTGC
>CALWJB010000009.1 GCA_944380895.1 uncultured Clostridia bacterium | reverse complement strand
GTACGTTTTTTATTATAATTTATGAGGAAGTTACTGTAATGGTGTATATTTTTTTGGCTGATGGATTTGAGGAAATTGAAGCGATAGTTCCACGTGATATTTTGAAGCGTGGCGGTGTAGAGGTACTGACTGTGGGAGTGACAGGCGATTTAGTGACGAGTGCATATGGACTGAAGATAAAAACAGATGTCACGATTGAAAGCGTTGACATCGATGACATTGAAGGTATAGTTTTGCCAGGCGGAATGCCCGGTACACTAAATTTAAAAAATAACCAAAAATTTTTGGAGATTGTCAAATATTCGTTTGAAAAAAGACTTTTAATAGGCGCAATTTGTGCAGCGCCGAGTATTTTGGGCAATATGAATATTTTAAAAAACAAATCAGCGTGTTGCTACCCGGGATTTGAAAAAGAACTGATAGGTGCGAATATTTTAAATGAAAGTGTGACAATAGATCAGAATATAATAACTTCTAGAGGACCGGGGACAGCTATACATTTCGGATTTGCATTGCTTTCATACCTTAAGGGAGAAGATACTTTGAAAAATGTAAAAAACGAAATGGTTTATAAAGGATAATTTATAATTTTTATGATAAATTAAGTAAGAACAAATATTACCGAAACGCCAGGACTTATTTTGAGAGGATTTAAAAACGAACATGTTAATAACATGTATAATAGTCAGAAATAGTTATTCTGTATTTATAGGATGCATTTATTGGCAAGTTCATAAAGATTTTTAGGAATTTTAAAATATTATATCTAGTCTGGCATTTCGGTAGGAAAGTGAAAAATATTATCATTGATGCGTTGCTTCTAAAGAGATGCGCGAAATATTAGAAGAAGTCGGAAACGTTATGAAAATATTTTAGGCGCGGATTTTAATGATATAAGATATGTTATTTTTTGCAAACACTTTGAAATAAATAGGCTATAGAGTACTACTTATTTATTAAAGCAGATTTCGGCATAATACGGCTGGAATGCCATGCGGAAAATTTAGTACCGGGTAAAGCAATTTTAAAAAAACGAATTATTATAATAATGCGAGGAATTACTGTGAAAAATTAAAATACGAGATATAAAAAATGGTTTGATGCAGTAATTATCAATTTTTATATATGAATTTAAAGAGGAAAACCAATGAACTATAAAATTTCAAGCAAAGCGAATTCAACCGTAAAACATGCAAAAAAGCTTTTAACATCGTCGTCTTTCAGAAAGAAAGAAAAATTATTTTTACTTGAGGGAATAAGACTTTGTGACGAAGCCTTAAAAAGCGGTATAAAGTTTAATACGGTATTTTTTACAGAAAAAATTGAAAAAAAATTTCCTAAAACCATAAATTCTTTAATAGAGAAATCAAGAACTTTTTTTGAAACCACAGAAGAGATAATAGCTCTTATTTCAGACACAGATACACCTCAAGGGGTTGTATGCATTTGTGAGATGACGTCGGTACAAGAGATAGACAGGAAATATTCAAATAAATTGATTATGATCGAAAACATTCAAAATCCATCGAATCTAGGCAGTATTTTTCGTACATGTGACGCTTTGGGCATTAAAGATGTAATAATTTCGGGAGATAGCTGTGATATATATAACCCCAAGGTATTGCGCGGGAGTATGGGCGCTGCATTCCGCCTTAATATAAAAGTATGCGATAATTTTAGAGGTTTTGTTTCGGAGCTTATAAGCAGTGGATATAAAGTTTATGCGACTGTTCCTTCGAGCGATGCTGAAATACTTGGGAAAAATAGTTTGTTTAGTAAAAAATGTGCAGTTATTTTTGGGAACGAAGGAAACGGTGTTACTCCTGAGACTATAGATTTATGCACAAAAAAATTAACTATTCCTATGATAAAAAATGCTGAATCTCTAAATGTTTCGGTTGCAGCCGGTATAATAATCTGGGAGCTTACAAGATAGGAGGTGTAAATTTTGAATGAAAAATCTGTTTATTGGGTTTGGCTTCAGCAGGCCCTAAAGTATAATAATTTAAAGATAAAATACATTATGAATTTTTATGAAGATATAGAAAAGTTTTACGCTTTGGGCGAAAACGAATGGCGATTGCTTGGAATTTTTACTAATAAAGATATTGAAAATCTAAAAAACTTAAGCATGGAAAAAGCAAAAATTATACTTAGCAATTGCAAGCAAATCGGATGCGAGATTGTTACAATTGAGGATAAGCGTTTTCCATATTTGTTAAAGCAGATCGAAGATCCACCCGCAGTGCTCTACGTCAAGGGTGATATATCATGTATGGATGGTAAATTAGTTGTTGCTGTTGTGGGTACGCGCAAGGCTTCAAATTATGGATTTGAGATGGCAGATAAGATATCAAAATCTCTTGCCGAAAATGATGCGGTAGTAGTGAGCGGAGGAGCGCTCGGAATAGATTCTGCCGCACATGAAGGCGCTGTGGCTGCAAATGGAAAGACAGTATGCGTATTGGGCTGTGGACTTGATTTTGCATATTTGGCTTCAAAAAATAATATGAAATATGAAATAATAAAAAAAGGCGGAGCTATAATTACAGAGTATTCTCCCGGTACTCCGGCGAGATCTTGGACGTTTCCTGCGCGTAACAGAATAATTTCGGGACTTTCTCACGGGGTAGTTGTGGTTGAAGCAGGAAGAAAAAGTGGTTCTTTAATCACGGCAAATCTTGCAAATGAGCAAAATCGTGATGTTTTTGTAGTTGCTTCTCCAGCAAAAAGCGAGGAATCAAGCGGTAATTTATCTTTGATAAACGACGGCGCACAAGTGATAAGATCGGGTGATGATATCTTAAAAGAATACTCTTCAAGGTCGTTAGCCGGAAATGAATCTGATTTTTTATGCTCGGCAGTTTCGAAAAAGAGTTATGAATTCAAGAAAGATAATTCTGATCAAAATGTCTGCAAGGAAGACACGTTTCAAAAAAAGAAAGAAGTGGCTGAGACTGATTCTAGAATTAAAGATTTGAATGAAGATGAGCGTAAGATATATGAAGCTGTTTCAGAAGGAGTTATGCAGTCCGACAGCATAGTCGAAAAAACGGGAATTCCAAGCTATAAGGTATTAGGAGCGCTTACTACTTTGGAATTATGGGGGCTGATAAAATCTTTGCCGGGCAAATACTATGAAATTATTTAATTTAATGTATTTTTTATTTTTAGAATAGTATATAATGTCTTTTGACAAACTTTTGTTAAAAATCATTTTAGGATGGAAAATATTATGAGTAAATTAGTAATAGTAGAATCACCGGCGAAAGCCAAAACGATAAAAAAATATCTTGGCAGAGGTTACGACGTGGTAGCCTCGATGGGGCATATCAGAGATTTGCCCGAAAAAAGACTGAGCGTTGACATAAAGAAAGATTTTGAGCCAAAATACGCCATTATAAAGGGGAAAGAGGATTTAGTCAAGGATTTGAAAGAAAAAGCGAAGAAAGCAGATAAGATATTTCTTGCAACCGACCCCGATCGTGAAGGGGAAGCGATTTCATGGCATTTGGCGTATATTTTGGGAATGGATCTGGATGAAAAAAATAGAATTACGTTTAATGAAATTACAAAAACGGGAATAAACAGCGGCATAAAGGCGCCGAGAACAGTAGATTTAAAGCTCGTGGACGCCCAGCAAGCAAGACGTATATTAGATAGATTAGTCGGATATAAATTAAGTCCGTTTTTGTCCAAGAAGATCTATAGAGGACTATCGGCAGGCAGAGTTCAGTCGGTAGCGCTTAGGATAATTGTTGATAGGGAAGATGAGATACGTAAATTTGTACCCAAAGAATACTGGACGATAGATGCATCGTTTATTCCGGAAGGTTCAAAGAAATCATTTGCCGCATCATTTTATGGCGATAAAAACGGGAAGATAGAAATTGAAAACGAAGAACAGGCAAATAAAATATTAAATGATTTGTCAGATGCCGAGTATAAGATTATCAAAT
Organism: uncultured Clostridia bacterium; assembly: GCA_944380895.1. GTDB lineage: Bacteria > Bacillota > Clostridia > Oscillospirales > Acutalibacteraceae > UMGS1491. The sequence goes on along the minus strand of CALWJB010000009.1, from coordinate 17,058 downwards.
TAAAGAAAGGCAAAAGACGTAAATCGCCTCCGCCGCCATTTACGACATCTACACTTCAGCAAGATGCCTCCAGAAAACTGGGATTTTCGGCCAAACGTACGATGAAAGTGGCGCAAGAGCTTTACGAAGGTATAGAAGTAAGCGATATGGGTGCGGTGGGTCTTATAACCTACATGAGAACCGACTCATTGAGGATTTCGGAAGATGCCATAAAAGAGGTTCGTGAATATGTGGCAGATGTTTGGGGAAAAAAGTATTTGCCCGAGAAAGTTCGTTATTTCAAAACAAAGACAAATGCGCAAGATGGTCACGAAGCCATAAGACCCACGATGCCGAATTTAAATCCTGAAAAAATCAAAGAAAATCTGAGTTCTGACCAATACAAACTTTATAAATTGATTTGGCAGAGATTTTTGGCGTGTCAAATGGCAAATTGCGTTCAAAGCACCACTCAAGCGGACATAAGTGAAGGCAAATATATTTTCAGAGCTTCGGGATACGTTGTGGAATTTGACGGTTACACAGCTTTATATACCGAAGGCAGAGACGAAGCCGAGGAGAAAGCCAAAGCACTTCCTGATCTCGAAGAGAATATGAATTTAAAACTTAAAGAAATGAATCCGAACCAGCATTTTACTGAACCGCCGCCCAGATACACAGAAGCATCGTTAATAAAGGCGCTGGAAGAAGACGGAATTGGTAGACCGTCAACATATGCATCCATAATATCTACTATTTTATCAAGGCAATACGTGGTGCGTGAAGCGAAATCGTTGAAGCCTACAGAGCTCGGAGAAGTAATAACAAAGCTTATGAAAGAGAGATTTCCTAAAATAGTAAATTTAAAATTCACTGCTCAAATGGAGAGTGATCTGGATGCCATTGAAGAGGGCAAAAACGATTGGGTAGCTACGCTCCATGAATTTTACGATGATTTTTCCAAGACGCTCGAAAAAGCCAAGGAGGAAATGGGTGATACAAAAATCACGTTAAAGCAAGATGAAACTGATGAAATATGCGATAAATGCGGGAAACCGATGGTAGTAAAGCATGGCCGATATGGTGCGTTTATAGCGTGTTCGGGATATCCTGAATGCAAGAATATAAAAAAAATTGTGAATGAGATAGGTGTAAAATGCCCCAAATGCGGCGGAAACGTAATAATGCGTAAAAGTAAGCGTGGCAGGGTTTTTTATGGTTGCAGTAACTATCCGAGTTGCGATTTTGTTTCGTGGGATGAACCTTTGAATGAAAAATGCCCCAAATGCGGTAAGATGCTGCTAAAGAAGAACGCGAAAAAGCCAAAAATATATTGTCCGACAGAAGGCTGCGGATACGAAAAAACGAGTGAGTAGAAGATATGAGTAGTAACGAAATCAATGTAATCGGATCCGGACTTGCGGGATCTGAAGCTGCGTGGCAGATAGCCGAGCGAGGTAAAAAGGTGAATCTTTATGACATGAAACCAAGAAAATTTTCACCTGCACACAAAAGCGAAAATTTATGCGAATTGGTTTGTTCCAATTCATTCAAAGCGGAGCGAGTGGACAGTGCTGCTGGACTTCTTAAAGAAGAACTTAGAAAAATGAATTCATTGGTAGTTAAGTGCGCCGATAAATGCAAAGTTCCTGCGGGCGGCGCGCTTGCAGTGGATAGAGAGAAATTTTCTTGTATGGTAACGGAAAAGATAAAGAATCATAAAAACATAAAATTTATATCCGAAGAAATTTCGAAGCTTCCGAAAGGCATTACAGTTATTGCAACAGGACCTCTTACTTCTGATGCGCTTTCGGAAGAGATAGGAAAAATTTGTGGCGAGAGACTTAGTTTTTTTGATGCTGCTGCACCTATTGTGTTGTCGGAGAGCATAGATATGGAGCATGCATTTTTTGCTTCGCGGTATGGCAAAGGTGACGGCAAAGATTATTTAAATTGCCCGCTTACAGAAGAAGAATATACTGAATTTTATAAAAGTTTAACACATGCAGAAAGAGCACCTTTGCATGATGTTGATCTTTTCAATCCGAAAGTTTATGAAGGATGTATGCCTGTGGAGGTCATGGCGCAGAGGGGATTTGATACACTTAGGTATGGACCGATGAAACCCGTAGGACTTCGGGACTCAAAAGCGCCTGAGAAAAAACTGTTTGCTGTAGTACAATTAAGAAAAGAAAATATTGAAGGTACCATGTACAATATGGTGGGATTTCAAACGAATTTAAAATTTTCCGAACAGCGCCGAGTATTTGGAATAATTCCTGCACTTAGAAATGCGGATTTTATAAGGTACGGAGTCATGCACCGTAATACGTTCATAAACTCGCCGAAGCTTTTAAATGCCGACTATAGTATGCGAGAAAATACAAATATTTTTTTTGCGGGACAAATAACAGGTGTTGAGGGATATATGGAATCGGTTTCATCAGGACTTATTGCGGGTATTAATGCTGTTTTGAGGTGTATGGAAAAGGACGGATGGATATTTCCGAAATTCACAATGATTGGCGCACTTGCAAATCACGTGGCGAATTCAGAATCCGAAGATTTTCAGCCGATGGGAGCCAATTTTGGCATCTTACCACCGCTCGAAGAGCTTATAAAAGATAAGAAGATGAGGTATAATGGATTTGCTAAAAGGTCTTTAATGTATTTTGAGGATAAATTTTCGAAATAAAAATTAATACAAAAGGTGATAGAATTGAAGATAATAGTAGATGCTTTCGGAGGAGATAACGCACCGCACGAAATCATGAAAGGTGCAGAGATGGCGGTACGCGAACTTGGATATGAAATAATTCTTGTGGGCAATAAGCAAGCGATAGAAGAAACTTCGGAAAAAAACGGTATTTCGCTCGACGGCATGGAGATAGTGCACGCAGACGATGTAATTACTATGGAAGATGCCCCGATGAGTATTATGAAAACCAAAAAAGAATCATCTATGGCAAAAGGATTAAGACTTTTAAAAAGCGGAACCGGTGATGCGTTTGTTTCGGCGGGAAACAGTGGAGCGCTTGCTGTGGGAGCCACTTTGATAGTAAGGCGTATTCAGGGAGTAAAGCGCTGTGCATTTGCTCCTGTCATACCAAAGGATAAAGGTTATTTTATGCTTATAGACAGCGGGGCGAACGTTGAATGTAGGCCGGAGATGCTGAAACAATTTGGTGTTATGGGTTCCATATATATGAAAAACGTAATGACGGTTCACAATCCGAGAGTGGGACTTGCAAATATAGGGGTAGAATCCACGAAAGGAACCGAACTTTATCAAGAGGCGTATAAACTTTTGAAAGAGAGTAACTTAAATTTTGTAGGTAACGTGGAAGCACGAGAAATACCGCTGGACGGAGCTGATGTTATTGTAGCAGACGGATTTACCGGCAATATCATGATAAAATTTTATGAAGGCATGGCAAAAGCACTTTTTGGCAAATTCAAAGAGGTGCTCATGAAAAACGCAAAAACAAAAATCGCTGCAATGATGATAAAACCTGAACTTAAAGCGCTCAAAAAGCAGTCGGATTATAAAGAATACGGCGGAGCACCACTGATAGGGATTTCGAAATCGGTGTTTAAAGCTCATGGTAGCGCGGACGCAAAGACATTTAAAAATGCCATACGTTTGGCAGGCGAATATGTAAAGCGTAATGTTGTACAGCTCATCACAAATGAGATAAAATCTGAAAAAGATAGCGAAGAAGAGAATAATCGGCGGCCAAAAATGTGAGGAGGAGTTATTGTGGACGAACTGGAGAAAACGATTGGATATAAATTTAAAGATAGAAAACTGTTAAAAATTGCACTGACACATTCTTCATACGCAAATGAATGCGGATGGAAAATCCATAGTTATGAGCGGTTTGAATTTTTAGGCGATTCGGTCCTTGGACTTATCACATCGGATTATATTTTTAAAAATTGTCCGGATTTGCCCGAAGGTGAACTTACGAAATTAAGGTCGGCGTTGGTATGCGAAAGACAACTTTTTGAATTTGCCAAAAATCTGGGACTTCACAAATATATTAAGCTAAGCCGGGGCGAGAGACATTCCGGAGGAGAAAACAGACCGTCAATTCTTGCTGACGTTTTCGAAGCGATATGTGCAGCAATATATTTGGATTCAGGAATGGAAGAAGTGCGAAAATTTGTACTTTCGAACATAGTACCTGCGATTAATCACCCAAAGACTGTTGTTATGAGAGATTACAAGACGCATCTTCAGGAGATCGTGCAGAAAAATCCTGAAGAAACAATAGAGTATGTTTTGGTTGGAGAGAGCGGTCCGGATCATGATAAAAGATTTACGATTGAGGTAAAGATAAACAGTAACGTTGTAGGGCGCGGGACAGGAAAAAGTAAGAAACAAGCGGAACAACAGGCTGCCAAACAGACACTTGAGCTTATGGGATATTAATTTTTAAAAGGAGGTATTGAGCTTTGGGATTTTTTGAAAAGATAAAGCAAGGACTGCGAAAAACAAAAGAGAATATAACTCAAAAAGTTGAGCTGATAATAAATTCATTTACAAAGATAGATGAAGAATTTTTTGAAGAACTTGAAGAAATTTTGATTTCATGTGATATAGGAGCAGTAACTTCCAAGGATTTGTGTGGAAAATTACGTGAAGAAGTAAAGAAACACGGACTTACAGATCCTAAAGACATAAAAAAGGCGCTAAAAGATATTATTGCAGAAATGCTTGCCGGAGATAACGAATTAAAACTCGAAACAAAACCTTCCATAATACTTGTCTTGGGAGTGAACGGAGTAGGGAAGACTACTACAATAGGAAAACTTGCGAATAAATTTGAGCGTAGTGGTAAGAAAGTACTACTTGCGGCGGCGGATACATTCAGAGCGGCGGCAGCGGAACAGCTCACCATATGGGCAGAAAGAGCGAGTAGCCTTATAGTTAAACAGCCTGAAGGTTCTGATCCGGCGGCAGTAGTTTTTGATGCAATATCTTCTGCAAAAGCAAAAGGAATAGATGTCATTATTTGTGATACGGCAGGCAGACTTCATAATAAGAAAAATTTGATGGGTGAGCTTGAAAAAATTAATCGTATTATTGATCGTGAACTGCCAAATGAATCAAAAGAAATTCTGCTCGTATTAGATGCATCGACAGGTCAAAACGGACTTAATCAAGCGGAAGAATTTCAAAAAATAATGAATTTAACGGGTATAGTTCTGACTAAGCTTGATGGTACGGCACATGGAGGAATAGTACTTTCGATAAAGAATAAATTAGGCATACCTGTCAAATACATCGGTGTTGGCGAGGGAATTGACGATTTACAGAAATTTGATGCAGAGGAGTTTGCTGAGGCTTTGTTTGACTCGCATGAAGAAATGGGCAGATGAGTGATTATGAATTTTATAAAGATAGATCAAAAAAAATATTAAGTGAAAAGCGTTTTATTCATAGTGTAAACGTGAGCGTAGCTTCCGAAAAATTAGCTGTTCGTTATGAAGCGGATGTAGACAAAGCAAAAATAGCCGGACTGCTTCATGATATATGTAAAGAAATGAACGAAGAAACTTTAACTAAGCTCTTAAGTGAGGCGGACTTTGAGATTTTTAATGCGTTTAAGGGATACCCGTTGAAGCTTTATCATGGTCCTGCCGGTGCGGTTTATTTGCAAAAAGAGTTTGGCATAGATGACAAAGAAATTTTAAATGCTGTTTGTTTTCATACAACCGGTCACGCAAATATGACCACTATGGAAAAAATAGTATTTGTTGCAGATTACATTTCGGAAGAAAGACCGTTTGATAATCTGAGTGAGCTACAAGCATTGGCGCTGAAAAACATCGATTTGGTTGTGCTTAAAAAATGTGAAACTACGATTGAAAAGTTCAAAGGCACCACAATACCGGTTCATCCTTATACATTAGATACTTATAATGATATAAAAAGACCGGCTACAAAAAGTCAATAGGAATTTGAAAAAATTTTTAAAGTTTTTGATTGGAGGATTAACTTGATAAGCCCTATTTTCATGAAAGATAACAAAAATAATATTACAAAGCTTATATGCGGCATCCCCAATAGCAGTTAAATGACGTTTACCACGAAACTTTAAAGATTGATGATAATTCGATAAAATCAGATCGAAAAAAGCTGCTATGTTTGCAGCGATTCAAATGGCATAACGAAGATAAGGAGATAATTAATGTGAATATAACGGCAGAGGAAAAAGCAAATAAAATAAAAGAGATTTTAGATAGTAAAAAAGCACAGAGGATAGATATAATTCCGCTTAAGGATAAAACTCCCATTGCAGAGTATTTTGTAATTGCGAGCGGAACCGGCACTACACACATAAATTCGCTTGCGGGAGAGGTTGAGAAAAAGATGTCTGAAATATCTGTTAATTTTCTGCATCAAGAGGGCGAGAATGGGAGTTCGTGGAAATTACTTGATTATGGTGATGTCATAGTACACATTTTTTCTGAAGAATCCAGAAATTCGTATAAATTGGAAGAACTATGGAAATAACGCAAATATGTTAAGTGTGAGAAAAGGAGAGGATTATAGTGGAGACTGAAAAATACAGCCACAAAGAAATAGAAAAGAAATGGCAGGAATTATGGGAAAAAGAAGGAATTTTCCAAGCAAAAAATGAATACGATAAGCCAAAATTTTATGCATTGGTTGAGTTTCCGTATCCTTCGGGGCAAGGGCTGCATGTGGGGCATCCGAGGAGTTATACGGCACTCGATATAGTGGCGCGTAAAAAGAGAATGCAAGGCTACAATGTGCTTTATCCCATGGGCTGGGATGCGTTTGGACTTCCGACGGAAAATTATGCAATAAAAAATAAAATTCATCCGAGAATTGTAACGCAGAAGAATATTGCAAGATTTAAAAGTCAGCTGAAGTCGTTGGGGATTTCTTTTGACTGGAGCCGCGAAATTGATACTACCGATCCTGAATATTACAGATGGACACAGTGGATATTTTTACAGATGTTTAAAAAAGGGCTTGCATATAAAAGTGAGGCAACCGTAAATTGGTGTACGTCATGCAAATGCGTTTTGGCCAATGAAGAAGTAGTGAGCGGAGTTTGCGAGCGCTGCGGAAGTGAAGTAATTCACAAAGTAAAATCGCAGTGGATGCTCGGAATAACAAAATATGCACAAAGACTTATTGATGATTTGAAAAAGGTAGATTATCCCGAACGAGTAAAGACTCAGCAGATAAACTGGATAGGACGTTCCAGTGGGGCAGAGATCGATTTTGCCACGAGTACGGGTGAAAATTTGAGAATTTATACAACATGTCCCAACACGATTTACGGCGTTACATATTTGGTGATTTCTCCCGAACATCCTTTTATAAAGTGTCATAAAAACGAAATTAAAAATATTGAAGATATAGATAAATATAAGTTGGAAGCAAATAAAAAATCGGATTTCCAGCGCACCGAGGTTAACAAGAACAAGACGGGCATAAAGATTGAGGGAATATTTGCGGTTAATCCCGTTAGTGACAAAGAGATTCCTATATTTGTATCGGATTATGTGTTGATGAGTTACGGTACAGGGGCGATAATGGCGGTACCGGCGCATGATGAAAGAGATAAAGAATTTGCAAAGAAATATAAGCTTCCGATAGTAAACGTAATTGACGAAAACGATAATATGGTAAATTCTGATATTTTAGATGGATTAAAATCGGCAGAAGCAAAAGAAAAAATGATAAAATTACTCGAGATTAAAGGAAAGGGAAGGGCAAAAGTTAACTATAAGTTGAGGGACTGGGTATTTTCACGCCAGCGCTACTGGGGAGAGCCTATTCCTATAGTACACTGTAAAAAATGCGGATACGTTCCGATACCCGAGTCGGAATTACCGTTAAATTTGCCTGAAATAGAGAACTTTGAGAGCTTGGGAGGTGGAGATTCGCCTCTTGAAAATATAGAGTCTTGGGTAAATACAAAATGTCCGAAGTGTGGCGGACCTGCAAAAAGAGAAACCGATACCATGCCGCAATGGGCAGGATCATCATGGTATTTTTTGCGTTATGCGGACCCTAAAAATAAAGAAAATATAGCTTCCGATAAATCTATAAGATATTGGATGCCTGTTGATTGGTATAATGGCGGCATGGAACACACAACACTTCATTTGCTTTATAGTAGATTTTGGTATAAGTTCCTCTATGACATAGGAATTGCGCCGGATGTTGAACCATATAAGAAGCGTACAAGTCATGGAATGATACTTGGAGAAAACAACGAAAAAATGAGTAAATCACGAGGAAATATCATAAATCCTGACGATATTGTTGATGAATACGGTGCTGATACTATGCGAATTTATGAGATGTTCATAGGTGATTTTGAGAAGCCTGCACCTTGGAATACATCGAGCATAAAAGGCAGCAGACGTTTTATAGAGCGTTATTTTGGGCTTAGAAATATAATTGACGACAGTAAAAAGATGAGCGCGAAACTTGAAACATCACTGCACAAGACGATAAAGAAAGTTTCGGAGGATATAGAAAATATAAAGTTCAATACGGCGATTGCATCTCTCATGGCGCTTATAAATGAAATTTATGATCAAGGGTTTATAACAACGGAATATCTGCGAATTTTTACACTCTTAATTAATCCTTTTGCGCCCCACGTATCCGAAGAAATATGGCAAAGATGTAAACTTGGTGCAAAGTTTGCAAGCAGCGCACAGTGGCCGAAATATGACGAAGAGAAATGTAGAAACAGTGAAATTGAAATTGCACTTCAAGTTAACGGTAAGTTTAGAGGCAAGATAAATTGTAGTGCAGGACTTTCCGAGAAAGAAGTTTTAGAACTTGCAAAAACGAATTCTTCATTTAGTAAGTTTATTGAGGGCAAGGAAATCATAAAGATAATTTATGTACCGAACAGGCTGCTTAACGCAGTAGTTAAGTGATATCATCATTTTTAGAGAGTTTTCATAGCTTTTATCGGGAGGGATTTTAATGAATTCTGATATTGAAAGCAAGATAAATTTGCTAATTGAAAACGGAAGGAAAGCTTTGGAGGAATATAGAAATTTTACTCAGGAAAAGATAGATAACATCACATACCGAGTATCAATTGCGGCGATGGAAAACAGAGTAAAATTTGCAAAATCCGCGGTTTTGGAAACAGGGCGTGGAATTTTTGAAGATAAGATAATAAAAGATATGTTTGCATCTGAATATGTTTGGAATGCGATAAAAGACGAAAAAACTGTGGGCACCATAAGGCGTGATAGGCAAAAAGGATATGAAGAGATTGCGGAGCCGTTGGGAGTTGTGGCAGGTATTACGCCTGTTACTAATCCGACTTCCACAACCATATTTAAATCTTTAATATGTCTTAAGACGCGTAATCCGATTATTTTTGCATTTCATCCCGGAGCGCAAAAGTGTTCTGCAGAGGCGGCAAAAACTCTTCTTGATACGGCTGTGAAAAATGGAGCGCCGGAATATTGCATACAGTGGGTTGAAGATCCTTCGTTGGAAGCCACAACAACACTTATGAATCACGATGGAATTGACGTAGTTTTGGCAACCGGCGGCTTTGCAATGGTAAAGTCGGCATACTCTACGGGCAAACCCGCGCTTGGGGTCGGACCGGGGAATGTTCCTTGCTATATAGAAAAAAGAGCCGATTTAAATCAAGCGTGCAATGATATTATTTTGTCTAAAACTTTTGATAACGGTATGATATGCGCTTCGGAACAGTCTGTGGTGGTTGACGAAGAAATTGCAGATCTGTTTGAGCAAACGATGACAGAAAACGGTTGTTATTTTCTAAGCAGTGACGAAATACAAAAACTTGAAAGCTGCATGATACGCCCTGAAACGAAGACTCTAAATGGGGTAGTAGCGGGAAAAAGTGCGTTTGATATTGCGCGTAATGCAAATATAGATGTGCCGAAAGATACAAAAATTCTGATTGCTCGGTTACGGGGGGTGGGAATAGAATATCCGCTTTCGATAGAAAAACTTTCGCCCGTGCTTACTTACTATAGAGCAAACAATACTGAAGAGGCTTTTGGAATCTGTAGGAGCGTTATTAATTTTGGCGGACTTGGTCATACTGCGGCGATACACTCAAAAGATATGAGTGTAGTAGAAAAATACAGTAAAATTATGAGTGTGGGAAGAATTATAGTAAATTCTCCGTCATCACAAGGAGCTATCGGTGATATATATAACTGTGCCAAACCTTCGCTTACTTTAGGGTGTGGTTCATGGGGCAAAAATTCCACAACACTTAATATTTCCACTCAAAACCTTGTTAATATAAAGAGAGTTTTTGAGAGGAGGAATAATATGCAGTGGTTCAAAGTACCGCAAAAAATTTATTTTGAAAACGGTTCAGTTTCTTACCTGAAATATATGGAGAATATAAGTAAAATATTTATAGTTTCAGATAAAACAATGATTAATCTTGGTAATGTAGGCAAAATCATATCATGTTTAAATGATCGTGCGGATAGTCCCAGATTTGAGGTATTTTCTAACGTAGATCCCGATCCTGACGTTGAAACCGTGTGGTGTGGTCTTAGAATCATGAAAGATTTTAAGCCTGATTGTATTGTAGCGCTGGGAGGGGGTTCAGTAATTGATGCAGCGAAGGCTATGTGGCTGTTTTATGAGCATCCGGACTTAGATTTTGCAGGTTTGAAATTAAAATTTATGGATATACGGAAAAGGATATATAAATATCCAAACGGTCATAAAATTCCGCTTGTAGCTATTCCGACTACTTCCGGAACAGGTTCGGAAGTAACGTCTTTTGCGGTAATAACCGATAAAAAAGAGAATGTGAAATATCCTTTGGCAGACTATTATTTGACGCCGAGTGTGGCAATAATTGATCCTGACTTGGTGATGACACTTCCAAAATCTGCTACGGCGGATACAGGTATGGATGTCCTCACGCACGCACTGGAATCATATGTTTCCGTAATGGCGAGCGATTATACGGACGCACTGGCAGAAAAAGCAGTAAAACTTGTTTTTGACTACTTGGAAAAGGCATATAATAATGGTGAAAATGATCCTGAGGCGAGAGAAAAAATGCACAATGCGGCAACGATAGCGGGAATGGCATTTTCGAATGCATTTTTAGGACTGAATCACTCAATGGCGCATAAACTTGGCGGAGAATTTCATATTCCGCACGGACGCGCAAATGCAATTTTATTGCCGTACGTCGTTGAATATAATTCAAAGTTGCCCTCAAAAATGGTTATATTTCCAAAATACAGGGAGTTTGTAGCGGACAGAAAATATTCAAAAATTGCTCAATTGATAGGAATTGACGGAAATAATGATCGAGAAAGAGTGCAAAATCTTATTGATTCAATTAGACGTTTAAATGAGCATCTTAAAATTCCGCAAACACTAAAGGATTACGGAATAGATGAAAGTGAATTTTTAAATAAAGTCGACGAGCTTTCCGAACTGGCTCATGAAGATCAGTGTACGGGTTCAAATCCTAGGTACCCGCTTGTGAGTGAGATAAAAGAACTTTATTTGAAGTGTTACTACGGGGAGTAATTATGAGTAGAATTGATAAAATATGATTAAAATAAATTTTGTTGAGTATTTAAAAATTATTAAAATTAATTTAAAAATAAATATAATCGAAAAAGATATTAATGTGCTGCAGTCTGATTCAGAGTTTAGATTTGCTTTTAAAACTTAGATACTAAAAATTATGATTTACTTTTCTAAAATGTAAATAACTTTCAAGTATAATTGTTGCGCTTACTGCATCGATTATACTTTTTCTTTTTTTGCCTCTGGTATTTGTCTTGTTCAGATATTCATGGGCCGTAATGGTAGTGCGGCGTTCGTCCCAAAAATCGATTTTGATGTTTGTTTTTTTGTGTAGGTTTTCGGCCAAATTTTGTACATTTTTTGCGCTTTCTCCAAGAGTACCGTCCATGTTTTTGGGGAGCCCGAAAACCACAAGTTCAGCTTTGTTTTCTATGATTTTTTCAGTCAATTTATCGCATAACACATCAGGATTTTTTTCTTTTATAACTTTAAGCGGGAAAGATAAAATTTCCTGTTTATCGCAAATAGCCAAACCTGTGCGCACTTTGCCGTAGTCGACAGCCATAATAATCATACCTAAAACCTCTCATAAAAAATAAATTTAAAAAATTTAAAATAAGTATTGACATTAATAAAAATAAGTGGTAAAGTTTAAATAGTTAGCACTCATACTCTGAGAGTGCTAATGTAAAAAAGTGAGGTGAAATGTACTGGAACCGCTAAATCGTAAGCTTCAGATTCTCTGTTCGATAGTGGAAAGATATATTGATTCGGGAGAACCTGTGGGATCGAAAGCTGTGTGCGAAGATATGGAATTTTCATTTTCTTCAGCAACAATCAGGAGTGAGATGGCAGGACTTTCTGAATTGGGGTATATTTTTCAGCCGCATGTTTCATCCGGCAGAGTACCGTCGGATCAAGGCTACAGATTATACATTAACAGATTAATGCAAAAAAAGCCACTGCATCTGGAAGAAAAAGTTTTTTTAAACGGTGCACTCAACATATCGTCCGCGGATCCCGAAAAGCTCCTGAGTGCCGCAGCCAAAGCGCTTTCGGAGATAACAAATTTTACGGCGATTGTAACCACACCGCCAAGCGCAGAGTCAAGAGTACGTAATATAACGTTTGTGGGGATTGGACGCCGAAATGCAATGCTGGTTTTGATGACATCGGACGGCATGGTAAAGAATAAGATATTTCGCTGTGAATACAATTTGAATGAAGATATGCTTCGAATGTTTAGCGGTATTCTGAATGGAAAATTTAGGGGAGAAAGGTTAAAGGATATCACTCCGGAATTTATAAATATTCTTGTGGGTGAAGACCGTGAATTGGCACTACTTTTGTTGCCGGTCATAGACGTTCTTATGCAGGCTGCACAAGAGGCCTGTGAAGTTGAGATAAAAATTTGCGGTCAAAAGAATTTGCTTTCAATTCCCGGCGTTACAACCGATACAGTAATTAATATATTCAATTTTCTTGAAGACAAAAGAAAAGTATTTGATTTGCTCAATTCGGGAAATCACGGCATGCATTTTACGGTAGGCGAAGAAAATAAATACATTCAACTGCAAAATGCGAGTGTGGTTTCAACGCACTATAATATTGGAGGTAAATTTGGTGCCATGGGAATAATCGGACCCACCAGAATGGATTACGGTAAGATATACTCACAGATTGAATATGTTTCATCATTGATAGGTGTTTTGTTGGGAAGAATACTTGAAAACAATTAAATTTTTTTACACAGAGGTGATTATCGAGTGAGTAACGGAGATAATTTGGAGAAAGAAGAAACAGAAGTTCTAGAGAAAAAAGAGGAAAATCCCGAGAATGAAGAATTGGAGAAATTAAAAAAAGAACTTTCGGAAACGAGAGAACTGCTTCTCAGAACAGCTGCCGAATACGATAATTTCAGAAAGAGATCGGAACGCGAAAAAGATGCGGTATACTCCAACGCGAAAACAGCAACAATAGCGACGATGCTTCCGCTTGCCGATAGTTTGGAAGCAGCATCAAATTTGTCGGATTCGCAAAGTGAAGAATACAAAAAAGGAATAGAATTGCTGCAAAATCAGTTGAAAGATTGTTTTTCAAAACTGAGTGTAGAGTCTTTTGGAGACGTGGGAGATGATTTTGACCCTAATATTCACAATGCAATTTCTCACATTCAGGAAGAAAGCGAAAAAGAAAATTTTATTTCCTCGGTTTTTCAAAAAGGATATAAAGCGGGCGATAAAATTGTAAGGCACGCAACAGTACAAGTAACAAATTAAGATACTAAAAATTTAAAATAAGATATTTAGGAGGAATTTAATTATGGCAAAGATTATAGGTATTGACTTAGGTACTACAAATTCATGTGTTTCGGTCATCGAGGGCGGTGAACCTGTGGTAATAGCGAACGCGGAGGGATCAAGAACAACGCCATCTGTAGTAGCTTTTTCAAAGACAGGCGAAAGAATGGTCGGACAGGTGGCAAAACGTCAGGCGATTACAAATCCCGACAGAACCGTTATTTCAATAAAGAGAGAAATGGGAAGCGATTATAAAGTAAACATCGATGGAAAATCTTATACACCGCAGGAAATTTCAGCGATGATACTTCAAAAGCTTAAAACAGATGCGGAAAGCTACTTGGGAGAAAAAGTAACCGAAGCTGTAATAACAGTTCCTGCGTACTTTACGGATGCACAGCGTCAAGCGACAAAAGATGCAGGTAAAATTGCGGGTCTGAACGTAAAACGCATCATTAATGAGCCTACCGCAGCAGCGCTTTCATATGGCATAGACAAAGAAAACGATCAAAAAGTTTTGGTTTACGACTTGGGAGGCGGTACATTTGACGTTTCAATAATTGAAATGGGAGACGGAGTACAAGAAGTTTTGGCAACGGCAGGCAACAACCGTTTGGGCGGAGATGATTTTGATAAGAGAATAGTAGATTGGATGATTTCATCATTTAAATCTGAGACCGGAATAGATTTAAGTTCCGACAAAATGGCAATGCAAAGATTAAAAGAATCTGCAGAAAAAGCGAAGATTGAGCTTTCGGGAATGACATCATCATCGATTAATTTGCCGTTTATAACAGCGGATGCATCCGGACCGAAACATCTTGATTTAACTTTAACGAGAGCGAAATTCAATGAACTTACATCGGATTTGGTAGAAAAAACCATGGGACCTGTCCGTCAAGCCTTAAAAGATTCGGGACTTGAAATTTCAAAAATAGACAAAGTATTAATGGTCGGTGGTTCATCGAGGATTCCGGCAGTGCAGGAGGCAGTAAAGAATTTAATCGGCAAAGAGCCGTTTAAGGGAATAAACCCTGATGAATGCGTTGCTATCGGTGCGGCGATTCAAGGGGGAGTTCTTGGCGGAGATGTCAAAGGATTGCTTTTGCTGGATGTTACACCACTTTCACTCGGCATCGAGACAATGGGTGGAGTAATGACAAAAATCATCGAAAGAAATACAACCATACCAACAAAAAAAAGCCAAGTTTTTTCAACGGCCGCAGACGGCCAAACGCAGGTAGAAGTCAATGTTTTGCAAGGTGAGCGTGAATTTGCAAGAGATAATAAACAACTGGGTCTTTTCAGACTCGACGGAATTGCTCCTGCGCCTCGTGGAATACCGCAAATTGAAGTTACATTTGATATAGATGCAAATGGAATTGTAAATGTAAGTGCAAAAGACAGAGCCACAAACAAAGAGCAGCATGTTACAATTACGTCAGGCAGCAATATGAGCAAGGAAGACATTGAAAAAGCAGTAAAAGATGCGGAACAATATGCTGCGGAAGATAAGAAACGTCGCGAAGAAGTTGATGCAAAAAATGAATCTGAAAATCTTTGTTATGCGGTTGAAAAACTGATAAATGATAGCGCAGATAAGATTGACGCCAAAGATAAAGATGATCTTAATAAGAAAGTTGCAGATTTGCGCGAAAAGATAAAGAGCGGAAGCATTGATGAGTTAAAAAACGGAAAAGATGAACTGCAAAAATCAATGTATGAAGTATCTACGAAACTATATCAGCAAGCTGCTGCGTCTCAAGGAGCGAATTCGGGGTCAGAACAGCCAAATAGCGGGGCGGAAAACGTGTATAATGCCGATTATAAAGATGTTGACTCCGAACAGAACTAAAATAGATTATTTTAAAGAACCCTCCATTTTTAAAAGGGTGGCGGTGGAGGGTTACTTTTAGATGAGAGGTGAAACAATTTGCCTGAAAAAAGAGATTATTATGAAGTGCTTGGAGTGAGCAAGAGCGCATCGGATGACGAGATAAAAAAGGCATATAGAAAGCTTGCAAAGAAATACCACCCCGACTTAAATCCGGGAGATAAATCCGCGGAACAGAATTTTAAAGACGTCAATGAAGCATATGACGTGCTTTCTGATAAAACCAAGAAAGCCAGATATGACCAATTCGGACATGCGGGAACAGATCCGAGTTATAGCGGTGGCGGAGCGGGCGGATACAGTTATTACGGAGGGAATCCGTTTGGCGATGACATCGATTTGGGAGATATATTCAGTAGTTTTTTTGGAGGATTCGGAGGAGGAAGAACACGTTCGAATTCTAATGTGCCGAGGCGGGGCAGCGACGTTGAATGTGAACTAAATATTTCGTTTCTTGAAGCTGCAAAAGGATGCACAAAAAAAGTTTCATATTCAAGCATTGAGAAGTGCTCGGAATGTAGCGGAAGCGGAGCGAGAAAAGGTACATCGCCAAAAACGTGCACGTACTGCGCAGGTAGGGGACATATTGTTGTGAGTCAGCGCACACCATTTGGCGTTATGCAAACTACTCGTACATGTGATCATTGTCATGGCGAAGGAAAAATAATTGAAAATCCATGTTTAAACTGTTCGGGAAAAGGAAGAATTAGAAAGCGAAAAGAGATAGAAGTCAACGTTCCTGCGGGCATAAACAGCAAACAGATTCTAAGTGTTCCCGGGCGAGGAAATGCGGGAGTGCGTGGCGGAGAAAACGGTGATTTGCAAATATATGTAAACGTTGCTGAGCATCCCGTATTTGAGAGAAAAGACTACGATGTATGGTGTGAGATACCGATTACTTATTCACAGGCGGCGCTGGGAGCCGATATTACAGTGCCGACTATAGACGGAAAAGTTGAATATCATATACACGAGGGGACGCAAAGTGGAGATATATTCAGATTAAAAGGAAAAGGTATTTCAAAGCTTCATGGTCGAGGAAACGGTGATCAATATGTTAAAGTGCATATTGAAGTGCCAAGAAGTTTATCCGAATCACAAAAAGATATTTTACGCGAATTTGAAAAAACATTGAAAGAAAAAAACTACCAAAAAAGGCGAACCTTCTTTGATAGATTAAAAGATTTATTTTAGGTGCCATCTACAATGGTTTAAATTGCTGATGACGAGAATTAAAGATTGCTCTTTTCAAAACGGCATAGTCTATAGGATTATATTTGTCGTCTGCGGTAATATTTTCTCCGCTTAAGTTT
>CALWJB010000008.1 GCA_944380895.1 uncultured Clostridia bacterium | reverse complement strand
TTAAGGGTAGCAAGTAATCAGTCCTCTTAGGCTTGAACAAAGTGAAAGCCAGCCGTCTTAAGATGGCTGGCACTCTTGTGCCCTTATAGGGCTTTACATACCACGTCTTTTAGGCGTGGTTATGATTGTTAAATTTTTATTTTTTTGTTAGCCTAAGCTACTGATAATAAATTTAAAAATGAATTTTTTTTACAGCATCTAAAACCTATTCCAATATTTTCGGTCTAGACTTCTGTACTGAATCGCTTCAGAGATATGAGCTGCCGTAACTTGTTCTGAATTTTCCAAGTCTGCGATTGTTCTTGAAATTTTTAATATTTTATCATATCCTCTTGCAGAAAGCTTTATGTTATCGAACGCCAGTTTTAAAATTTTTTTTGCTTCATCGGTTGGAGAACATGCTTCGGATATAAGGTGAGAGGGGAGACGAGCGTTACATTTTACCGAAGAATTTTCATATCGTTTAATTTGAATTTCACGAGCTTTGTTTACTCTTTTGCGTATATCGGAAGAAGATTCCGGTTTTATTTTTGACGATAGACTTTCAAAATCGACCGGAGGAACTTCAATATGTAAATCCAATCGATCTAATAAAGGTCCCGAAATTTTCCGAAGGTATCGTGATATAGTTGCGGCAGAACAAGTACACCGTTTGGTTGGATGTCCATAATATCCGCACGGACAAGGATTCATTGCAGCAATCAGCATTATAGAGCATGGATATGTCAGTGAACCTCTAACTCTGGAAATAGTTATTTTTCCTTCTTCGAGAGGTTGTCGAAGTGTTTCGAGCGCTGATCTCGAAAATTCCAAAAATTCATCCAAGAACAGAACTCCTCCGTGTGCAAGCGATATTTCTCCCGGCGTTGGAACACTTCCTCCGCCCGAAAGCCCTGCAGAGGATATTGAATGATGTGGTGCGCGGTAAGGTCTTTCAGTAACCAGTGGATAGTCGTCATTTATTATGCCCGATATTGAGTGAATTTTTGTAGTTTCTATTATTTCATCAAACGTCATTTCGGGCAATATAGATGAAATTCTTTTTGCGAGCATGCTTTTTCCGGAACCCGGAGAGCCTATTAACAGAGCGTTATGATTTCCTGCAGCAGCTATTTCCAAAGCTCTTTTTACGCCATGCTGTCCTTTTACTTGAGAAAAATCCAACAAAAATTCTTTAGGCTTATTTTTTATTACCGTCAATTCTTTGCATTTTATTTCATGATTACCATTGATGAAGCCGATTAATTCTTGCACATTTTTTAGCGGATAAACATTAATTCCTTCAATTGCGGCAGCCTCTGCCGAATTTTTTTCAGGCACGAAAATATTTTCAAATCCAAGCTGTTTTGCATGGATTGCCATAGGCAGTACGCCGTTTATCGGCACAACATTTCCGCTTAAAGAGATTTCTCCCACAAAAGCAGATTTTTTTGTTACGGGAGACAATTGACCGCTTGACGTTAATATGGACAGTAAAATAGGGAGATCATATGTTGAGCCCATTTTTCGTATGTCTGCGGGTGCGAGGTTTATAGTTATTCGTGCCAACGGAAATGTAAATCCACAGCTTTTAATTGCTGAACGGACTCTATTTTTGGATTCTTTTACCGAAGTATCAGGCAGTCCTACTATATCGCAAGCAGGCATTCCCTGTGAGATATCAGATTCTATGCTCACACAAAAGGATTCAATGCCGTTAATACCCATGCTATAAATAGTAGAAATCATTATCGTACCCGCTTTCCAAAAACATTAAAAAATAATCTTCACATTATTAATTATATATTATATAAAAACAAAATTCAAGTTTGTAACATAAAATGTAACATAAATATGTTTGCGAAAAAGTAATTTATTTTGTTTTTATAAAAAACATCTAATATTTCATATATAAATAACGAATATTACTTGAATTTCTGATAACAGTGATTTTAAATTTGTTGCATCTTTTAAAGGTTAAAAAATATTTTGTTGCTATAGTCAAAATTGTTCTACAAAATTTGCTTATTTTAAAATAATTTTTATTCCTAAAAAAACGAAAAACTATGTTGCGACTGGCAAGTGCTTGATTATTAGTAAAAACTTAGTTTTAAATTTATTAAAATTCTCAAACTTTGGCAAGGAAATTAGAATTATAAAATTTTTTGTTATCTGTATTTAATCTGGTTAAAAATATAATTCTAACTTTTATAGCGCCAAAAATGCTTTTAAATAATATAAAAAAAATTAAAAATAATCATAAAATTTTATTCAATATTAAAAAATGCAAACTAAAAATACGACTATAGACAAATAAAAATTCCTGCACAAAACAACAACTGAGCAGGAAATTTTTATTTTTTAATGTAAATTGTGAGCGCATTCTCCATGGCAATCATCTTCTAATTTGCCAACTATAGGAGTAGGGTCAATGCCTCTTTTGGTGTAGTAATCTGATAGTGCGGCTTTGACAGCTTGTTCGGCAAGAACCGAGCAATGAACTTTTACGGGTGGTAATCCGTCCAGAGCTTCCATAACAGCTTTATTTGTTATTTTTAGTGCATCTTCAATAGTTTTTCCTTTAACAAGTTCCGTTGCCATAGAACTTGTGGCAATAGCCGCCCCGCATCCAAAAGTTTTAAACTTAACGTCCGTGATAACGCCTTTGTCTATTTTCAGGTACATTTTCATAATATCTCCGCATTTTGGATTACCTACTTCACCAACGCCATCGGCATTTTCTATTTCTCCTACGTTTCTGGGATTTGCAAAATGATCCATTACTTTTTCACTATATTCCATATTCCAAATTTTTACCTCCTTAAATTTATTTTTCATTCTTTATTATTTTTTCCCAAAGAGGGGACATATTTCGAAGTTTATTCACAATTTTATTAATTTCGCTGATCACAAACTGAATTTCCTCATACGTATTTTCTTCGCTAAGAGATAATCTTAACGAACCATGAGCGATTTCGTGAGGCAATCCTATTGCCAAAAGTACATGACTTGGGTCAAGAGATCCTGATGTGCACGCCGAACCTGAAGACGCACAAATACCTGCCATATTTAAAAACAAAAGCAGTGATTCGCCTTCAATACCTTCAAAACTAATGTTTACATTACCGGGAAGTCTTTCTGTTGGGTGTCCGTTAAGCCTTGAGTGAGTAATTTTAAGAAGCTCGTCTATTAATTTGTCACGTTTTTCAGAAATCAATTTAGCCTTGTTTTCTATATCACAGCATGCGATTTCTATAGCTTTGCCCATTCCCACAATTCCTGCTGTATTTTCAGTTCCTGCTCTTTTGTGAAATTCTTGAGCTCCGCCTTCCATAAAAGTTTCGATTCTCACACCACTGCGAATAAAAAGTGCTCCTGTGCCTTTTGGACCGTTAAATTTATGTGCGGAAAGCGAAAGCATATCGATATTCTGTTTTTTTACGTCAATCGGAATGTGCCCTACAGCCTGTACGGCATCCGTATGAAACAGGACTCCTTTTTCTTTACAAATTTTTCCAATTTCTTCTATTGGCTGCACAGTCCCGATTTCATTGCTTGCGAATATTATGGAAACCAAAGCAGTTTTGTCTGTTATGCTATTTCTAACGTCTTCAGGCGAGACGAAACCATATCTGTCAACATCAAGGTACGTTACATTAAATCCGTTTTTTTCTAAAAACTGTGCGGTATGCAGTGCGGCATGATGTTCTATTTTTGAAGTTATAATATGATTTTTTCCCTTTTTAAGACCTTCAAAAGCAGCGCCTTTTATCGCCCAGTTATCGGACTCGGTACCGCAAGACGTAAAAAATATTTCTTTTGCGTTGGCACCTAGAGCTTTCGCTACCAGTTTTCGAGAATTTTCAATTTTTTCTTTAGCTCTTTTACCGATGCTGTATATTGTTGAAGGGTTGCCAAAATTATCTTTGAACATTGGGTACATTTCTTTTAAAACTTCCGTATTTACTGGGGTTGTTGCGGCATTGTCCATATAAATTTCAGTCATATTACGGATTTAAAAAATCCTTTTTACCACCTTTCAATTCAAAATTTTATTTTATTTTCAATATAATTTTTAAGTTCACATATTTTTATTCTTTCTTGTTGCATAGTGTCTCTATCGCGCACAGTCACACATTCATCATTTTCACTGTCGAAATCATAAGTAATACAAATAGGTGTACCGATTTCATCTTGCCTACGATAGCGCTTGCCTATTGACCCCGCATCATCATAATCCACCATGAAATAAAAAGATAGGTCTTTGCAAATTTTTTCCGCTTTTTCGCCCAGTTTCTTAGAAAGCGGAAGAACACAAGCTTTCAGCGGTGCCAGAGCCGGGTGAAGTTTCATTACTGTGCGAGAATCTTTTTCATCAATTTTTTCTTCGGTATATGCGTCGCACAAAAAAGCCAAAGCCACTCTGTCTGCACCGAGAGATGGTTCGATCACATAGGGAATATACCTTTCGTTTGTTTCGGAATCAAAATAATCAAGGTTTCTACCTGAAAATTCTTGATGCTTTTTAAGATCGAAATCAGTTCTGTCGGCAATACCCCAAAGTTCACCCCAACCAAACGGAAATTCATATTCTATGTCCGAAGTTGCATTTGAATAGTGACTGAGTTCTTTTTTTGAGTGATCGCGAAGTCTGATATTTTTTTCTTTCATTCCCAGATCAATGAGCCATTTTTTGCAAAATTCCTTCCAGTAATTGAACCATTCCAAATCGGTTCCCGGTTTGCAGAAGAATTCCAGTTCCATTTGCTCAAATTCTCGAGTTCTGAACGTGAAATTTCCGGGTGTAATTTCATTTCTGAAGGATTTGCCTATTTGAGCGATACCAAAAGGAATTTTCTTACGTGCACTTCTTTGAACGTTCACAAAATTTACAAAAATACCTTGAGCTGTTTCGGGCCTTAAATAAATTTCATTTTTACTTTCTTCCGTAACACCCTGAAACGTTTTAAACATAAGATTAAACTTACGAATGCCTGTAAAATTTTGTTTTTTGCAACTTGGACAAGCTATATTTTTTTCTTTTATAGTGCTTTCCATTTGCTCAAAAGTCATGCCATTTGCGTCTATTCCATTATCTTCCAAAAGTTTATCGGCTCTGTATCTTGTTTTGCACTCTTTACAGTCCATAAGAGGATCGGAAAATCCTCCAACATGGCCCGAAGCCTCCCAGACTCTGGGATTCATAAGTATGGCGGCATCTAAACCGACGTTATACTTACACTCTTGAACGAATTTTTTACGCCAAGCTTTTTTGATATTATTTTTGAATTCAACGCCGAGAGGGCCATAATCCCAAGTATTGGAAAGACCTCCGTAAATTTCCGAGCCGGGGAATATAAAACCTCTGCTTTTACAAAGATTTACTATACTTTCCATATTTTTCATGCTCGTATTGTCCTTTCCGATAGTATAAATAAGAAGCTGAAAAATCAGCTGATTTTCACCGCATGCTGATTTTTCGAATTTAAAGTTACGCCCAAGACTTCATCGAAAACAGAATTCGAATCAGGTATGAACCTTCCGTATTTAATTATAATATTTTTAAAGCGTTTAAGCAATGAAACTTTTTTATAAATTTCCTCTGCGTAGTAGCCTGTGTATATTACAAAGTCATCATCACAGCCATTTTTTCTGAAGTAGGAAATAAGATTTAAAATTTCTTCAAACTGCAGCATAGGCTCAAGTCCGCCTACAACCACGGCATGTGTAAGAGGATTTGAAGAGTACCTTTTAAAAATATCTGAAATAAGTATTTTTTTATTTGGAAGCCTTGTAGTTTTGGAATTTTGACAAATACCGCAATCAAGACCTTTTTCAATCAGACATTTAAAATCGCATTTTACTGTTGCTATGAACATAGAAGCTTTTTTGTAATCTTGAAAATTTTCGTCCACTACTTCTTTTACAGTAATATAATTTTTATCATGGATGTTCATTCAAATCGAACCACTTTCTTTGCTCAAATTCATGCTTTCTTTCTTTGCTATAGGCCGAAACAGGCACCAAAAATCCTACAATTCTTGAATACGTATCAACCGGCTCTTCTCCACATTTCGGACAATTTTTTGAAAAAAAAGCATGTTCACTTGAGCAAACTGAAATTTTGCAGTTATACGCAAAATATATCACACCTGATTTTGCAATATGATTAAGAAGTTCCCAAGCTTGTTCCTCGCTTGCAAATTTACCCGACAAATTTATGTGAGAAATTTGTCCGCCACCGCATTCTTTGTCAAGCAGTGAGCCCAACTTTATTTTTTCGTTCAGCGTACATTTTTCCATGAGCGGTATCCACTGGTTGGAATATATAAAATACTGTTCTTTTTTCGGAAATAATATTGCATCTTTTTGGCTAAGCACGATATTTGCGCGCTCTGCCGGAATAGCTTCAACATTTATGCTGTAATTAAAATCATAGGAATCTTTCTTGGCGTTTATTGCATTCAAAATTTCTATTGCAAATTCAAGACCTTCTTCGGAATAAGACTTATTTCCAAATTCGTCGGTATCTATTAAACCGAACTCAGATATTGCTTCATACATTGCCGTAATTCCGATAGTGTTATATTGTTTTTCAATTTCAATAAGACCATAGGAATAATTTGGAAGAAGACCTTTTTTAATGTTTTGCTCAATGATATCCCTAACAACATCGAGAACTTTAATGCAGTTTTCAAGGCGAGAATTCAAGATTTTTAAAAATTTTTCTTTGTTTCCGTTTGATTCAATGGCTATTCTTCTGAGATTTATCGTGTTCACCTGGATACTTCCGATTGAAAGTGAGGTACCGCCCACAGAGTTAATAAATGCGTCCAATTTCGATGTATTCGAGATAAGTCTGCAGCAATTTGAGAGACTTGTGACATCATTCCCCACATAAAAGTTGCTGTCATACCACTGCATATTGTGCTTATTGCACCAACGAGCAAACTCTTCATCAACAAACTTACCGTTTTGATAAAGCAGAGAATACGTAAGCACAGGAAAAGTCATCATAGTTTCTTTTCTGGTTTCCGAAACAACCTCCATAAATACTTTCTGATGTTCGATTATACCCTCGATATGATCAATGACAAAATCACCATTTGGAAACTGACGTCCACCAAAAAGCTCAACAAGATAATTTCTGTCCATAACGCTTATATTTGAAAAAGCGCATTCGGTAACCCTTAAATATGGCTGATTTAAATCATAGATAAATTTTTGAAAACACTGTCTTCTGTAGTATTCGGGATCTTTTAGGCAAAAATTATTTTTAACGTCATTGTACCAAAAATAATATGAGTACAGAAGGTAGCTCGGCAGTCCCACTGCGCCGCTGCTTCTGTTTGATGCCCAGCTTATAAATTCCAAAACATGATCATTAAAAGTAGTGAGATGTTTAGGTGCACCTGTTTTAAATTTATTGATGAAGAAAAGACCTTTTTCGACTAATTTTTCAAGGTCATAGGCGTAGCAATAGGGAACAAAGGAAGCAGTTGCGGAATTGTGCAGATAATACTGTCCGTTCCAATCTCCTTCGAGCCATTTTTCAGCCGTTTCGATACCATATTTTTTTGTGAGCTCCATGAAAATTTTATTATAAGAAAGGAGCTTGGTGTGGGGTTTTACCATGTCAGAAAGTAAAGTCCGTATATCATGTGTTGTGCTGTTTGCGTTGGCGTCTATAGTTGTTTCTGCAACAGTTTGAGATTCAATAAAGTTATCTATAAAATCTGTAAAGTTCAAATTTGAATTTGAAAATCCGTTTATAATTTCGAATTTAGAATCATATTTTTTTCTCAATTTTTCAATACATTCTGTAAATGGTTTAAATAAATTCAGTTTAATTTCCAATGTGATTCCCTCCATAGTGGTTTATGCGTTACTCTGTACGTCTGCACAGATATCTAAAATTTATGCCATAATTTAATTCACGTTGCAAACGGTCCTAAATTTATCGTGAACATTGGTCTGAATCGTTTGCGATTGTTTGATTTGTTCAGGCTGATTGTTAATCCAATTGTTTGCTTCCGCAAAGCCAAGATAACTATTATCTATTTTTAAGACGGGGAGTGATTGAAATCCCATATCAGCAATTTCAGACACATTTTTATTTTTAATGTAGCTTATATTTTTAGTCTCAAGTTTTGTTTCGAGCACGCGGCATTTTGGGCATCCATTACTGTAAAGAATTATATTTTTATTCATAACTATTTTTTCCTTTCAAATTTAGATTGTAAAACTATATAATAGTCATACATGAAATTATAATTTCACATCTAAAACACTATATATAGTAGAACATAAATATTATATCCCCTATATATAGTGAAGTCAATGATGAAATATAGTAAATTATCTTAAGTTTTGAATAAGATCATTCCACAAAATTTTGAACACAGCAACCAAACCTGACATATTAAACCTGATTCATTGCAGAAAAACTCGGATCGATAAAATCGTGGATTGCTTTAATGTTTGTTTAACATTTATACCGAACCTTTACTTACGATTATAACCACTTCCGAACCATAATCAAGTAAATCCCCTTCACTGCAATTTTTATATCCTATTACTGTGCCTTCGGGATATTCACTATTATATTCGGATGTTTTTACAGGTGTAAGTTTTGCGTTTGTGATGAGCTGAGAAGCCTCTGAAAGTGTTTTTCCCGTTACGGGAGGGACCATTCGTTTTTGTGGACCTTTACTGATGTTTACTGCTATTGTTGAACCGATATCTGCTTCTTTTCCCGCAATAGGAATTTGCGATATAATGCATCCTTCTCCAACATTGTCGTTAAAATCCTCTGAAAGCAGCACGAGACTGTAATTATAGCCGCCTTTTGCAACTTCTTCTTGTAAGTTATCGTAGTTTCTTCCCACAAGATTTGGAACGATAAATTTTTCGGTTTCCGCTTCGGTTGATTGAGCGTCGCTTATTTGATACGCAGCATCATCTTGATTATCGGAATCGTCCTGTGAAAGCGATCCGGTATTATTCAGTATAAACAGATATACGACAAGACCTACCAAAAGCAGCGCCAAAGCCGATATGCACGATATTATACCCCATTTTGTATTTTCTTTTTTCTCATTTTCTAGTTTCCGCTGTTCAAAATTAGGCTCAAAATTTTCGTCTGTATCGCTCATACCTTTTACTCTGAGAACCGGTGAATTAGAAAGTTCTATTCTTAAAGATTCAAATGAAAGAGTACGGTTATTCGGTGAAACTTTTAATGCATTTGCAAACGAAGAAATCACATTGTCGGGTAATTCATTTAGTATATTTTCTGTGATTAAAAGTCTGTTATCGGCGAGTCTTTTTTGTGCCGGCATCGGATATTCTCCCGTTAAAGTCAGGAATAAGGAAGACATAAATCCATATATATCGGTAGCTTCGGAAGGACTGTAATTTTTGCTGTATTGTTCGAGTGCGGAGCATCCGTCGTAGAGCTGACATTCAATATCGGAGAATGCACTACGGAGCGACTTTGTTGCAAACCCTGTGAGCTTTATTTTTTGATCTTCGGTAACGATCATGTTTGCGGGAGATATTCCCAGATGTCTTATTCCAAAATTTTCCATTTTTATCAACGAAGACAGCAAAGGCATAAACATAAGTTTGGCTTTTTCCCACGGCATATGACCTCCGAGTTTGCTTAGGAATTTATCTAAACTCGTGCCCTCAATCCATTCCATTATGACGTATGAGGTACCGTTTTCACTAAATATATCATAAACGGAAACTATCGAAGGAAGATTACGAATTTTAGCAACCGATCTGAAGCACTTTAAAAATTCAAGCATTATATTATCAAACGTTCTGCTTTTCTGAGGCACACGGACAACTTTAACAGAATCATTTGCTCTTTCGCAAAGGTTTGAAGGAAAAAATTCTCTTATATATATTTTACTGCTTTTAGTCCTATCATATCCCACATATCCAAGTCCTTCGCCGTTAACTTCCAATCCTTTGCCGACGACATATCTTTCTTGAAGGAGTGTTCCAAAAGGTAAGAAAGGTTTTTCTTGATTTTCAGATGTTTCCTGCCCGCAATATGGACATATATCTTTAGATTTTCCAATATCTTTCATACAATTCATGCATAGGCGCTCCATAGTGAATATAACCTCCTAAAAATAATTGTTTGTGTTGTATATTTTTGTAATTATATTTCTGATTTTATTTTCACTTTTTGAGAAAAAATTGTCAATATCAAAACTTGAGTTATCTGTATTTTTAGTGCCAAAGAAATGTAGATTTTTTATGTTTAAAAGTTTTAAATTCGGTGCAATTTGCTCATTTATACACATTTCATAATTTTTATCTGAAGAACCTTGAGTGGTTATAATTACCGAATTTTTTTCATTCTTATCAACTGATTTTCCGGAATAATAAAAAGGCTGCATTCTATCCACTATACATTTCATTGGAGAGGGAAGAGAAGCATTATAAATCGGAAAAGCCAAAATTAAGAGGTCACAAAACGTCAATTCATTATATAATTTATCTAAATCATTATATCTACACGAAAAATTTTTCTTACAAAATTTACAGTCTATACAAGGTCGTGCACTTATTTTGTATGCATCAAAAAATGATATGCTTTTTTCTTTGGGAATATACTGTAAAAATTTTTCAAGCACTTTATATGTCAGTCCGTTTTTATGTGGTGAACCAAAAATTATTGTTATATTCATATGCATCACTTTCGAATTAATCAGTTTAATTTTTATTTTTTTTAATATTATCTGCGTTCAAATATATATTTTGAATAATTCCAAGAGCCAAATATAGACAAGCAGCAGAGGATCCGCCTACGCTAAAAAACGGTAGTGTTACTCCCATAACGGGCATTAAGCTGAGGCACATTCCCAAATTAAAAATAGTCTGTGATGCCACAAGTCCAATGAAACCGAAACAAATAAGAGACCCTATAGTATCTTGAGAGTGCTTTGCAATATATCCTATTCTAACTATCAACAAAAGCAAAAGCAATATAATAAGAACACAACCTATAAATCCTAATTCTTCGCCCGCTGCCGAAAAAATAAAGTCACTTTCCTGAATGGGCACCACATTATTTGCAACTCTCGTACCTTTAAAAAGTCCCACACCAAAAATACCGCCGGAACCTATTGAAAGCTTACCCTGAATTTGCTGATAGCCCATATTAAGTGGATCGCCTTCGGGGTTAAGCTGACTCAAAATACGCTTTTTTTGATAATCTGCCAAAACAAAATTCCATACAATAGGCATCAATATTATTCCCGATATGACTGCATACAGAAAATATTTAATGGGTACTCCACCTACGAACGCTATGGTTATTGCAATGCAAAGAAAAATTATTGCTGCACCATCGTCACCTTGAAGATGTGTGAGAATGACGGGAACGAGCGCATGTGCAAGTAATAAAGCTATATTTTTTGGATTTTTTATATCATCATTTTCAAGAATGTTTGCCATGTGAGTTGAAAACGTGATAATAAATGCAATTTTGACGAGTTCCGAAGGCTGGAAAGTGATTCCTCCGGGAAGTTTTATCCACGCTTTGGCGTTTACACCCGAAGCGCCTTCAATGGTTACGCCA
>CALWJB010000007.1 GCA_944380895.1 uncultured Clostridia bacterium | reverse complement strand
GCTATCTCCTGAATATTCATATTTGTATTCTTCAACAGTGTTTTTATTTCCAGTATGACGTATTCAACGATCCAGTCTTTCGCTGACTTTCCGCTTGTCTCCTTGATAACCATAGTCAGATATTTGGAGGTGATACAGAGCTTATCCGCATAAAAAGCCACATCCTTATTCTCTTTAAAATGCTTCATGATGAGCCCGAAGAATTTATTTGCCAGCTCTTCCTTACGTATATCTTTCCTATCAGTCATCAAAGTAGCTTCTTTCTGATAAGCGTTGAACAATTCGAGATACAGATATCGCAGCAGATGAATTATCAGTTCCCGTCTATATATATCCTGAGATGTAACTTTCCCTTTTATCATCCCCAGAAAATTATAGATCCGAAGAACATCAGATTCCGTCTGCGGATACCAATAATGGTTTCGCATATAAAAGAAAAAATGTGGAGAAAATCGGGGAGCTCCACTTAATGCATCGCTGAACAAGGAAGATGATATGACCATTGTTACAGTCAAGAAATCTTCGCTAGGATCACTAAATGAGACAAACTGTCCGGGCAACAGTATTATCAGTTCCTTCGGCTGTATCCAATGTACGTCCTCATGTACAGTAAGTTTCGCTTTTCCCTTCAAACTATATACAATCAAAGCAGATTGGATATTGGAAGGATAGGAAGTCAGAGGAAGGTATTTTAGATTCTGGTAAAATTTAAAGTCATCACCCAAAACATATATCTCTAATGTCTCTGTATTATTAATGTCTAACATTTAACGCCTTTCTAATCTAAACTAGTCTTTTCTACAAATGTATAACATCCCCTTATACCAAAGCACCATCAGTGGAATTATGGTATTATTCTACGGAAATAATACACCTGTTATTTGCATTAATTCATAAACAAAACTACTGGTGAATTGTTTATCCGCACCTCGTCACTTTAAACCTGCCATACCTCATTTATCTTCTACCAAACATAAGAAAAGATTTAAAACCGCACAAAAAAAATCACCGCACAATAAAATTCAAAGAATTTATTTGCTAATTAAAAATAAAGCACTACTTTTGCATCCGCAATTCGGGGTGTAGCTCAGCCCGGGTAGAGTACGCGTCTGGGGGCATTGAAATGAGTAAAAGATTTTCATCATACAATCATATATAAAACAAGGAGTTAGATAGTTATCTAGCTCCTTTATTTTTATACCGATTAAAATTCGATTAAAGTTTTCGGGATATTTAGTCCAAACTAAAGCAAATTGCAGTGTAAAATCTCTTTTGCGTTCTTCGTGTTTTTATCACATTAAATACCTTACCACAGACTCCCAATTTGGAAACCGTTCAGAACCGAACAATATAAGCTCACCTTTAAAATCGGCAGCACCATTCTTTTTCCTGTCATCTATTAAATAATCCCCTGCATTCAAGTTTTTGTGGTGCGACAAGATCAAACGTTTATAGCATACTTCACCCAAATAACGCTTCACCCATTCTAACTTGTCAGACCATGCACTTGGGTTATCCCATGGAGCTGTTGATAAAATGTAAATGTCGTATTTGTCTTTTAAACGATTCATGGCATCTATTGCCCCTTCATTGGGTTGCATTTTTGCAAATATATTAGGGACTTCATCATAACACCCCGCATATCGGCTTTTTAAGTCCTCATTTAAAGCGTCTATGCCCGATTGGAAGTTTACCAATACGTTATCCATGTCTACATATAAAACTTTCTTATTTGAGCACCGTTCGAGCCTTCCTTGCCCCACATGATGTGGAGTAGGTATATTCACAGTAGTAGATTCTAATTTTCCCATAACTTATAAGTTTTTAATTCTCCACACATCGCACATATCAAACACTACAAGAATTTCGTCCATCCAAATATTATATACAATTTCCACTTTACTTCCAATATCAGTCATTTATACTATTTCATCATTTCATAGATTTATATACAAGGGACTTTCCCATTGTGTTTTTATAGGATATATATGAGCATGATCCGTCTCGATGAATATGAGATTCTTCACACTTCCATGTCGTATTGCTAGCTTTGATGTTCCTTGAGTAAAATTTTCAAGAGGTAGTGCAGTAATAACAAGAGCACTCCGGTGGTCTTCACCATTAAACATCGCTGTTCCACGATAGACGTACTGACTATCTACTAAATAAGTGTTAAACTGTTGTTTTGGGTCACGTATGGCATTTCCAGACGTTGTACGCTGTACTTCATCCAATTTTACCCATATCACCAAATTATGGTCGTCGTTATTGGTAATTTGTAGTCGGAATTGATGAGTTGTGTCTTCACTTATTATGAGTCCCTCATTTTCATTTAGTTGGTAGTAAAACCTACTAATAATATCTCCACTAGAGGCATTATTACATGCACTCATTATAAAAATCGCTAAAGTTACGACAATCCAAAATTTTAATGTTTTCATATTTTATTGATTTAAAGGGAATAAGTAGGTTAATTGACACCCCTGATCAGGTTTATTGACTGAACAATTTTCCACATATATACAATTCCCGCACCCGTCCTGTTCCTCTATGCGAACTGTCTTTCGAGCTACATAATCCTCTAATCGTTTAGACGTTACAATCGTGGTTGCCACACTCTTATCTTTTTGGTTAAATTGTACGGCTTCTCCTGTATAAATGTAGACTATCGGGGCGATGTAGGTGTCAAGCATATTAAATCTATCTTTAAATGCTTTGTTGTTAAACGTAAATTTCTCCGATTGCAGGCTCACCCATGTCACAAAT
>CALWJB010000006.1 GCA_944380895.1 uncultured Clostridia bacterium | reverse complement strand
TCGGAATCGTAATAATAACCTCTGTAACGAAGTGGGTTGATATAACCAATAAAGGTGGTATCTGTAGTTTTATCAACATCACTTGCATCTTTGATTGAAATTAGTTTGCCCCAAGAATCATAAGTGTATTTGGCTACTATATTTCCCGAAGCATCTGTAATTCCAATAATGTCTCCTTGCAAATTCTTCATGTAGAAATACGGTATGTTGTTATAATTAAATCCAATCGTATTTCCGCTTCCGTCTACTTGCCACAAAAGAACGTTCTCACCGGTTTTCTGACCCAGTAACTTAATACCTGACGTTATGAAATCCGTTTGAACTCCATTTACGATTTTTTGAGTTCTAATGCCGTTTTCGTCATATTTAAACGCTACGTTAATATTATACCCTGAATTTTCTATTTTGTCAAGTCTATGACCTCTTGACCATTCACATTTCCATCCATCTCTGTATTCAAGCGGATTTCCGATTGCATCATAAATCATCGCTTGTTCGTTTTCTCCACAAGTTATAGACGTCAGTTTATCCGGCCAATTTGAGTCACCGTAGGTATACGTTACTGTACTTTCGAGCGTGGCATTTGTTAAATCCGCATCCGTAGTATAAGAGTAGGTTTTCTTTTCCGTTAAATTGCCGCCTACATTATACTGGTATGTTACCGTTTTGCCGGTTTGAACATTGTTTTCTCTTATTAATTGATTAAGAGAATCATATTTATAGTGCGCAATTAGGCTGTTATTTAAATCAGTAACATCTGTGATATTCCCAACATTGTCATAAGTATAGTTGAATTTTTCTCCAAGACTTACCCAGTTGCCCTCGACTTTCTTTTTGATTTCAACTGAGTTATTTATTCACAAAACTTAAAACCATAAATACTATAGCTGAAACTATATGTATGGTGCAAAAAACCCCAAAATATAATCCTGTGCCTAATTCTGGATTGTTATAATAAACAAAACATGTTCGAAAATGATAGAAAAGTGCTGACACTAGCCATGCCAAAGCAGATGTAAAAAATGGTAATAGAAATGCCACAATTTTTGAATATGCAGAATTAAAATAAAAATAATACAGCAATATAGGCACTATCAAGTCTAACAATATAAAAACAGCCGTCGAAGACACATTATCCGAAAAATCTATTTTCAGCGATAAAAGATTGAGCAAAACCTCCAAAGCTAAATATACTAAACTTAGTATTAAACATATACTTTTATTAAACATGTATATTCTCCAACTTTCTAAAGAACCTAATAAACTTGTTATCCTGGAAAGTAGAAAACCTACCAAAAGCCATATTAGGTGATATTATTTTTCGAATTGCCCTAAGTTCCTCTTTATATTGAGTATTATATTTCCCGAAATTCCCCCTTAATAGTATATCAATAGATGTATGTTTACAATTGTAAAAAATAGCACTGTAAGTAGTGTGTTTCATAATTTTATTTCTTATGTAATCTAAACTTCTTGAAAAATTACCTACAATATATCTACTATCAGTATACTTTCCTTCATACACACCCATTCTATTTATTGAATTATGGTCTTTCTTAGACCCTTTTTTAAATCTTATCCGCTTTAGCTCTGCTCGAGTTCCACCTAACGCAAAAAGACTTAGGCCACTATTCTTAGCTCCATAGTAAAAATGATACCATCTACCATTTTTTCTATTGCCACACCCATGTGACCGAGTTTGGTCATACCTAAATCTACAGCATTTTTATCTATTAGCAAAATTGCATCTTCGCCATCCTCATCAATAAACATTACAGGATTACCATAGCAATATTCAAAAAGGTTATATCCACCATCCAGCGTTTCGTCAGCACTAATGAATCTGCCGACTTCAGGGTCATAATACCTTGCGTTCAAATAGTAAAGACCTGTTTCGGAATCATAGTAATAACCTTTGTAACGAAGTGGGTTAATGTAACCAATAAAGGTGGTATCCGTGGTCTTATCCACATCGCTTGCATCTTTAATTGAAATCAGTTTACCCCAAGAATCATAGGTGTATTTGGCCACTATATTCCCTGAAGCATCTGTGATTCCAACAATATCTCCTTGCAAATTCTTCATGTAGAAATACGGTATGTTGTTGTAGTTAAACCCGATTGTATTTCCGTTTCCGTCTACTTGCCAAATAAGAGTATTTTCACCTGTTTTCTGACCCAGTAACTTAATGCCTGACGTTATGAAATCCGTTTGAACTCCATTTACGACTTTTTGGTTTCTAATACCATTTTCATCGTATTTAAACGTTATATTAACATTATACCCTGAATTTTCTATTTTGTCAAGTCTATGACCTCTTGACCATTCGCATTTCCATCCATCTCTGTATTCAAGCGGATTTCCGATTGCATCATAAATCATCGCTTGTTCGTTTTCTCCGCACGTTATGGATGTTAATTTATCCGGCCAGTTTGAGTCACCATAGGTATACGTTACTGTGCTTTCGAGGGAGGGGTGCGCCCAGATAGGGTGTTATTGAAAATAGAATAAAGAACTATCACTTACAATCATAAGTGAGCCGACTTGCCTAACCGAAAGGCGAAAGCTGATACGGGAACATAGCACGGCAA
>CALWJB010000005.1 GCA_944380895.1 uncultured Clostridia bacterium | reverse complement strand
AATTGATTTTCTTGACTTTGCATAGGCCGAAAAATATTAAATAGTTTAAATCATAAAACTTTATTTATGGCACTTTATCTTTTCTCATACCGTAAAATTTAAGTTTTCTAATTATTGTTTTGTCTGTATTCATGCGTCGGATAAGACGGTTTTTGTGCAACCCCCGTGCACATTTGCGGAGTGCTGCCCACTATCACAACTTCAGAAACAAGAATATCGCTATCTGTTTCGCATACACAAGAATCGCCCGGAAGCATAACGCTTATTCTTGCATGCACTTGAAGATAAACTCTGTGCAGCGTCTGGTTGATTCCCGCACCCGAAAATTCGCTTTTGAAATCTGAATTTACACTCCCGGAAGATGACATTTTTACAGGTATCTCAGGTCCTTGACCATTAAAAAGTTCCCAGCCCAAAAGAGTACCGAACGGTATGTGGAAGGTATTTTCTTTGAGTTCTGAGAATTTTTTTTGTATGAGTATGTTTATTCTCGATTTGAGCTTGTTTATTTTGCACATTGCAAGGGAAACTGACAGTACTTCACCTGAATTACTCGTTTTTATCACCGTTATATTTTCGTATTCGTTTGAATTTTGAGCCATATCTTCAATTACCGCGCTGTTTATTACTTCAGTTGCCAATATTTTTGCTTTTGAGGAGGAAATTGTTTTTAAAACAGGTTTGATTTTAAAATCCAAAAATAAAAAAAGTCCCAAAATGGTGGAAATTGCCACAAATAAAATAATTTTTGCTCTGAAAACATGTCTGCGTCTTATCGCAATCGCCTCCCACCGACTTAAAGCAAAAAAATTCTTAATAAATCATACGCTCAAAACGATAATTTTGTTAAACCCGAAGTAAAATCTTTCCTGCATTATCTTTTCGTTTTTGGAAATCATTCTATTGAGAGCCTTAGGGCTTTCTAAAAAATTGAAGGGGTGATTTATAATGTGTGAAACAGCTCATGAACACTGCAAACCGTGTGTTTGCCGGAGAATTTGCGGTATTATCAAACTTATAACCGCCGGAGTAGTCCTGGGAAGCATAGCGGGAATGGTTGCTATGTACTTTTTCGACCATGACAGATGGTTGCAGTGTCGCACTAAAAAAATGGTCAAAAACGCCGAAAATTTCACCAGGGGTGTGGGAGAAAAAATTACTGAGGTTATGAGCGGCGGCAATTAATCTTTTGATAATAATTTATTAAAAATGTCAATTTTCGTTTTTCGATTATTGGCATTATTTTTTATTCAGTTGACATAAAATATGCAACTTTTCAGGTTTTTTTGTAGATGCATAGAGACCATTGTTTTAATTTTTTTAGTGGGAGGATTAATTTTGAACGACTCAAAAAAACTCAAAAAGAAAGAACTCATTTTTTGCCACCAGTACTTAAAAACCGGCAATCCAAAAGAAGCCGCTATACTTTCGGGATACGGCTGTACACCCGAGGCAAAAGCAATGTGGCTGCTTTCAAGGCCCGATATATGCCAAAAAATTGATGAGCTTTACTCAGAAAAAAAACGAAATTTTATTTATCGCGCGGCAATAGGCTATGAACGCCTTGCATTTGGAAGTATTTCGGACGCAATAAGACTTATATTTAGCGAAAAACTCAATTTTTCGGAAATCGAAAAAATGAACCTTTTTAATATAGCCGAAATCAAAAAACCACGTGACGGCTCACTGGAAATTAAGTTTTTTGACAGACTGAGAGCACTCGAAAAACTAGAGCAAATCGATACACAAGAAAATTCGGGAAAAAATATTCAGTTCTATGCCGCTCTCGAAAACAGCATACAAAAATTAAATAAAAATTTTCAAAATCAAGAAAACAGCTAAATGAATTTTTTGGAATTTTCTCAAAAACAAACCATCGCCCTCACTTGGTGGGTAAAAAATTCGGGCTATGAAAATTTTGATGCGATTATCTGTGACGGCTCAATACGCAGCGGTAAAACTCTTTGTATGTCGATATCCTTCGTCTTTTGGGCGTTTTATAAATTCGAAAATTCAGCATTCGCTCTTTGCGGCAAGACTATACGCTCTCTCAGAAGAAACGTTGTTACGCCTATTATTCCGATTTTACAGAGCCTCGGATACGAATGTAAACAAAAAATATCCGAAAATATCCTAAAAATTACTTATCAAGGTAAATCAAATCTGTTTTATTTATTTGGAGGTAAGGACGAATCTTCGGCTGCTCTGATTCAAGGAATGACTTTATCGGGTGTGCTTTTTGATGAGGTGGCTTTAATGCCCAAATCATTCGTTGAGCAGGCACTGGCAAGATGTTCGGTAAACGGTTCTAAATTTTGGTTTAACTGCAATCCCGAATATCCCGGACACTGGTTTTTTAAAGAATGGATTTCAAAACGCGAATCCAGAAATTCTCTTTATATCCATTTTACCATGGATGATAATCCGTCACTTTCAAAATCGCTTAAAAATCGCTACAAACGGCTTTACAGCGGTTCTTTTTATCAGCGCTTCATTGAAGGAAAATGGGTGGCTGTCGAAGGACTTGTTTATCCGTTTATGAGCGAAATTACGGCTTTCTCTGCGCCGCCCAGAGTCTCGTTTAACAAATTTGCTCTCTCTTGCGATTACGGCATCGTAAATCCAACTTCTTGCGGTCTTTGGGGTGAATACGGCGGCGTATGGTACAGAATTGATGAATATTATTACGATTCCAGAAAAGAAGGTGAAACACGAACTGACGATGAACATTATATGGAAATTAAAAAAATGGTCGGAGGAAGAAACATCCAACTTATGACTGTTGATCCTTCGGCGGCAAGTTTTATAACACTTATACGCAGGCATAACGAATTTAAAGTTGTTCCCGCCAAAAATAACGTATTTGAAGGAATACAAGAAGTTTCTTCCGCTTTGAAACGGGGTGATATTAAAATTTGCAGCAATTGCTACGATTCTATGAGAGAATTTTCAATTTACCGCTGGAATGATGGCGGAAATAAAGACTCTCCACTAAAGGAAAATGATCACGCTATGGATGATATCAGATATTTTGTAACCACAATTTTGGCCGATGATTACGAAGAACCGTTTTTTGCATTGGCCGCCAGAAGATGAAAGGAGAATATAATTTTGAATTTGTTTAAAAGAAAAAATAAAACCGATACCGTAGCCGTCCAAACCGCACCTTGCGGATATTCCAAAGCTCATCCCTATGCATCACTCGGAAATTATGAAAGCAAAATAACAAATCAGTGGAAACTCTATCACATTCTAAGAGAAGCCGTGCCGGTAATTGATGCGGCAATTTCAAAAATCGTACGTTTAACCGGAGAATTCAGAGTGGAATGCGAAAATTCGGATATCCAATATAAACTCAATAAATTCCTCACAAATATCAAAGTTAACACATGTACTATCGGCACAAATAGTTTTATATTATCTTATCTCGATCAGCTTTTGACATACGGAACGGCAGTCGGCGAAATCGTTATGAATTCTGAAGGCACCAACATCGCCGCACTTTATAATGCTCCTCTTAAGGATATAGAACTCGGTACAGGCAGCAGTCCGCTAAAACTCAAAATATATAAGAAAAACAAAAACGGCGAAAAAACAGAAATAAAATATCCCGAACTTGTTTTGGTTTCTTCTCTCAATCCCGAGCCGGGACGCATTTACGGAAATTCTTTGCTTAAAGGGCTTCCTTTTATAAGCGATATATTACTAAAAATTTATAACAGTATTGGGCTTAACTGGGAGCGTATCGGAAATGTACGTTTCGCTGTTACATATAAACCCTCAAACGATGCGTCCGACAAAGCTTTTGCGCGCGAAAGAGCCTCGCAAATCGCCTCAGAGTGGAGCAAAGCTATGAAATCAGGCTTAAATCCGAGCGATTTTATTGCTGTGGGAGATGTTTCTATAAAAGTTATCGGCGCCGATAATCAAATTCTTGACAGCCAAGTGCCCGTAAGACAAATGCTTGAACAAATCGTAAGTAAACTCTCAATTCCGCCGTTTTTACTTGGTCTGAATTGGTCTACAACCGAAACTATGTCCATCCAACAAGCCGAAATCCTTAGCAACGAACTCGAAGCTTACAGACGACTTTTAAATCCCGTTATATCAAAAATTTGCAATATGTGGCTCATGCTTGAAGGAATAAAATGCGAATACTCTATCAGCTGGAACACAATCGATCTGAAAGATCAGCTACAGATAGCCACCGCACGTCTTACTAACGCACAAGCTATGGAAATAGAACAAAAAATCGGAGCAAATTCTCAAAATCAACAGTCTCAAATATTTTAGGAGGTACTTTATGAGAAGCGGTTATATAGTTAAATCTAAATCTACAAATAAAATTTCGGAAAAAGAACTCAAAATGATAAATAAACTTACAA
The DNA here is from genome assembly GCA_944380895.1 of uncultured Clostridia bacterium. GTDB lineage: Bacteria > Bacillota > Clostridia > Oscillospirales > Acutalibacteraceae > UMGS1491. The sequence goes on along the minus strand of CALWJB010000005.1, from coordinate 29,477 downwards.
GAAGAACCTTTGAAGAAGATGAAATTTATTCATTTTCAGTGGCTCTTTGCGACAACGACATCGACAGAGATTTCGAAAGATTCAGCGATTCCGCTCTGGAAAAACTTTCAAAACTCTATATAGGTAAAACCGGCGTTCTTGACCACAAAGCTACAAGTGAAAATCAAACAGCAAGAATATTTTTCTGCGAAATCGAAAGTCTGCCCGAAAAAACAAATAAAATCGGAGAACCCTATAAACGCCTTGTTGCCAAAGCTTATATGCCGAAATGCGAGAAAAATAAAACCACTATTTTGGAAATTGATTCGGGAATAAAAAAAGAAGTAAGTATTGGATGTGCCGTGGAAAATAAAATTTGCTCGATTTGCGGTAAGGACTCAAACAAAGAAAAATGTGAGCATAAAAAAGGTAAAAAATACAGAAACGGAAACAAATATCAAATTTGTCACAGCATCCTCGAAAATCCCACAGATGCCTATGAATGGTCGTTTGTTGCAGTCCCCGCACAACCCAAAGCAGGCGTTATTAAAGCTTTTAAAGGAGGTGAGAAAAATATGGAGGAAATCATAAAATCTTTAAATAGCGGCGAAGACGTAAATTTTTCCGCTCAGGAATGCGAAAAACTTAATGAAATGATTAAATGCTTGAAGCAAAAGGCATCGGAAAGAGATTTTTATATCGAGGGAGTCAGAAACGACGTTTTGAAGATGTGCAGAATTTTGGAACCCGATATCGGAGAACATCTTATTAAATCTGCTCTGGAAAACCTTTCTCTAAACGATCTGCAGACACTTAAAAAAGCATTTAAATCAAAAATTTCCAAGATTATTCCTTCGGAGCCTCAGTTTGCGCCCGAAAAATCTGATTTGCCCATACAGAAAAACACACAATTCAAAATATAAATTAATTTTAATTTCATTTTAACGGAGGACGATATATTATGTCATTTTGCGATTCAATCAAACTGGAAAAAGGAATGTATAACGTAGGCGGAAAAAGCTTTACGAGAGTTTTGGAAGAATTAGATCCTTCCGAAAATTACAAAGGCACAAATCTCGAAGGACTCGATGCATATCAAAGGCAACTGAAAAGATTTAACATACGCGTGAGCGGCCCCGAATGCGACAAAGTTGAAAAATTTTTCTGCACTCCCGATTCGGCAGTCCTGTTCCCTGAATTTATTTCAAGAGCTATTAAAAAAGGTCTTGAAGCTTTCGATATCTTGCCGTCTATCACAGCAGCACAAACCTTTATCGACGGCATCGATTACAGAGCCATCACCGCAACAACCGAGCAACTCGGAGAAGATAATACCGGCGAAGAAGGTAAATCTCTCAGAGCCGTAAACGTCTGCACAAACAACAGCTTGGTCTCGCTCAAAAAATATGGCAGATTATTTTCTTCAACCTATGAATCTTTAAGATTTCAAAATCTGGACGTCTTAGCATTAGTATTTAAACAAATCGGCATGGATCTTGCTGCAGAACAAATTTCTGATGCTGTTTCGGTACTTATTTCAAGCGATACGAATGCAGCATCAAAAGTCACCGCCGCAACACCGGGATCACTTACCTATGCAGATCTGCTAAGTCTGTGGTCCAGTATGAGCCCTTATCAGCCAAACGTGATGATTGCAAAAGCTGCAACTATTCAGGATATTTTGGCTCTTACACCCATGCAAGATGCTAATGCAGGATTAAATTTCCATGGAACCGGAAATATTGTAACACCAATTGGCGCAAAACTCATTATGAGTGAAGCTGTAAGTGCTACAAATATCGTTGCTATCGACAAAAATTTCGCTCTGCAAATGATACAATCGGGCGATATAAAAGTCGAATATGATAAAGTTATCGAAAAACAGCTCGACCGTGCGGCCGTCAGCATAACTGTGGGTTTTTCCAGAATTTTAAAAGATGCCGTAAGAATTCTTGACTATACGGTAAGCGATTAAACCGACGTCTGCTAGTAATATTTGGCGAACCTTACATAACCCAGCGTTGGTGTACGGTCGTCGCTCGGTGATAAACTGAAAATTGACATTTGAGGAGGAACTCAGTTATGAACCCGGAAGAAATTTTGGAAAGATTTGTAATTATTGCAAATATTTCTATTACCGAAGGCTCACCATGGATTTTCCTTTGTGAAGAAGCTGCCGATGATATTATTTCTCACATAAAGGACTCCGTTTCTGTAAATGAGAATTCACGACGATTGACCGTCGCCGCGGCATCGCTGGCTTTTTACAGGTACGTTCTCTATAACAGTGCAAACGGATCAACCTCATCTTTCGGAGCCGGAGAACTACGTATAAAAACCGATTCGCAAGCAACCGTGAAACATGCCTATGAAGTGTGGATAAGCGCAAAATACTCTATTTCCGACCTTTTGAGAGACGACAACTTCTCTTTTGAAAGGGTCGAGTATGAATGAATATAGAAGCAAAAGGTCTGATAAAAAAATATGGTCAAAAAATCACTGTATTAAAAAACGAAAAAACTATTAAAACATCTGCATTTATTCAGCCCCTCCGTGCAGATGAACAAAGCGTTCTTTATGACGACTATAATAAAAACAACGTCGAACAATATCTTTACATTGGTCTGCCCGACTGCGAAATCGACGATTCAGGAAATACGACCATTATTTTTAATAATCAGAATTATTCGGTTGTTAAATCAGAGAGCGTAATGCTCTCAAACAGAATAATTTATAATCGCGCTGTTCTTGAAAAACAGCAAACTTAACTTAGATTATAGGGCGTTTTATAGATATAATTCGCCCTCATTTCCGTTTATTTTTTTTAATTTGGGAGGAACTTTTATAATGCTCAGCAAAACCTATATTGCTCGATCTAAAAACAATAAACCGACCGAGCCTATAATCGTATCAGGAAAATATGTTGGAATAAAACTTTTATCAATATACGATTTTATAATGTGTATAAAAATGTATAATCAACTTATGAAAAGCAATATATTCAGCGGTCTTGACGGGGAAATTTATTCTACAATTTGCGAACAAGCATGTATTGCATCGCTTTGTACATATAATTCAAACGGAGAAAGATTTTTCTCTGAAGCGCTAAACGCCTTAAAAACGCTTACACCATATGAGTTACAAAGAATTTATCTTGAATATAATAAACTGCAAAATCATATTATCGAACAAGATAAAATTTCTTGCAAAATAGTTGATAGCGTCAAGACCTATCACAAAAAGTATATGAAAAAATCTTAAAAAATAAAAAATACAACAATATAACACCGCATAAAGGCACGGTGTTATTTTTATTTATGTATGCTAATTTCGATCAATCTTTTATTTTACGAAAGCTTTAAATTTAGATCTCGGGCTTCCTAAAATTTACATATTTTTAAAGGACAAGTTACCCAAAAAGTAATCTCGTAAAACTAGTTACTCTGCAAAATATAACTTTATTTATACTGGTCGAGGTGACAGGACTCGAACCTGCGGCATCTTGGTCCCAAACCAAGCACTCTACCATCTGAGCTACACCTCGATAATACTTTAATTATACATTCAAAAAATTGAAATGTCAACCACTAAATATTATACTTTAAAATAAAAAATTACTAAAAAATCAATAAATATCTTTGTCAATCTTAAAAATTAACAATTAATTTTTGATTATCTCTTCGAAATAATATATTATTATTTATGTCGATTTAAGGGGGATTTTTATGCTGAATTTTATTTTTGGACGTGCGGGAAGTGGTAAATCTTACTTTCTAAAAAGTATTATTCATAAAAAAATCAAAAATAGTGAAAAAAATATAATTTTAATCGTACCTGAGCAAAATTCATTCGAAAACGAGAAAAAAATAATAGATATGTTGGGCAATTCGGATTGCAATAAAGCACAGGTTCTGAGCTTTTCCAGATTACACGATTTTACGATGAGAAAATTAATGTTTCCCACAGCTAACTCTATAAGTGATGTAACTAAAAATATTATCATGAGCTCTGCAATAGAAAATGTTAAAAATAATCTCCAAATATACATACCAAATTTTAAAACCGATATAGAAAAAATTATGCTCGATACCGTTCAAGAACTTAAATCACGAAAAATTACTCAGGATAATCTACAAACTATAATAAAAAGTTCCGATAAAAAAATATTAAATCAAAAAATTAAAGAAATATCCGCCGTCTTGAGCGAATATGAAAATATATGCTCCGGAAAATTTATGGATGCAAACGACAAAATGAATCTTACGGAATATGCAGCGAAAAAATATGACGTGTTTAGCGGATATACCGTAATTTTCGATGGCTTCAACAATTTTACCGATCAACAACTTAGCATAATAAAGCTGATTTTAAAGCAAGCAGAAAATGTATATATTGCTATTTGCTACGATTATAATGCCATTGCCGAAAATCAGACAAATATATTCGCACTAACCCACAGAACTATTAAAAATATAAAAAATTTAGCAGTTAAAAATAAAATTAAAATTTCAGAACCGATTAATTTAAAAAGCGCAAAAAGATTTTTAAATGACGAACTTAAATCACTTGAAAAAGGTCTTTTTAACTCTCAGAAAAAAATTTTTGAAGAAGTCCCCAAAAATATAAATATTTATTCCGCCGTTAATGTCTATGATGAATGTGAAAATACTGCAAAAAATATTTGTAAATTAGTAATGGAAGATGGCTATAAATACTGTGATATCGCTATTCTTACAAGGAATTTCGAATGCTATCATGCACCTCTTAAAAGCGTTTTCAGGCGGTATAATATACCTGTGTTTTTAGACTCGTCCGAAACAATTCTCGATAAATCTCTCATCAATCTGATACTTTCGGCATTTAATGCGATAATTTCAAATTTTCAAACAATAAATGTTATCAGATATATGAAATCTGCACTGTTGGGATTTTCAACAGAAGAAATTTGTAACCTTGAAAATTACGCACTTTTGTGGAGTATTAAATCTAAAAAATGGGAAAATGAATTCTATTCTCACCCACAAGGCTACACCGACAGGTGGAATGAAAAAGATATAAAACTTTTGACGGATATAAACGCTACAAGAAATAAAATTATCACTCCGCTTGTAAATTTTAAAAATCAGATTAAAAATAAAACATCTGCAAATAAAATCTCAGAAGCTGTTTATAATTTTTTAATTGAGATTTGCGCGAATGAAAATTTAAAAAAATTCTATGCAAATTTAAAAAATACGGGGAATATTAACACAGCCGAACAAGAAGCCAAAGCTTGGGATATTCTTATGGAAATTCTCAGTCTGATTTCGCAAATTATGGGTACGAAAAATATATCTGCAACCGAATATTTACGAATTTTGATATCAGGTCTTGAATCCGTTGACTGTTCATCTATTCCTCAAAGCACAGATTCAGTGATAGCCGCTAAAATCCCCGGCGCAAGACTTTCAAACCCGAAAATAGTTTTTGTGCTGGGCGCATCCGAAAACGATTTCCCCGCGCTTGTGAGTCCCTTATCAGCGTTTACGCAGTATGAAGCTGATCACATGGAAAGTCTCGGACTTAAAATCTGCGAAGATAAAAATTATCTGCTGATAAAAGAAAAGTTTTTGGCCTATACCGCACTTTGCAGTGCTTCTGAAAAACTATACATAAGTTGGGCGAAAACAAATTATGACGGCGAACCGAATAATCCTTCAGAAATAGTAAAAGAAATTAAAGAAATTTTTCCGAAAATCAAAATTTATTCACAAAATACATATAAAATAAGTGATTATATTTGGTCGGAAAGCTCGGCTTTCAATACTTATTGCGCATACAAAAATAAAAATCGGATAATTTCAGATACTCTTAAAAAATATTTTGAAAAATCAAATAAATTTTCTGAAAAGCTTAATACTTTGAAAAATTTTACAAAATCCGACAAACTTAAATTTAATATCAAAGAAAGCACACAAAAATTATTTGGAAAAAATATCAAACTTTCAGCTTCACAAATAGAAAATTACTATAAATGTCCATTTGGCTATCTTTGCAAATACGGTCTTAATCTAAAGCCTATCGAACCCGCAAAATTCAGTACTTTGGAATATGGAAATCTTATGCATTTTTTGTTTGAAAAATTTTTTAAAAAATATCCCAAAAATCAAATCTTGGAAGTATCTGATGCCGATTTAAAAAATAATATTTTTGAAATAACAGATAACTACTCCAAATCTGTTTTGGGTGAAGAAGCTATGCAAAATCCCAGAATTAAATATATAATCGACAAATTCAAACACTCAGCTGTAATGCTGATTAAACGAATCATAGAAGAGTTTAGACAAAGCAAATTCGTTATCTCGGACTGCGAATTGGAAATTTCGGAAAAAAGTTCCGTAAAACCACTGAAAATTTCTTTGAAAGATGGCTTTAGCATCGAGATTGAAGGCAAAATTGATCGCGTGGATACCATGCGGGATAACGAAAAAAATTATGTCAGAATTGTTGACTATAAAACAGGTCAGAAAACATTTGAACTCGGACATATTCTCGGCGGCATAGATATGCAAATGCTTATATATCTTATGACTATCGTAAAAAACGGTGTGGGCCGATATAAAAACGCCATACCTGCCGGTGCTCTTTATTTTAGGGCACTTAAGCCGCTTTCTGAGCAAAAAAAAGGTGACAATACTTTGGAAAATGTAAGAAAAAAAATGTGTATGAGCGGTATTGTTCTGAATGATGAAAAAATACTCAAAGCTATGGACAGCACTCTTGAAGGTAATTTTATACCTGTTAAAATTAAAGGCGGAAAAATAATAAAAGGAAATAAAGAAACAGCAAATCTTGATGAGATAAACGATATTTTTAATTATATAGAGATGATGATCAAGAAAGTTGGCACAAATATTAAAAACAGTGTTTTTGATGTGGATCCTGTTTTGGAATCGGGCGGAAAAACCGGTTGTGATTTCTGCAAATATCTTCAAATATGCAATTATGGCAAAGAAAAATTTAAAAATATTAAGTCGAGTGAAAGCCGTGAAAATATATTTTCACAAATGAACCAAAAAAGGAGTGAATTTTTGGATGAGTAAATCGTGGACAACCGAACAAAATCAAGCAATAAATGCCTCGGGAGGATGCGTGCTCGTTGCTGCGGCAGCCGGTTCCGGAAAAACTTCCGTGCTCACTGAACGCGTGATAAAAAAAATAACTAATCCAAAAAATCCCGTCGACATAGACAGATTTTTAATAGTAACCTTTACCAAGTCCGCCGCAGAAGAAATGAAAAACAGAATCTCCGCCAGACTCTCGCAGCTCATCTCGGAAAATCCACAAGACGCCAATTTGCTACGTCAAAAAATGCTGCTGCAATCCGCCGGCATCGGCACTATACATAGCTTTTGCTCGAGTTTGGTAAAAGAAAATTTCTTTAAATTGGGAGTATCACCGAAATTTCGAATCGCAAAAGATAGTGAACTCAAAACTATCGAAAGCGAGGCTATGGAAACAACTCTTGAAAAATTTTTCTCGGAAATGACGCCTCAAAAAAAAATTACAGCCGATTTATTTACCTCTGAAAAAGATGACCATACACTTTCAGATATCATAAAAATTGTATATGAAATCACAAAATCATTACCTTTCCCTAAATTATGGATGTCCAAAACGCTGAAAATGTATGAATTTACAAATAATAAAAATTCAGTTTGGCAAGAGTTTGTTATAAATCATACAAAAGAAATATGCGAAGACTTACTGAAAGTTTTGGAACGTATGACTGCAGCTATGCACTCTGATATAATTTTAGAAAAAAAATATGCCGCACTTATCGATGCCGACACTGAAATCATAAATTCGATTCTTATGTCTGCCGAAACAGCCGACTTCTCTAAAACAGCCGATGCATTTGAAAATATGAGTTTTAAGCGATTTACATGCATTAAAGAAAATCCTCCGTATGATATGACCATAATACAAAATTGTCATGCGTACATAAAAGAAACTCTCCAAAAAAATTTAAAACCATTATTCGAATTCGAAAACGAAAATACAAAAAATGCCACTGAGTATATGCGCACAGTGTTTGGCGTGATTTTTGATGCCGTAAATTATTATGATGAACAAATAAACTCTTTGAAACTTTTTAAAAACGTTTTGGAATTTAGCGATTTGGAACGTAAAACAATCGAGCTTTTGACTGATGAAGATGAAAATGGAAATTTTTTAAAAAGTGAATTTGCCAATGAAATTTCTGAAAATTTCGAAGAAATTATGATCGATGAATACCAAGATGTTAATGAACTTCAAGATACTATTTTTAAGATGATAAGCCGAAATGAAGAAAATATTTTTGTTGTCGGCGACGTGAAACAAAGCATATACAAATTCAGACAATCACGCCCCGAAATCTTCCTTCGCAAAAAAACTCTGTTTCCTGTCTATTCGCCCGAAATGCCGTCATTCCCCGCAAAAATACTTCTGGGGAAAAATTTTCGGAGCGATTCAAAAATTATTGACGGAATAAATTTTATATTTAAAAAATTAATGTCTGAAAAAGCGGGAGAAATAGAATATAACTCCGAAGAAGAACTTACGGCCGGAGCTGAATATTCGCCGCAAAAACAAAACAATATATCGGTTAAAATTATAAAAGCCGAAAAAGAAAATCAATACAGGACCGAAGCCACAGAAATAGCAAAAATGATACTCGAATTAATTTCATCGGAATATAAAATAGAATCGGGCGGAAATATGCGCACTGTAGGATTTTCGGATTTTTGTATCTTACTGCGCAGCCACAAGTCCTGCGCGCATATCTACTGCGAAACTCTTCAAGAATGCGGCATTCCGGCTTTGGCGGAAATAAACGATAAATTCCTCGAAACAGAAGAAATATCCACAATAACTTCTCTACTGGAAACAATTAATAATCCCGCTCTCGATATACCTCTCACAGCAACTTTGCTTTCTCCGTTTTTTGGATTCACTATGGATAAAATCGCTAAAATTCGTAGTATTAACACAAAAATTCCATTATATTTTGCACTGGAAAAATTTTATGAAGAAAATCCAAATGACCAAGAAATACAAAAATTTATAACTGAACTTAAATATTACCGAAATTTGGCGGCTTCGTATCCTTGCGATGAAATTATTGAAGCTATTTATGAAAAAACTGCATATCCATCTGTTTGCCTGGCCGCACCGGACGGATACAGAAAACGTGCAAATTTAATAAAATTTTCTGAGTACGCAAGAAACTTCGAAAAAGATAATCATTCGGGAATTTCGGGATTCTTGAACTTCATAAACGGAATCAAAAACAGAGGCGAAGACTTGAAACCCGCAGAAATTTCAGAAGGTAATGAATGCGCAGTTAAAATAATGAGCGTACATAAATCAAAAGGTCTTGAGTTTCCGATTTGCATACTGGCAAACTGCAGCTCAAAATTCGGTTCCGATAAAAACTCTATTTTAATAAACCATACGCTCGGAATCGGCACAAAAACAAAAAATAGTGATGCCACCTTGAGTTATGACAACGTTATAAGAAAAGCAATATCGATAAAAAATAAAAAAGAAAATATATCCGAAGAAATGAGAATACTTTACGTTGCACTGACTCGCGCAAAACAAAAACTGATCTTGACCGCAACTCTTGAAAATCCCGAAAAATATATTGCCGATTCTTTATCTGTTGCGCCTTATTTCAAATCCGTTCTTCCAAGCATGATATATAAATCAAATTCATTTTTGGAATGGATTTTAATGGCAATTTCTCAAAGCGCTTTGTATGAGGATATCTGCGCAAAATCGGGAATAGATTCAGTGTGTGGATGTACTCCTGAAAAACCGGATTTTAATTGGAATTTTGAAATTATAAACCCCGAAAATGAAAACGCCGATTTAGTTTCTGATGACAACGCTGATATACAAAAAATGAATTTTACGTATGATGAAAAATTGCTGGAACTATTTCAAAAAAGATTAGATTTTAAGTATCCGTACGAAGATTTGGTGAATTTACCCATGAAAATTTCGGCTTCTCAAATAGTTCACGGCGAAACGTCTCAAGATTATGTGGCTTCTTCCAAACCTGAATTTATGTTCTCTAAAAAACTGACCCCCATGCACAGAGGAACAGCTATGCATCATTTTGTATGCTATGCGGATTTTTCGTCCATAACTTCCGAGACCGCTCAAAATGAGTGCCGCAAGTTACTAAGCGGTGGATTCTTAACAACAGAAGAATATGAATCACTTGATATTCAGGCTATTAAAAGGTTCGTAAGTTCAGAAATTTTTGACAGAATCTCCAAAAGCGCAAAAATCCTCAAAGAACACAGGTTCTCCGTAAATTTCCCCGCATACAAAATAAACCCCGAAATAAAATCAAAAAATACTTTAATCGTCGTTCAGGGGGCCATAGACTGCGCTTTCGAAGAAAACAGCGAGTATGTGATAATTGACTACAAAACAGATAAAGCCCATGATATCCATGAGCTTTATAAAAAATATGAAAAACAACTTCTGATTTATAAATACGCACTGGAACAGACGGAAAATATTAAAGTCAAAGAGCTGGGAATATACTCCTTCAGCTTGAACAAATATTTTTCTCCGTCTACTGCTGATTAAGCGCCTCGTTAACCGCTTGACGAATCGTTCTTACTCCGATTATTTCTATTTTATATTTTTTTTCCGGATCACTAAGAGTTACAAAATTATAATGCGGTACAATACATTTTTTAAAACCTAATCTTTCAGCTTCTACTATTCGGAGTTCGCAGTTCGAAACAGCTCGTATCTCTCCCGCAAGTCCCACCTCTCCAAAGGCAATCATTTTGTCGTCTATAGCCGCATCTTTCAGCGCCGAAACAAGCGCAATCGCAACAGAAAGATCTGCAGCAGGTTCCTCCAGCCTAAGCCCTCCAACAACGTTTATATATGCATCCATCGCAGAAAAAAAATATCCCGCACGCTTTTCAAGAACCGCTAAAATAAGCGCCATTCTGTTGTAATCGAATCCTGTTGCCATTCTTCTGGGATTGCCAAAATTTGTTGCCGTAACCAGGCTCTGAACTTCCGTCAAAATCGGTCTCGAACCCTCCATTACACACGCAACACATATTCCCGAAGCGTTTTGAGGTTTGCCCGCAAGAAGCATCATTGACGGATTTTCTACTTCTTGTAATCCTGCACTGTCCATACGAAACACACCTATCTCGTTAGTCGAACCGTGCCTGTTTTTTACCGCACGCAAAATTCTGTATGACGTCTGTGCGTCGCCTTCAAAATATAACACTGCGTCAACCATATGCTCAAGCACTTTCGGACCTGCAATCGCTCCGTCTTTATTAACGTGGCCGATTAATAAAATTGTTATATCAAAAGATTTGGCGAGTTTCAAAAAAGTATTGGTGCATTCCTTGACTTGTGATACACTCCCCGGAAATGACGAAGATTCGGGATTACTCATAGTTTGCACAGAATCAATTATAACTATGTCGGGATGCGTAAATTCTATCTCGGCGGCAATTTTACCGAGATTTGTCTCTGTCATAACATACAAATTTTCGTTTTCCACACCAAGTCTTGTTGCTCGCATTTTTATTTGTCTTTTAGATTCCTCGCCCGAAACATACAAAATTTTTAGATTCTTGTTAAGAAACTTACAAATTTGAAGAAGAAGTGTGGATTTTCCTATTCCGGGAGTGCCTCCCAAAAGCGAAAGAGAACCTCTGACAATTCCGCCTCCAAAAACACGGTCCAGCTCGTCAAAACCCGTATGATACCGAATTTCCTCGTTTATATCAATATTATTTACGCAAATTTGACTTACATCTGACGGCGAAAATCTAATCTTTGAACCGGATTTTTTTGAAACAGGTTCCCTAATCTCTTCAACCATAGTGTTGCCTTGTCCGCAAGATGGACAAATTCCGTTCCATTTCGCAGATTCATATCCGCACTCGGAACATACATAAACATTAGCTGATCTTTTCATTGCAAATTTTTGGCATCCTCCTTTAATATAAATCTCACTCTGCGCCCCTGATGCGTATGTAAAAAACACTGATTAATAACATTGCTCTGAGTCTTCCGAAGATACAAAAATCGTCTCAAGTTATGAATACTTTGCTCTTATGACGCTATAAACGATAATAAGCATTCTAATATTATACTCTAAATCGTCCGGACTTTCGGACCTTTGCAATTGAACTGCTTCACATTCGCTTTCTATGCGGCATCTCTTCAAATAATTCCTGATAATGACTTGCATATAAATCTTTTGAATACCTCTGTCAAGAATTCCTCTGAGAAGTTCGATTCTCCCGGAACATATTCCGCAAATAATTCTATTTTTCTCCGCAGACATACCACATTCTGCCGGACTGCTCTGCGCTAAGACTACCTCGCTCGATTTAATAACAGATTTTTCTACTTCTTCTCGTAAAGATTCCATATCTGTAATTATTTCGGCTCTCGCTCGAAAACAAAACAAAGATATAAAAAAAATAAATGCTGAGATAATAAATTTTTTCATAAGCATATCTCCTTTGTGACTATATTCTACAATATTTCTAATCTGTTATCCGCAATATTGTATCACAAAGTCTCAGCATAATCAAACATTATTACAAAAATAATCCGTAAGACCACAATAAATACTAAAAGCCATTTCTGATTGATAATTCTTATCCGAAAGTTTCTCGCATTCTTCTTTGTTTGATAAAAATCCGCACTCGACCACAATTGCAGGAATTTGTGCGTTGTTTAAAAGATATATCTTTTTATTTGCTTCTTTTATTTCTCTTTTGTTGTCCGGCTGCAAAAACTGTGTGACCGAAGTTCTGACCGCTTGTGCCAAATCTATACTTTTCGGATCATGTTTGGAATAAAATATTTGTGTTCCGTGATATTTGGAATCAGGAAACTTATTTTGATGTATACTCACGAAAATAGTATTTTTACCGCTGTTTTTTTCTATGATGTCGAGCCTGTTATGAAGGTCAGAGCGCTTTTTTTCTCGCAAACTTTCAGCATCATCGTCATATATTGCAATGTCTTTTTCCCTCGTCATAATAACGTTATAGCTCGAAGCCTCCAAAATATCCCGCAACTTCAGCGCAACCGAAAGATTTATATCTTTTTCAACAACACCGTCACTACTCACCGCACCTCCGTCTTCTCCCCCGTGTCCGGCGTCCAGTATTACAGTTCTTGCATCCAAAGTTTTATTTTCCGGCTTTTGATTTATGCGGTCGTTTATCTTGCCGTATGCAACATATGCAAACGCAGAAAGCATTAATATTCCCGCAATAATCATGAAAATACCTCGGTAATTCTTTCCGGTTTTTTTAATAATACTACTATAAATTTTCAATGATATTCACTCCTTCACACAATTATATGCATCTATGAGCTTGTACTAAAACAATAATTTGAAATTAGTTTAAATATATAAAAAACAAAAATAGATAGATAAAACATATGCTTGATTTTTTTTTTAAAATTAGTAAAATAATAACCGGTTTAATGTCTTTATATTTTAATGCTTAATTCGGAGTGAAAACGATGCCCAGAATAGATGTCCCCTACCCAAAAAATAATATAAAACCGAATTATTCGCCGGGAGAAGAAATTTTTAATGCGCTTTCTCACGGAATCGGTGCTGTACTCTCTTTTTTTGCGTTTTTCTTGCTAATAAAAAAATTTGATCACACCTTAAAAAACTATGTTTGCATAACCGTTTACTGCTCCAGTTTGTTTTGCCTATATACAATTTCAACGATTTATCACTCTTTGAAGCCCGGAAAAGCAAAAAATATTTTTCAAAAACTCGACCACTGCTCGATATTCATTTTGATTGCGGGAACATATATGCCGATATGTCTTATGTTTGTGGGAGGAATTGTGAGTAAGATAGTTTTTGCAATTGTTTGCGTGGCAGCAATTTGCGGAATAGCACTCAATGCGATTGACGTGCAGAAATTTTCAAAGTTTTCAATGATATGCTATATAGTAATGGGGTGGAGCGTCGTTTTTATGGTAAAACCTACTTTTAGATATCTTGACGTCGATCAACTCTATTGGCTGATTAAAGGTGGTATATTTTATACTATTGGAGCAATAATTTATTTAATTGGCAAAAAAGTAAAGTATATGCACTCAGTCTGGCATATATTCGTACTTTTTGGCAGCATCTGTCATTTTTTTACGCTCTATGATGTATAGCCTGAACAGGCTGCTCAGATAAATTTTATTTCGTACGCTAAACTATTTCCAGCACTTAAAAAAGCCCGGAAACAGTTTAGTTTTTTTTCGTCTACAAACAGGATTATATTTAACAAGTATCGTATCTTCACCCACCACTTTTATATTCTCCCATTTTATAACTATATCTTCTTCTCTGCCAAAAATCCCAAAACATTTTAATCTTCCATAAACAATTATAGCAACCAATCTGGCATTTAGCATATCCACTTCCACATCGTTGACACATCCGATTCTACAGCCGTCCTGGATGCTTATGACTTCTTTATTCTTCATGTCTACAATTCGGCATAACAAAATATCATCTCTCCCATGAATGTGATTTGACTTAATGCGTAAAATATTTATAATTTATTATATTCAATCTTTTTGGAGGAGCTTACGATGGTTAAAGTTAAAAATACAAAAAATTTTATCAAAAATTATCGCCCGGATATCAATTTGGGGCTTAGTTCCACACAAGTAGCAGAGCGCGTCAAACACGGACTTGTAAATAAAGACTGTACTGATTCGGTTAAAAGTACAAAACAAATAATAAAAGATAATCTTTTTAATCTATTTAACTTTATAAACTTAGCTTTGGCTATTGCTATCTTATGCGTCGGGTCCTACAGAAATCTTATGTTTATGGGAGTTGTAATATGCAATGCCGTTATTGGCGTTTGGCAAGAACTCAAGGCTAAAAATACTATTGAAAAATTAAATCTTATATCATCACGTGAAACAACCGTAATTCGTGACGGTAAAGTGAAAAATATAAACGTTGAAGACATAGTTCTGGATGATATAATAGTTTTCGAAAGCGGAAATCAAATCTCGGCAGACTGCATCGTTCTTGATGGCGAGTGCACGGTAAATGAATCGCTTTTGACGGGTGAATCTGATTCTATTTGCAAGAAAAAGGGCGATAGACTACTTTCCGGAAGCTATATTATTGGCGGAAAATGCGTGGCTCAGGCAAATGGAGTTGGCGAAAACAGCTTTTCATCATCACTTTTAAAAAATGCTAAACTTATTAAAAAAACAAAGTCTGAAATTATGTCATCAATCGGAAAAATCATAAAAATAATATCAATTGCAATAATTCCCATGGGCGCTGTGCTGTTTTACAGGCAGCTCACTTCTTCGGGCAATGATTATATCTCTGCCATTGAAGGTACGGCCGCCGCTCTGACTGGCATGATACCTGAAGGTTTGGTACTACTCACAAGTTCGGTTTTGGCTGTAGGGGTGGTGAGACTTTCGCGTAAAAAAGTCCTGGTACAAGATATATATTCACTGGAAACATTGGCAAGAGTAGATACGCTGTGTGTGGACAAAACAGGAACAATAACCGAAGGCACTTTTGAACTCCAGGAAATTATTCCGGAAAACGATTTCAAAAAAGATGATATTTCAAAAGCACTAAAGTTCTTGTCTTCGAACCTGACCGACAATAATGAAACATTTAAAGTTATACGCCAAAATTTTTTGCCCGATAAAAATTACAAATTTGCTGATAAAATCTATCCGTTTTCTTCGGAAAAAAAATGGTCGGGAGTTCATATCCCACGCAGCGGATCGTATATACTCGGCGCGGCAAAATTTATTTTTGGCGAAAAACAATTTGGATGCAGTAAACAAATTGAAGAATATTCGAAAAATTACAGAGTTCTAACTCTTGCTTATTCCGGTTTTGATTTTGAAAATGATGAAATTCCCCGCGGTGTACAGCCTATGGCATTGATACTCATAAAAGATAAAATTAGATTTAATGCCGAAAAAACATTAAATTTTTTCAAAAATCAGCACGTGGATATAAAAGTTATATCGGGTGATGATCCGATTACCGTTTCGCAAATAGCAAGTCGCGTAAATCTTAAAAATTCCGAAAATTATATCGACTCCACTAAGTTAAAATCCTTTGAAGAAATAAAATCTGCAGTTTCAAAATATACTATATTTGGCAGGGTGACTCCGAATCAGAAACAAGACATAATTAAAGCATTAAAATCTGAAGGTCATACAGTCGCGATGGTGGGAGATGGTGTGAATGACGTACTCGCGATGAAAGAGGCTGACTGCGGCGTGGCTATGGCTAACGGAAGTGAAATCGCCAGAAATGTTGCGCACCTTGTGCTTCTAAATTCCGATTTTGCTTCGATGCCTCGTGCAGTGGCGGAAGGACGCAAAGCTATCAATAATATCCAGCGCTCGTCTTCATTGTTTTTATCTAAAACTATCTATTCTTTTTTGCTCGCATTTTTATTCTTCATAATTCCTGCGCCATATCCGTTTATCCCCATACAAATGACGCTAATCAGCGCTCTTACAATAGGGATACCGTCATTTATACTTGGCCTTGAACCAAATAAAGAAAGAATTCAAGGTAATTTGTTTCAAAATATACTATCAAAATCTTTGCCCGCAGCACTGTCTATAGTAATCGTATTATTGGCGTGTGTTGGAATATACTCTTGGTGCGAAATATCTATGGAAAGATACTCTTTCTTAACCGTAACTTTAACAGGAATACTGGGATCAATTTTGCTCTATAATGTATCTAAGCCGCTCAATACTACCAGAAAAACACTTCTATATTCAATTATTATTGCTTTTTTCATTGCCATAACGAGATTTTATGGATTTTTTGAAATTGAACGTATGAAATTTGTAAATATTTTGATTTTGATTCCTATGATAATTTTCTCCGCCGTGACGTATTTATATCTTTCGCAAATCAACTGGAAAAAACTTTTTAAACTGACATTTAAAAAATCAAATGCATAAATTCGACAAATTAAATTTGACTTAAACTTCAAAACTATATATCATATTTCTTAAGAAAAGAAAAGGAGATATTTTTATGAGAGAAAAAAACAAGTGCGCAATAACAGTAATCATAGGTATAATCACTTCCTTGGTAACAGTTGCGTCGATTGTTGTTGCAACGCTTTGGGCAATAAACCGCAGGAAAAAACGCGAAGATCGTGAACTCGACGAATATCTGGAAACAAGCATAAATTAGCACAAAGAAATATAAGCTTCTTACTGTTTTTTTGTAAGAAGCTTTTTGTTTTTTCGGGTTGTGGTGATATTGTTTCTGATACCACATCTACAGCATGTAAACTCTATTTGATATAACTCAGTAAATCTTCTCAAAGTGCCCGGAAAACTACGCTCATCCAATTTTTAAAATTTCTCTTGACTAATTTTTTAGTATTTTCTCTTCTCATTATTCATTTTCGGTCAGCATATTTGCAAATTCCGATTCGGTCAATATTCTTACACCAAACTTTTTTGCTTTTTCTATCTTCCGAGTTGCGGTGATATTGTTTCCGATACCACATATGCAGCATGTAAACTTTATTTGATATAACTCAGTAAATCTTCTCAAAGTGCCCGGAAAACTACGCTCATCCAATTTTTAAAATTTATCTTGACTAATTTTTTAGTATTTTCTCTTCTCATTACTCATTTTCGGTCAGCATATTTGCAAATTCCGATTCGGTCAATATTTTTACACCAAACTTTTCTGCTTTTTCTATCTTGCTGCCGGGATTTTCTCCCGCCAAAATATATGACGTGTTCTTCGAAACACTCGACGACACTCTTCCCCCCATATTTTCAATGAGCTGTGTTGCCTCGCCTCGGGTATAATTTTTTAAAGTACCGGTAAGAACAAAAACTTTTGAACTGAAAATATTATTAATCGACGTTGATATAAATTCCATATTGACTCCGTTTTCTCGGAGTTTTTCTAAAAAATCCCTGTTTTTTGGAATGCTGAAATAACTGACTATACTTTGTGCAGAAGCTATTCCAACACCCGGTATGGCACATATTTCTTCTTCCGTTGCGCTACTCAAATTGTCGATTTTTCTAAATTCTTTTGCAATTAACTTGGCCGCTTTCTGCCCCACATGACGAATTCCCAGTGCAAATATTACTCTCTCTAAACTCTGTGATTTTGATTCTTTTATTGCGTTTATAAGATTTTCTGAAGATTTTTTCCCCATTCTTTCTATATTTTGGATTTTTTCCGCATCAAGTTCATATAAGTCTGCAGCCGAATTTATCAGACCCTTGCTCACCATCTTTTCTACCAAAGTATCTCCGAGCCCATCAATATCCATTGCATCGCGAGAAACAAAATGAATAATATTACGCACAAGCTGAGCAGGACAGTTAGTATTTACACATCGCACAGCAACTTCTTCGTCTATATGAACAACCTCAGAACCACATGAAGGACATTTTTTTGGATATTTAAATTCCTCCAAGTTTTCCGCGTGATTTTCAACTTTTACCACTTCGGGAATAATCTCTCCGGCTTTGCGAATAACAACAGTATCGCCGATTCTGATATCTTTTTCTTTTATGAAGTCCTCATTGTGCAAAACTACCCTGGAAATTTTTGAACCCGAAATAAAAACAGGCTCCAAAATTCCCGTAGGCGTAAGAACTCCTGTGCGGCCAACGTTGATTTCTATATCTAAAATCTTTGTTTTCTTTTCTTCGGGCGGATATTTAAAAGCCTCGGCCCAACGCGGAAACTTTGATGTACTGCCTAAAATTTTTCTCTGTTCAAAATCGTCTATCTTAACAACCGCTCCATCTGTCTGAAACGGTAATCTCAATTTTATATCTCCTATTCGGTTTATTTCGTCAATAACTTCTTGTATGTTTTCACACAGGCGATAAAAAGGTAGTACGGGAAATCCCAGGTTTTTTAAAAAATCAAGAGACTCTTTGTGTGAATTTAATTTTTTCCCAACTATGTCTTGAATATTAAAAACAAATATTTGTAAATTTCTGGAAGCTGTGATTTTTGCATCCTTTTGCCTCAAAGAACCCGCTGCTGCATTTCTCGGATTTTTAAAAATTTTCAAACCCTCTTGTTCTTGCTTTTGAGTCAATTCAAAAAAGTTCTCTTTCGACATGTATACCTCGCCGCGTACTTCCAAAAATTCGATATCTTTAGAGATATTTTTTGGAAGTTCCGAAATCGTTAGAATATTTTCAGTTATATCCTCACCTACAGTCCCGTCCCCGCGCGTGGACGCCCTGACAAGATTACCGTTTCTGTATTCAACAGAAACAGAAAGACCATCAATTTTCGGCTCAACCACGTATTTCGGTGCATTCACAACCGTCCTTATTCTTTTATCAAATTCAATAATCTCGTCAATCGAAAAAGAATCATGTAAACTCTCCATTTTCACCTTATGCTTAACGGGCATAAATTTAGCCGAAGCTTTTCCTCCCACAACGTTTGTGGGCGAACTTTCACTTAATAATTCCGAAAAACTGTTTTCAAGATCCTCCAGCGACTTGACAAGCATATCATATTCATAATCGTCAATTTCCGGATTATCATCTTCGTAATATTTTTTATTATGGTATTCAATTTCTTTTTTATATTTTTTAGCCAAAATTTTGGCTTCTTCCAGCGTCAATTGCGCTTCAACTTCCTTTACTTCAATTTTTTACATTTAATTAAAACTTCTCTATCCCCTGAGATGTTACTCTCGCTTTTATGAGCTTATTTAATTTAGGCAAATCTTCGGAAATTTCAACCGATTCTTTAAAAATTTTTTCCGCATCAATGCATTTATATTCATCAGAAGAATAAAATGTTGCCAAAATATCTCCTTTATTAACTTTTTCGCCGACTTTTCTATGAAGTAAAATTCCTGCACTATAATCAATATTATCTTCTTTTCTCTCACGCCCGGCACCCAAAATCATCGATGCTTTACCCAAACTTTCCGCTCTCATGGCGTGAATATATCCGCTATCCCACGCGAATACATCGTGCCTTATTTTCGCTTCGCTTGCATAATCCTCTTTTTCAAAATTGCTTATGTCTCCCCCTTGAGCTTCAACCATCTGTTTAAACTTCTCAAACGCCGAACCGTCATTTAGGGTATTTTCTGCAAGTTTATGGCAGGTCTCATAAGTACCCTTGCCCGCTAAGCATAACATATTAGCCGACAAAACTAATGAAACTTCTCGCAAATCTTTCGGCCCTGATCCTTTTAATATCTCGCACGATTCGCGCACTTCCAAAGCATTCCCCACAGCATTCCCGAGTGGTGAATTCATGTCGGTGATCACCGCAGCAACCTTTTTCCCAAATCTTGACCCGATATTTACCATTATTTTGGAAAGTTCAACAGCATCTTCAAATGTCTTCATAAAAGCGCCATCACCCACCTTTACGTCAAGAAGTATACAATCCGCTCCCGAAGCTATTTTTTTGCTCATTATACTCGAAGCTATCAGCGGCTTACTTTCAACCGTCGCTGTGACATCTCGGAGCGCATATATTTTTTTATCGGCAGGAACTAAATTCCCAGTCTGACTAACAATACTACACCCTATTTTTTTTACAATTTCAAAAAATTTCTCTTTATCAAGATTAGTCTCCATGTGCGGTATGGACGCAAGTTTGTCTATAGTCCCGCCCGTATGGCCAAGCCCTCTGCCGGACATTTTCGCAACTTTAACGCCACAAGCCGCAACAATCGGAGTAACTATTAAAGTGGTTTTGTCGCCAACTCCACCCGTGCTATGCTTATCTACTTTGACAGAATCAATTTCCGAAAGATCTATCTTTTCGCCCGAATCAAGCATACACTCTGTCAAAATCTCACACTCATCATCCGTCATACCACTAAAATAAACCGCCATTAAAAATGCCGACATCTGATAATCCGGTATTTCGCCATCTACGTAGCCTTTTATTAAAAAATTAATCTCACCTTTGCTAAGTTCAAGTTTATCGCGCTTCTTCTCAATTATATCGTATGCTCTCATAATTTTATCTGCCCTCCGCTGCCACTCATGCTTTGCATATTCTTCGCGATTTTTACAATTTTGCTCGTACCCAGACGAGATGCCCCTAAATTTATGAATTTTTCGGCTTCTTCAAGTGTTTTTATGCCACCTGCCGCTTTTATTTTAACGTTTGGTGAAATGTGACTTTTAAATAAATTTACGTCATCAAAAGTCGCACCGGATATTGAAAATCCTGTTGAAGTCTTTATAAAATCCGCACCCGACTCCGAAACAATTTTACACAATTTTATTTTTTCTTCTTCAGTTAAAAGGCACGTTTCAATAATAACTTTAAGAATTTTTGTACCACACCACTTTTTAATTTCCGATATCTCTTTTAATACATAATCATATTTTTTATCCTTAAGTGCACCAATATTGATAACCATATCAATTTCATCGGCACCGTCTTTTATAGCCGATTTTGTCTCAAATATTTTCGTCTCTGTGTTATTGTATCCGTTTGGAAAACCTATAACAGTACAAATTTTAGTCTTATCGCCCACATAATTTTTCGCACTCACAACATAACACGGTGCTATGCAAACACATGCAGTAGAGTATTTGACTGCCTCATCACAAACTCTCTTAACATCATCAAAGGTCGCCGTTTGACTCAGTAACGTGTGGTCTACTTTGGATAAAATTTCTTGTAAATTCATGTTAAAAATATCCTTTCTAATTAAAAAGCTTAAAAAAGTGCCGTCTATCTGGCACCTTTTTCATACGGTACACCCGATGCTCTTGGAGCTGACGAACGCCCGACAAAAATTATTAGTATAAATATCGTTAAAACATACGGTATCATCGACAAAATAGTCGACGGAATACGTACTGTTCC
Source organism: uncultured Clostridia bacterium (assembly GCA_944380895.1). GTDB lineage: Bacteria > Bacillota > Clostridia > Oscillospirales > Acutalibacteraceae > UMGS1491. Next base: position 7,567 of record CALWJB010000005.1, on the reverse strand, counting down.
ATCACCCAGCATAACAACAAGCGCCTGAGAAAATCCAAAAAGCAAGCACGCCGCATACGCTCCCCAAGGCTTCCATTTTCCAAATATTACCGCTGCCAATGCTATGAAACCTTGACCGCTTATGGCCATTGGATTGAACTGAGAAATAACAGCTAAAGTTACCGTGCCTCCGCCGATTCCCGCCAAAATCCCCGATATAATTACACACGCGTATCTTGAACGATATACAGATACGCCCAAAGTATCAACAGCTGCAGGATGTTCTCCAAGCGCTCGTATACGGAGTCCCCATTTGGTTTTATAAAGTACAAACCAAGTTACAACAACCACCATAAAAGCCAAAACAACACTTACATCAATATTAAAATTGGCAAAAGGAGTACCTTTTAAATAGGAAAAATTTATAAATTTCGGAAGCTTTTCCGGAACAGGATATGTAACCGATGCACCTTCAAAAAAATATCTCGAAAGAAACATAGCAAATCCCGGTCCGATTAGGTTTATAGCTATCCCCGAAACCGTTTGATCGGCCCTGAAACTTATCGACGCAATCGCGTGAAGAAGCGCAAGTGCACCTCCCGCCAATCCCGCACACATAAGACCAAGCCAGGCACTATGACTAAAATATCCCACCACGGCACCCGTAAGAGCTCCCAGACTCATCATGCCCTCAATTCCTATGTTCACAACGCCCGAACGCTCGGAAATTACTCCCCCGATAGCAGCTAGCGTAAGTGGCGCAGAATACATGAGCGTTATGGACAGAGCAATTAATAAACTATTGAGCATTTTTTCTCTCCTCCTTTTGCAGATATCTGTTTACCCAAATCGGAATTATTCGCACAAGCGCCACAAAAAATACGATTGTTCCTATCATTATGTTGACTATATCTGAAGGAGTGCCAATTTTCGATTGCAGTGTTTGACCGGCGTAAATAAGTGCACTGAACATAAGCCCCGCAAATATGCAGCCTACCGGAGATGCCCCCGCAATGAGTGCTACAGAAAGTCCATTAAATCCATAATTTTCAAAAACTGACAAAACATGTAAAACCGGCGTCGAACTGCCCGTCAGAGAAAGTACTCCCGCCAATCCTGAAAGCGCTCCCGAAATAAGCATCGTATAAAAAATGTTTTTCGTAACGTCTATTCCGGCATTTTGTGCAGCATCGGGGTTCAGTCCCGAAGCCCTGAACTCATAACCTTTTTTGGTTTTGTAGATTATCACCCAAACTAAAATCGCCATGGCTACAGCTATTAAAAAATTTAAATTAAAATCTGTTTTAAGTATTATATCGTTTAAAATAGGGTGCGCTTGAAGATAATCCCGACCTTCTTGAGAAAATTTCCAATCGTAAAAAAGCAGTGTTTGTCCGGAACGATTTATAGGGAATGTACCGTCGCTTTCGGGCTTATGAAAAGTCTCGGAATTCGCCACAAAATTACACATATAAAGTGCAATCCAGTTGAACATTATGCTTGTGATTACCTCGTGAATACCGTATTTCGCCTTGAGCCAGCCTACTATTCCACCCATAAATGCTCCCGCTAAAACTCCGGCGCAAAGTATCATAGGGATTTGAATAAATGGATGAAAATTACATTTTATTCCCAAAATCGCAGCAACTATTGTGGAAACTATAAATTGCCCCTCTGCGCCCATGTTGAACAGTCCCGACTTGAATGCAAGCGTGACGCTGAGTCCCGTTAAAATTATCGGCGTACTTTTTATTATTACGTTTACTATAAATTTCGCCCTGGAAAACACCGCATTAAACATAACCGCCATCGATAACGAGGGACTATAACCCGTTATGAGAAGTATGGCACATGCAACCATAAACCCTAAAAATACGGCGATGAAAGTACACATAAAATTAGTTTTTAAAAACTTAATTATGTTTTTAGTCATTCTCTTTACCTCCCGCCATCAAAAGTCCAATTTTTTGTTCATCTGATTCATTTTGCCTAAATTCTCCGACAATTTCACCACCATATATTACTGCAATTTTATCAGAAAGATTCAAAATTTCGTCAAGTTCCAACGAAATCAGCAAAACAGCTTTTCCTTGATCTCTCAGATTTACAAGCGTACTGTGCACATACTCAATAGCTCCCACATCTAAACCCCTCGTGGGCTGAACAGCTATAAGTAAATCCGGATTGTTGGCTATTTCACGCCCTATCACAAGCTTTTGCTGATTTCCGCCCGAAAGATTGCGTATTTTTTGATGACTGCAATTAGTGGGACGAATATCATAAGTTTCAATAATTTGTTTTGTAAATTTATCACGCTCTTCGTGATTTAAAAATCCATTTACACTAAAAGGTTTTTCGCGGTATTTCTCCATTATCGCATTATCTGCCACTGTCATATCTAAAACACAGCCGTATTTATGGCGATCAGCGTGAATGAAAGAAATTTTGCTGTCAAGAACATTTTTGATATCTGTGTTTTGAATTTCTTTGCCGTTCATGATTATTTTTCCTGCGTCTGCATGACGGCGCCCCAAAATACACTGCAAAAGTTCCGTCTGACCGTTGCCCTCAATTCCCGCTAAACCATATATCTCTCCGCTGCGAATTTTCATGGAAAGATTTTTTACAGTTTCTATGCCTCGCTCACATCTCACACTAAGATTTTTAATTTCAAAAATCGTTTTACCGGGCACCCTGTCTTGCTTATCTACAAACAGTTTTATCTGCCTGCCAACCATCTTTTCCGCCAAACTTTGCTCCGTCTCATCATCAACATTTACTGCGTCTATCAACCGTCCCTTACGAATAATTGTGCACGTTTCGGCAGATTTTTTTATCTCTTTGAGCTTGTGAGTAATAATTATTATCGTCTTACCGTCTTGTTTCAGACTATTCATCGTTTCAAAAAGTTCATCAACTTCCATCGGTGTGAGTACTGCTGTGGGTTCGTCCAAAATCAAAACTTCCGATCCACGATAGAGCGCTTTTAAAATCTCCACCTTCTGCTGCATGCCTACCGAAAGATTTTTAATCTTTTCTTTTAAATCAACTTTCATTCCGTACTTTTCAATTATATCCAGAACCTTTTTTTTGGCTTTACGCATATTGAGCACACCGAAAAAATTCGTCGTCTCATTCCCCAGAACTATATTTTGTAAAACCGTGAATTTATCAACAAGCATAAAATGCTGATGAACCATGCCTATACCCTGAGAAATCGCATCGCTTGGATTCCCTATGTGTGCCTCTTGCCCGCTTAAATAAATTTTTCCGTAATCCGCACTATACATGCCGTAAAGAATACTCATGAGCGTACTTTTTCCTGCTCCGTTTTCTCCCAAAACAGCGTGTATTTTACCTTTTTTTATGTCAAGATCAATATTGTCAAGAACTTTATGCGGCCCAAAATATTTGGTTATTCCGTGCATTTGTACCGCATATTCTCTGCTTATATCGTGCATAATTTTTCCTCCCAAACTAAGCCAAAGACCTTATAAAACTTTCGTATTTCTCCGAAGTGCCGGGGGGTAATATCTCTTCTCTACAAATATCATCTTTAACTTTTTCAACTTTCTTCATTACGTCTTCGGGAATATTAGGATTCTCCTCGGGAATTCCGACACAGCCTTCTTTTATTCCGTAAGAAAACGATTTTCCGCCCAAATTCTCGCCGTTCATAACCTTTGAAGAAACTATATTTATTGCCTTTCCGACATCTTTTATTGCCGAAGTAAGAACGTTTTTCGGCGCAAGTCTGCTCTGATCCATATCTGCTCCAATTGCATATTTACCCGTCTCTTTTGCGGCCTCTATAATTCCTGCACCGCCTCCTCCCGCAGCATGGAATATAACATCACACTCATCAAACATCTTTATCGCTATAGCTTTGCATTTTGCTGCGTCCGTAAAGCTTTCGGCGTACTGAACTTTAACCGTTATATTTTTGCCGAGCTGTTTTGCGCCGTATGCAACTCCTGCACGATAACCGTACTCAAATTGATCGATTACCATGCCTTTTATTCCTCCCACAAATCCAACAACATTTGTCTTGGTTGTCAGTGCAGCTATGTAACCAACTAAAAATGAAGATTCCTCCGATCTAAACACTACTCCCGTAACGTTATCAAGCGTATTTTCACCAAACGAATAATCAGCTATTGCGTAGTTGATTTCAGGATTAACCTTTGCGGCATGCTCAATAACATCCGCAAGTTTATAGCCTATACCCCAAACTAAATCTGCTTTTGCATCGGCAAATTTATCAATGTTTATAAAAAAATCCGAAGCCTGCGAACATTCAATATATTTTACTTTGGCCCCTGTATTGGCACTAAATTCCTTCATTCCCTTCCACGCCGACTCCTGAAACGATTGATCGTTAACTCCGCCGCCATCGGTTATCATTCCGGTAAAAAAACGTCCGTCGTCTTCAAGTTCAGCCGATGCATAATTAAACGTTTTTATGCCCATATATACAAGCAAACCCAGACACAGCCCCAACACCAGAAAAAATGATATTTTTGAAATTATTGTCTTCATAATTTCCCCCAAAAATTATTTGATGCAAAAACGATTAGCTTTTTTAATTCATTTGTATAACCGTCTCCAGAGCCAACGTTACCATATTATCAAACCCTTTTTCACGTTCGTCCGAACTTAGAAATTCGGATTTGAAAATATGATCAGATATAGTCAAAATACAAAGCGCGTTCCTACCCGCCTCAGCAGCATTCATATACAGCGCCGCAGATTCCATTTCTACCGCCAAAACGCCCATCTTACGCCATTTTTCGGCAAATTTTTTGTCGCTGTAAAAAACGTCGCTCGAACATATATTTCCAATTCGACAATTTATATTCAACTTTTTTGAAGAATTTATAGCTTTTTCCATAAGATTATAACTCGCTATCGGAGCAAAAGTCCCTCCGAGTTCATACTTCGCAGCGTAACGGGAGTCAGTGCACGCTCCCATGGCAATCACAATATCTCTAAGCTTTATATCATCTTGCAAGGCGCCCGCACTGCCTATCCTTACAATATTCTTTACATCATAAAAATTATAAAGTTCATGGGAATATATCCCAATCGACGGCATCCCCATACCGCTTCCCATAACAGAAATTCTTTTTCCTTTGTATGTACCCGTAAAACCAAGCATACCGCGTACTTTATTGAAACACGTCGTGTTTTCTAAATAATTCTCGGCTATAAACTTCGCGCGCAAAGGATCACCCGGCATCAAAACCGATTCGGCAATTTCTCCTGCAATCGCATTTATGTGCGCAGTAGGTATATTGTCAGACATTCAAAATGAGCTTCGTTGCAAATGTATTCAGGCAAAAACTTAAAACTAAATTTTTGACGCAACAAGCTCTTTACACCACCTTTTCTACAGTATATGAGAATATAATCGGCCTAAAAATAAATTTTGATCAAATTTATTCGTTTTTCGGAAATTTTGCGTATTTTTTAAAATGTTTTTTATTAATTTATCAAATACAAAAAAATTTTTTTATGAATCTATTCTTTCAATCAGATTTTAGCATTTTTTTAAATGTTTTGTCAAGAATTTCAGCAGATTTTTGAATAATGGGTCCTCCAACAAATGCGCAAAAAAGTGTTATTATGCCTACTGTGCCTCCCATAAGCCATCCGAATAATAATGTAAGCGCATCTAAAATGACTTTTATCGGCGCAAACGGTCTCCTTGTTTTTTCGCTGAGTATCACTGCCGCTGCCGTCCACGGATCAATTCCTATCGCGAGTGCCACAAATCCCCCCAGCCCGATAAAACAAAGTAAACAGCCTATTAACGACGCCCCTATCTGACTTATGTTAAATATCCACACCATTATATTCGGTACGTTCAAAAGTCCATACGCCCATACTCCAAAATCTATGAATACCCCCAAAATCATTAAATAAATTATAGTTCCGATATGTATGTGATTGAATATATCTGAAAATTTTATTTTCTTATTATTTTTCTTCGATTTCTTTCTCGCATCAGCAAAGTCGAATGCCAACACTAAAACTATAAGGGTCGCGTTTAATGCAGTTGCAACTTGCCCCGCCGTTATTTTTAATGCAACACTCAGTCCGTCATAAAATACTGTAATCGGATCAGCTCCTTGATTGGTCGCCAAGTTTATTCCGCAGCCTATGCCCAACAATATGAGACTCAGCGTACACATGATAATCTTTTTTATCCACAAAACTAAAGATTCTTTGTTTATTTCTAATTTCATATTATGTAACCTCTTTTAAAAACGATTTTCCTTTATTTTTCCCTTTTATTCCTAAATATTCCAAAACAGTCGCTCCCGTATCAGAAAAGCCTCTTCTTGTGCCCAGATTTACTCCCGGTTTTATTACCTTTCCGTAAATTATCATCGGAGTATATTCTCTTGAATGATCTGTGGAATCCGTTGTGGGATCGCATCCATGATCTGCCGTAATTATCAGGATGTCTTCATCACGCAGTTTATCACAAATTTCTCTTAACCTAAAATCAAAATATGTTAGCGCACTCGCATAACCGCTGACGTCATTGCGATGCCCATACAGCATATCAAAATCAACAAGATTTACAAAACACAATCCTTCAAAATTCCTGTCCATTACCTCGAGCGTCTTATTTATACCATCTGCATTACCTTTTGTTAAAATCTTTTCCGTTATACCCCTACCTGCAAAAATATCGCTTATCTTACCCACCGCTATGACTTCTTTTCCGCTTTCTTTTACAAAATCAAGCATAGTCTTTTCGGGCGGAACAAGCGCAAAATCGTGGCGATTCGTTGTGCGTATATAATTTGGAAACCCTCCGATAAACGGCCTTGCAATCACACGTCCGACAGCATGCTCACCGCAAAGCATATCTCTTGCAATCCGGCAGTATTTATAAAGCTCCTCTTTCGGCGTAACTTCTTCATGCGCCGCTATCTGAAAAACACTGTCCGCCGACGTATACACAATTAGACTTCCTGTTTCAACGCTCTCTCTTCCATAATCTTTTATGACTTCCGTCCCCGAATACGGCTTGTTACATATCGCTTTCTTACCTGTAAGATTTTCAAATTTTTCTATCAGTTCTTTTGGAAATCCATTCGGATATGTCGGAAGTGGTTTTTTGGATTCTATCCCCGCAATCTCCCAGTGCCCTATTATCGTGTCTTTTCCGTTAGATAATTCCTCCATTCTGGCAAAGCTTGCAATCGGCTCAGGTTCACTCTCTTTATAATCCATACCTTCAATATTAAAAAGTCCCATTTTTCGCATATTCGGCATACTGAAATTTTTATTTTTCGAACACGCTCTTACTGTGTTGCTTCCTTTATCTCCATATTTTTCGGCGTCCGGCATCTCTCCTATTCCCACACTGTCTAAAATTATTAAAAATACTCTTTTCATAATGATTTTACACCAATCTTTCTTCACAATTAATAAAATAATTTTTTGTTACGTTTGCCGCATAACTCGATTATGGCCATTTAATTTTTATAAAATTTTATTCCAGCGTCAGTTGTTCACAATCAGTTGTCCCACCACTCGGAAGCTTACCGCTCGCAGGTATATTTTTTGCACG
>CALWJB010000004.1 GCA_944380895.1 uncultured Clostridia bacterium | reverse complement strand
TGCGAATACGAGGTAGTTTATAGTGGATAGCTTGTTTGATATTATTTTTAAAGCAGCTTATCAAGATTCGGGATATAAAGATAATGATGAATATATAAGCGATGAAATTAAAGTTGTGGATATGATGCTGTCATATTACCATAACCGAGTTTCGGATGAAATTTATGAAATTGTAAAAAGCTATGCCTCCGATGATTTAAGCCGTGCGAGAAGCTATATTGAAAATCGGCTGAATCACACAGAAAAAAACGTTTTTTTAGCCGGAAAATATTTTAGAAATATTTATAGATTAAGCGATTTGGAATGGTTTTTTGTAGTCGCCGCACTTGCCGCCAAAATAGATATTCGCATTAAAAAAAGACTTCTTAAAATCGATGAAACAAATCATATTAAATACGGTTCGATTTTTAAGTTATATTTTTTTGAAGAAAATGTATTTGATATTAAAGATTACTTTAAAGAGCTTTTTGAAATAAAAGAAAAACTCGGACTTTTTTGTCTTGATAAAAATTTTGTGAAAATAGACGAACGTGTTTTTGAAAATATAACCAGTAATGCGAAAAGTAAAATTGCCTTTTCCGAGGTCGAAACACTTTATCCAAAGAATACCGGAGCTTTGGCTATTCGTGAAGATATTGCCCGGAAAGCATATAGTTTTTTTGGCAATAAGCCCGAAAATACACCTGTTTATTTTTACGTGCACGGTCCTCACGGAATAGGTAAAACTTATTTTATGAATCGTGTTTGTAGTCTGATTGACAGAGCGGTTGTTTGTTTTGATTTTGCAAAAATTTCTTTGAGCAGTGAAAATTTTATGCTTCATTTCATGGCTGTATGCCGTGAAGCATCATTTTTGCACGGATTTATTTGTTTTGAAAATTTTGAAAAATTAATGGAAAATGATTCTGAAAGTGAAGTAAGTGTAGAATTTATTATAGAAACAGCGTCAAAATTTACAGATTGTATATTTATTTTTTCTTCAAAATGTGAAAAACTCCCCACAATACTGAGAGATCGCTACAGTATTGCGGTGAATTTGGAAAACCTAAGTCACGAAGAAAGCTTTAAAATTTGGAATTTGATGCTGAAAAAATTACCGATTTCCAAAGAAGTTGATATTCACGAGCTTGCAAATAAATTTACGCTTAATCCTTTGCAGATAAAACGTGCTGTTCATGAGGCTTCGCTCAAACAGAACTGGAGCGGTGCAAAGCTAATCGATTCCGAAGATTTGTCGAGCGCGGCGTATACTCAGATTACGCGGGAGCTTTCAGACAAGGCAACTCTCATAAAGAAAAAACACACGTGGGATGAGCTTATTCTTCCGCAAGAACAGAAAAAAGCACTTGAGCGAGCTTGTAATCAAATAAAATATAAACATATTGTTTATGACAAGTGGAATCTTAAAAATACAGTTCTTTACGGAACGGGATTAAGTATGCTTTTTACAGGTCCGCCGGGAACCGGCAAAACGATGGCTGCACAGGTTATATCAAACGAATTGCATCTTGAAATATATAGGGTAGATCTTTCGAGAGTTGTTTCAAAATATATAGGAGAAACAGAGAAAAATCTTGCCGAAATATTCGACAGCGCAAAAAAAAGCAATGTAATACTTTTGTTCGACGAAACCGATGCTCTTTTTGGAAAACGTACAGAAGTAAAAGATTCCCACGATAAGCACGCAAATTTGGAAACTGCATATTTACTCCAAAAAATGGAAGAATATGACGGTATAACGATAATGACTACCAATTTGATGAATAATCTTGACCAGGCTTTTTTCAGAAGAATAAGTTATGTTGTTCATTTTCCTCTTCCCGATGAAAAATCAAGAAAACTTATATGGCAAAAAATATTTCCGAAAAATGCTCCGATTTCAAAAGATGTTGATTTCAATTTTCTTGCCAAAAAATTTGAAATTTCGGGCGGTAATATAAAAAATGTGATTATAACTTCAACATTCATGGCGGCTTCGGAAGAAAAAGAAATAAAAATGAAGCATATCATAAAAGCGCTTGAATACGAAATGAAAAAACAAGGAAAAATGGTGGCAAAAAGTGACTTTGCGGAATATGGGTATCTATTGTAAACTGTAATTTAAAAGATTTTTTCACCGATATAACGTCGGTGATTTTTTACTGCTTAATTTTTTTAAAAAACATTTGAAGAAAAATAAATCATATACTATAATCAAACTGTGAAAATGGCAAAATGAAATTAATATTAATTGGAGAGTTGTTATATGAGGTTAAAAGCAAAAATAGTGTTTGGCACAGCACTTTTAATGAGCGTATCTGCAGCGATGCCTTCGGTAGGTGCTGTTCGTGGCAAAGTTAAATCAGGTAATGTTTTTACTTCGGGCAGTACTGTTTTAGAATCTCGCGTTGCTGCCAAACCCGAAAAGGCCGGAAAGGAATATGCTAAAAAAACAAAACGTAATTTGTGTGGCAAAGAAGCCCGAGATAGTATAGAATGTTTGTCAAAGCTTACACCTCGAGAACGGGACGATTTAAGAAATAGAAGAGAAACTATATGGACTATTTTAGTAGCTAAATCTCAGTGGTATACGATTAGATGTCTTTTGGGCGCCAATGGGCGTGGTAAATTTGATAAAAATATTGTTGATGTTTATAGAAGAGGTTTTGTTGAATGTTTTAGAAGAATAAGATGTTTGAAAACGCCTCTTGACGTAGCCATAGGAAAGGGCACGGTAAGTCAGCTGAAAGCTTGTATTCCCTCGGATTTGCCTGAATCTTTAAAGCGTGGACTCCCAACTTTATTAAATACATTCAGAACGTCATAGAATGTAAGTTATCGGTAGTATGTGTGTGTAATTTAATTTATATGCTTTGCTGTTTTGGGCAAGGCATTTTTAGTATCAATTTGATGCACCTCGCTAAAATGGTGATGTGTTTTTTATAGTATATTTTCTGCGGATGGAATTTCTATTTTTTCAAGATTTTCTGTTTCTGTCAGAGCGACCGTACTGCTTTCCCAAAAACCTGAATCGTCGTCAGGATTTGCGATTATGTTTGTTTGCATTAATTTGATTGATTTTTCAATTTCGGAGAGTTCTCTGTGATGAATGATCATCGAGAGCAAAAACTGATTTTTCTGCCAATATTCATCAAGATTATTAATACTTTCTTTTGCGTAGTTTTTTCGGCCAGAAATTACCATAGAACGTATTTCTTCAATTTGATTTTTTATATTTTCGCACACTTGAGATGTATGATAAAGGCACAGACAACAAAGCGTGATAGAGGATAAAATTAAAATTACAACATATCTTATTTTTTTCATGTTGAAATCTCCTTTTTGATTATCTTAAATTCTTTTGATTCATTTGTTGTCATCAAAAATACGTCTTTTCGTTCTATATTTTTTTCTTTTAGAGTTTTGTCAAGCCAATCGGCATCAATGCCGCAAAATTTCATAGATTCTTCAGATATAACCCCATCGCTTATAATCACCGCATTGATTTTTGGATTGGGGAGTTTAAGACCTGTATCTTTTGCGCAGGGCGGTTGACTTTCGGATTTTTTCAAAACGCTCATTTGTCCGTTTGTTTCCATTATGGCGTACCATACGTCGTTGATGTCAAAAATATCCAGTTGACGCAGCTGTTCAATAAGATCTTGAGTGCTGAGTCTAAGATATTTCATAGCTTTTTGTTGAATTTCACCTTTTTTTATCACAACAACGGGTTTGCCGCACACAATTTCACGAATTTTTCTGCTTTTTAGCATTAAACATGAAACCGTAATTTCACAGCATATTAAAATTATTATAGGCAACAGACTTGAAATCAATGGTTCTGCGGGATCTTCCATGGGCAGTGTGGCGATGTTCGAAATCATTATGGTTATAACAAGCTCTGAAGTTTGTAGATCGCTTATTTGGCGTTTGCCCATCATTTTTATTGAAAATATCATTATCGCGTAAATAATAATAGTTCTTATGAGTATAACAGTCATAATTTACCTCACGTTCCAAAAAAATTAATTATTTTTAGTTTGAGATAATATTTTAAAATTATACATTTCATAAAAAATAAGAACGATACTATGAAAATACGCAAAAGAAAAAATTTATTTTAGTGAAAGATTTTTCTTATCGGTTTTTTTAGTTCTAGTCATGTTTTTATCTCATGCATGATTTTTTTGATTTAACACTCGATGTTTATAAACCAAAAAATTTAAAATATTTTACTGGATATAGAGCCGTGAAACACATAAAGCGAATACGGATGCGCAGTAGGTATATACGAGAAATAATCCGTTAATTATCGTGTTTGGAAAATTGATGAAGTTGATAAATCTGCGAGTAATAACGATCTTATTACTGCGTGTATGAGCAGATGAAAATATTTTGTTCTGCAAGAACGGAAATTTAATTTCGTGCAGTTTAGTATGAGATTTTTTGGTTTTAATATATAATATAATTCCGGAAAACAAAAAATCTACCCTTTTCAGAGTAGGTTTTCTGCAATATAATTCATTTAAAGGAGTGGTAATTTATGAAGTTGGCATCTCCCTATTTTCCCGGGCCGTCGCCAGCCAAGTATTTTCGGCACCACTGAACTTAACTACCGTGTTCGAGATGGGAACGGGTGTACCCTCAGCGTCATCAACACCAACATCTATAAGTTTATATTATATCAAGAATTTTGTCAACACTTTTTTTAAAAAAAATTTATGATTATGGTATTAAACAAAAAACTTGACAAAAGAAAAATAACATGGTATAGTTTACCTAAAATTTAAACAAGAAGGAGTGTTTTTAATGGATAAAGAAATTTTAAAAGCTTTGGAAGACACCGAATTTGCCGAAAAAATTCTTGAATGCATCAGCCCGGAAGAAGTGCAGGGTTACTTTGAAGAAATCGGAATTGATATCACCGAGGAGGATGTAAATAAAATACTCTGTTCGGTTTATGGGGTGGAGGAGGAAGCCGTATTTGCAAACGATTATGATTTGAGTCTTGTTGCCGGCGGAAGATTCGAGAATGCTAAAAACAGCGATTCAAATGTGGATCAAGATGTGGTTAATGCTCTTGTGAGATCTGCCGGGGCGGAAAAAGTGGCCGAAAAATTTGCCGAAAACAAAAAGCGTAATAATCCGGCAGCGTTTGGGAGTGAAAATAAAAATACCGAAAAAGCAGATGAATAATTCTATTAATCACCGAGGGTTAAAATACACATAATTTTATGTGTGTTTTTTCTTTGAAAATTAATAAAAAAACTGTTCGATTTATTTTTCTCTTGTGGTATGATTATATAGGTGATTGTAAAATTTTTGATTTAATATTTCAAAACGTGAAAAAATCACTATAAAAAATGTCGTGTAACATAATTTTTATTTAAAAATTTATTTGTTAAAGGAATTTTCAACCCAAAATGTTGAAAACCATGTGGAAAATGAGGAAAACTTTTTTAGAAAATAACTTTTATAAACGGCATAAATGCTTTTATTTGATAATTTTAAAAAATTAAACATTGTTTTTGTGGATAAAAAAGGTGATAGTGTGAAAGATAAAAAAGAATATTTAGAGACATTAAAATTCGTTAAACTTTCGAAAGATGCAGTTATACCAAAACGTGCAACTGGCGGTTCGGCAGGGCTTGATTTGTGTGCATGCGCGGGAAAAAGTATATTGTTAAAACCGGGTGAAAGAGCTCTTATTCACACCGGAATTGCGATAAGTTTGCCCAAAAGTGATTTTGTTGCGTTGATATTTGCGCGTAGTGGACTTGCAATCAAGCACGGAATTACGCTTTCGAATGGCGTTGGCGTGATAGATAGCGATTATCGCGGCGAAATTTGTGTCGGACTTTGCAATCTAAGCTCCGAAGATTATACCATCAATCCGGGCGAAAGAATTGCTCAGCTTGTTGTTATGAGGGTTGAAGCTCCCACTCTTTTCGAGGTTGATTCGCTCGATGAAACGGCGCGTGGTATGGGTGGATTTGGTTCAACGGGAAAATAAATTTTTATTAATAAATTGAAAGGGGAATGCTACATGTTTTCGAGGGAAATAGGAATAGATCTTGGTACGGCGAATACGCTTGTATTTTTGAAAGGAAAAGGAATTATTGCAAGAGAGCCTTCGGTTGTGGCGATTGACACAAAAACAGGTACGGTTCTTGCTGTGGGAGATCAAGCCAAAGAAATGGTAGGCCGTACACCGGGCTCGATAGTTGCCGTGCGTCCGCTTAAGGACGGAGTTATTGCCGATTTTGACACAACTGCGGCTATGCTTAAGTATTTTATAAAAAAATCTGTAAAGAGCTTGTTTTTCAGCAAGCCCAAGGTAGTTATATGCATTCCGTCAGGCGTCACAGAAGTCGAGCGCAGAGCAGTGGAGGATTCTGCAAAGCAAGCCGGAGCGGGGATCGTACAGCTTATTGAAGAACCTATGGCGGCGGCTATCGGTGCGGGATTACCTGTTTCTGAGCCTACGGGAAGTATGGTTGTGGATATCGGAGGAGGTACTTCCGAAGTGGCGGTTATTTCTCTTGGCGACATAGTTACGGCTACGTCTGAGCGTATTGCCGGCGATAAATTTGATGAATCCATAATTTCATATGTTAAGCGTAAATATAATTTGCTTATTGGCGAAAGAACTGCAGAAAATGTTAAAATAAGCATAGGTTCTTCGGTGCCTTATGAGGGCGAGGGCGAAATGGAAATAAAAGGGCGCAATTTGCTTGATGGTTTGCCGAAAAACATTAAAATAACGGCAAAAGAAGTCAGAGAAGCGTTTTCGGAGCCTTTAAACTGCATAGTAAACGCCGTGAAGTTGACGCTCGAAAACACACCGCCTGAACTTTCGGCCGATATAGTTGACAGAGGTATAATGCTCACTGGCGGAGGTGCATTACTGCGCGGAATTGATAGACTGATTTCAGAAAATACACATATCCCGGTTTATATAGCCGAGCGTCCGCTTGACTGCGTTGTGGATGGCACGGGCAGATGTTTGGGTGTGTGTGTTCCGAAAGGAAAAAATAAATCTAAAGACAAGCGCTGAAATCATTTTTGAGGTGTTTGAAAATTGAGAAGCTTTTTTAAGAGTGCGCCGTTTAAGCTTATTTTGACTGTTGTTACTGTTTTGCTTCTTGTGCTTTTATATACAAAAATTTTCCCGGATAATAATTTTATTGAAAATGGAATTTCATATATTACAGTCCAGTTTCAAAGAGGAATGGCTTGGCTTTTTGATAAATCGGGAGATTATATGCATGTGTTTCGCGAAAAAGAAGAACTTCAGAGCGAAAACGAAATTTTGCAAAGAGAAATCAGCAGATTACGTGATAAAACGATTGATTATTATAATTTGAAAGAGGAAAACAAAAGCCTTAAGAATCTTTATGGAATGAAAGAAAAAGATGATAGTCTTAAGTTTGTAAGATCCGATGTTATAGGCAAGAGTGATACATTGGACAGCAGTAATTTTATAATTGACAGGGGTTCTGACGACGGTATTTCAGTAGGTGATGCCGTTATAACAGATAAAGGTTTTGTGGGCAGTGTGTGTAAGGTGAGTGCATGTTCGAGTTATGTCAGAACTATTTTGTCTGCTGATTGCAAAGTGGGAGTCATCGGCGTGGAATCCCGAGAAGAAGGAGTTTTGATGGGTAATCTTAATTTTTCTAAAGACGGGCTTACTCGAATGGCTTTTATTTCTGCGCAGAGTCCGATTAAGAATGGCGAAATTATTGTAACGGGAGGTATTGGCGGAATGTACCCGAAAAACTTGAAAATCGGCAAAGTTACAAAGACGTCTTATGATGAACATGATTCATTTTATTACGCGGTGGTTGAGCCGTTCCAAAATATCAAAGAGTTAAAAAGTGTTTATGTTATAAATGATTTTGAGAACAAAGGAAAGATTGAGATTTTAAATTCATCTGACACAGAAAAATAATTTGGCGGTATTTGAAATGCAGAGAAACAGAAAAAAAATTATTACAAGATATTTAGTATATGCAGTCGAACTTTTGTTTGTATACGCTTTGGAGCAAATATTAGCTTCAAGGCTTGGTTTTTGCGGGCTTTATTTATTTCTTTTAATACCCGTATTTGTGGGAATTTCACTTTTTGAGTGCGAAAATACGGGAATGTTTTTTGGAATTTTGACAGGCATTTTAATAGATTACGGATACGGATCGGGGATAGGAATTTGGGCAGTATTTTTTTGCATAGTTGGATATTTTCTTGGAGTACTTTCGAATTACGTTGTCAGAGCCAACATTTTGATTGAAATTTTTGTTTCGGCATTTTTAATTCTTATTGTTTATAGTTTCAGGACGTTTTTTAAGTTATGGGATTTTAGCACATTTGTAATAGTTTGGAAAGAAGATTTTTGGAAGTATTTATTAGCTTCTGCTTCGATATTTGTTCCCGCATTTTATTTTAACCGTGCGATTTCATATAGATTTGGCGGTGATGAAGAAATTGTGGAATAACCAAAAACGAATAAGGATTATTTTCGCATTTATTTTTGTGATTTTCGGATTATTTTTGGCACGTTTGGCGGATTGGCAGATAGTAAACTGCAATTACTATAAAATTCGAGCCAACAGCAGCAACATTTATTTTGTGATGACAGATCCTGTTCGTGGTGAGATTTTAGATCGTGACGGTAATGGACTGGTGATTAATGATACCGGCTATAAAGTGGTGCTGGATAGACTTTTGATTTCAAAAAATGAAGAAAATGATTTAATTTTGAAAGTAGTAAAGTCTCTGGAAAAATTGGGGAATAACTGGATTGATATTTTACCTATAAAGTATGAGAGCGGAGAATTTTCTTTTTTCGAAGGCCGAGACAGCGATGTGGATACTTTAAAAAGAGTTATGAAATTCCCCGAAGATTGTAGTGCCGAGAGTTGTATGGAGAGGATGATATCAAAATATAAATTGGAAGATTTTTCGCCCGAAGACAGCAGAATTATTTGCAGCGTAAAGTATAATATGGAAAAAAACGGCATATATTTTTCAAAATCAACGCCATACATTTTGGCGGATGAAATCAGTAAAGAGACTGTGATATTTCTTTCTGAGCGTACCGAAGAATTCAGGGGAGTCAGAATTCAGACATCAATTGTCAGGAAGTGCGTTGACGGCGAATTGGCGCCGCATATTTTGGGATATACGGGTTTGATGTCGGCGGAGGAATATGAAATTCACAAAGATGATTATCCGCTTGATGCGATTATCGGAAAGATGGGAATTGAGGGAGCATTTGAGAATTTTTTGCGAGGTGTCGGCGGAAAAAGAATGATTCAGATTTCAAGAGACGGAGGGGTAGTAGATGTTTCAGAAAAAGAACCTGCAATTTCGGGGAATACTTTGTTTTTGACAATTTCTTCCAAACTTCAAAAAATCGCTAACGAATCTTTGGCGGAAAACATCAAAAAAAGCGGAGTGCGTGACTGTAATTCTGGCGCGGCGGTTGTGCTTGACGTACGAGATTTTTCGGTTTTGGCGGCGTCTACATATCCGAGCTATGATCTTGATAGATTTACTCACGATAAGTCTTATTATTCAGGGCTTTACTCCGATTCATCAAAACCGATGCTGAATCGTGCATTTTCGGGCTCGTATGCTCCGGGTTCGATTTATAAGCCGTTGGTTGCCTGTGCCGCGCTTGAGACAGGGAACATAAGTGCTGACGAAAAAATTCATTGTGGCGGAAGTTTTAATTACTATCGCGGCTATAGATTAAGATGTATGGGTGTGCATGGCGCGATAAACATCATTACGGGACTTGCGAAATCCTGTAACGTATTTTTTGCGGAACTTGGTCGCAGACTCGGTGCGGATATGATTAAACTTTGGGCAAATAAATTTGGTATGGGTGTAAAGACGGGAGTTGAAGTGGGAGAAAGCAGCGGAATCATTGCAGGACCCGAGCACTCGGAAAAAGTGGGAGCAAAATGGTATGAATCGGGTTCATCTCAGGCTGCGATAGGGCAGTCGGACAACATGATAACGCCCATTCAGCTTGCAACATACGTGGCGACGATTGCAAACGGTGGCAGACGTGGCAGAACTCATCTTGTAAAGACGATAACTGATTACAGCAGAAATAATATTATACGAGAATTTGGATTTGAACCTGTGGAGAACATAGATATTTCGCCCGAGAATTTAGAAATTGTAAAAAGAGGTATGCGTGAGGTAGTGGTCAGTGGGACGGCGAGAGATTTTGCAAATTATCCGATTAAAATAGCGGCTAAAACGGGCACAGCGCAAAATTCGGGTTCGGATCACACAACATTTATATGTTTTGCTCCATATGAAAATCCTGAAATTGCCATTGCGGTTGTAATTGCGCACGGTAAGAGCGGTATGCTTTCCAAAAACGTAGCAAGAGATATTATGAATTGCTATTTTAATTTGTCAAAGAAATCGAAGTGAGATAAATTATTGAATAGTCACAAAAATATGTCCAAAAAATTGCTATGTCATTAACTTATTTTTAACATGATGGCACCATTTCTTAAAAATATGGATGATATTTTAAATTTATTGTTAAAGTGAGCAATAAATATTGAAAAAAGATTTGCGTTGTGATATCATTATGGAGCTAAGCTAAGTTGTTTAAAATTTTGGTTTTAAAAGCAGTTGGCTGAAAATTTTGCCGTAAGCAGGTGGAATTTTAGATAAGAATTATATAGTTTTGTGGAGGATATCTTATTATGAATATTGCACTTATTGCTCAAGATCCAAAAAAAGATTTAATGGTCAAATTTTGTATTGCGTACTGCGGTGTGCTCAAAAATCACAAACTTTGCGCAACTGCGTCGACCGGGAAAATGATTTTTGATACAACGGGACTTAATGTAGTCAGTTTTCTGAGCGGACCTCAAGGTGGATGCCAACAAATAGCATCGCGTGTTTCTTGTGGCGAAATTGATGCGGTTATACTTCTGAGAGATTCAGTTCACCCGGAGTTTACATGTCGCGGAGAGGACGACCTGCTAAGACTTTGCGATATACATCTTGTACCTGTGGCCACGAATATTGCAACTGCGGAGATCCTCATACATGGTATTGACCGTGGAGATTTAGATTGGCGTAATGTTGGTAAACCTGTTATTGAAGATTAGTTTTTGATAAAACTTTTTAAAGCTCCCGGAAAGCATATGATTTCGGGGAGCTAAATTTTTTAAAATTATATTTTTTCAAGGATGTGAATTGATATGAATCTAATTTCAAAGAGAATCAAGGGAATGCAAGATTTATTGCCGCCTTTGAGCGGGATTTGGAATGCTGTGGAAGATGTTTTAAAGAGTGAGGCATCGAATTATGGATTTAGTCTAATTCGCACGCCCGTTCTTGAAAGCACGGAACTTTTTCAGCGATCTGCGGGTGGTGAATCTGATGTTGTGCAAAAGGAGATGTATACTTTTGATGACAAGGGCGGCAGAAGAGTTTCATTGAGACCTGAAGGTACCGCCGGAGTAGTTCGCGCTGTGCTTGAAAACGGATTACATAACGGCGCTTTACCTCTCAAGCTCATGTATGTTTCTTCATGCTACAGATATGAAAAACCTCAGTCCGGGAGATTAAGAGAATTTTTTCAGTTTGGAGCAGAGGTTTTCGGAACGGAATCCGCACTCGCCGATGCCGAGCTTATTATGCTTGGAAATTCCATTTTTAATCGTCTGAACGTGCAAGATATCAGTTTAGAGATTAATTCTATAGGTTGCTTTGAGTGTAGAAAAAGATATATCGATTCAATTAAAATATATTTTGAAAAACATCAAAATGATTTATGTGAAACTTGCAAAGAAAGACTTTATAGAAATCCTATGAGAATTTTTGATTGTAAAAATTCAAGGTGTAGTGAAATTTGTAAAAATGCGCCTGTGATTCTTGACTATATTTGTGATAAATGTAGCAATCATTTTTCAGATTTGCAAAAATATCTTTCTGACGCCAAAATTGTGTTTTCCATAAATCCGAGCATAGTCCGAGGATTGGATTATTATTCTCGTACGGTTTTTGAGTTTGTGTATAGCGGCGCAGAAGCTCCGATTACTGTTTGCGGCGGCGGCAGATATGACGGTCTGGCGGAAGATTTAAGCGGTGTATGTTTGCCTGCTCTGGGTTTTGGAATGGGTATTGAAAGGCTTTTGATGGTTATGGAAAATCAAAAATTAAATCCCGTAAAGAAGAGTGTGCCTGTGGTATTCGTAGCATGCGCTGATGATACGGCTCGGAGTTTTTCTTTGGATCTTACACAAAAATTACGTCAAAATTCCATAAATGCTTTGGTGGATATCTCTGAAAAACGAGTCAAACATCAAATGAAGTATGCCGATAAAATCGGTGCACGTTACGTTTTGGTGATTGGCAGTGATGAATTTAAAAGTCACAAAGCCAGGATTCATGATATGCAAAGCGGAGTGAATAAAGAAATAAGCTTGGGCAAAAACTTTGTTAGTGATTTTATAGATATAGTTTTACAAAATTATTAAAATTTGATTTTAAATATAAAGAATGATGTAGAATTTTTAAATAATGAGTTTTTAATTTTAAGTTGATTTACTGTTTTTAATAAATTATTTTATATTCTGGCATAAATATACTCAATTTTTAATATTTTAAATATTTGAAATAATTTTATTGATTAAAAGTTTAATTTATACTAAAACTTATCGTAGATATATTTTGTAAATAAGCACTAAATTACGGCAGAGCTAAAAAAAGATAGATGAAAAGAGATGACGAGAGCAAAAGAGATAAAGAGAATAAAAAATCATATCTAAAAATTTAGAAACTGAGTAAGTTTTACGGAAGAAACGAGCTAAATAATATCGTAAAAGTCGTTTGGTGCGTTCTACAGTATAGGTGTTTGATTTGCCGGTAGTATGCTTTTTAGGGTTTATTAAGTTATACGAATCCCGGGCATCTGTAGCGTAGATTTTTGCATCTATATGTTCGATATTTTTAGACAGATTTTCAAAAGCAGAATTATCTCTAGCCCCAACAAAGAAACCCTTTATATTTTGTGAATATCGTTCTACTGCCAACCATAATCCGGTTTTTGTTCGATTTTTTTAGTTTACGCACATTTCGTCAAGCTCTGGAACGCCTACCTTCTCTGCTTTTCTTTCTTCAAAAGC
>CALWJB010000003.1 GCA_944380895.1 uncultured Clostridia bacterium | reverse complement strand
TCTTGCCTTTGGAGCATAATACGCTATTTTTTGTATCCTGTCTTCATTTTTATCATATGAAATTTCAAATCCTATAATTTGTCTTGGTTTTCTTGTTACAAAGGTTATCAGGTAAATTCTGTTTTTTATGCGTTATGTAGCTGTATAGTTCATCCATTTCTATTATTTTTTTAGTTTCCTCTTTTTTGGGGGATGTTTTCTGTTCCACTATTTTTTTATTTAATATTTTTATCCGGTTATATACTGTTGATTTGTTTATTCCCATTAATCTGCCTACTGCTCTTCCACTGTCCCCTTCATAAAATATTTTTATTGCTTCTCTTTTAAACTACTTACTATAATTTAATTCTGTTATGAACTTCCTTCTACACTTTTTACACTGATATTGCTGTTTTCCTCTGGGCTTAACCGCTTTCCATATTTTTTTTTTTCCACAGCCTGGGCATTTTATCTCTTCCATTCCTTTATTATATCATTTTATTTTCCTCTTGGACACTCCCTATTTTTCATCAGATTGATTTTATATTATTTTTACTATATGATATAAAGGTAGATAAAAAATGTTCAACTTGCTCCGTGAAAATTAATAAATAATTTTTCTCTTTTTTCTTTCTATTACATTATAGTAGATATTATATAATAGAAACAATAACGTAAGAGGTAATTTAATGGGTTTGAAAATATTGGCTCCCGCAAAGATAAATTTAGGGCTTGAAATATTCAAAAAAAACATAGACGGATATCATGAAGTCGATATGATAATGCAAAGTATATCGCTTTGCGATGAAATCAGTATAGATTTTTGCAAAACACAGGCGATAGAGGTTACATCAGATAAAAAAATAAATTGTTCCCCAAAAGAAAATATTGCCTACAGAGCTGCACAAAAATTTTTTGATTGCAATAAAATCAGAGACAAAGGAATAAAAATTAAAATTAAAAAAAATATTCCCATGTGCGCCGGTCTTGCAGGAGGAAGCGCAGATGGAGCGGGGGTTATATTTGGACTCAATAAGATGTTTGGAACAAATTTGAAAATTTCCGAAATGTGCGAAATAGGATCTAAAATAGGTTCTGATATTCCGTTTTGTATGGTTGGAGGTGCCGCTGTTGCAAAAGGTACAGGCACCGACCTGACAGCAATAGATCCCATAGAAAATTGTGCAGTTTTAATAATCAAGCCAAAATTTTCGTTCTCAACCGCTGAATCGTATTCCCGTTTTGACAACATGAAAATAAAAGAAAATCATAGTATGCTCTTGCTCAGAAATGCACTAAAATCTCACAGTTTATCAGATATATGCAGTAACCTTTTCAACAGATTCGAGTACATGGTAGATAAACCGGAAATTTTTGAAATAAAAAATAAATTAAAAAAATTTGGGGCCTTAGGGTCTCTCATGACAGGGAGCGGTTCAGCCGTTTATGGTATTTTTGATGACAAAAGCAAAGCGAAATTCTGTTTAGAAGCTTTGCGTGATACGTACGAATTTGTAAGTCTTGCCAGTCCACTTTGTCACGGAGTATTTTTTGCGTAAAAATTACCCTTTCCTTAAGCGTTTAAAAACATTTAGGGAAAGGGATATTAATTAGGAGAAAAAACTATTTGCAGTTTCTTGAATTGTTGTTATTTTTGTTTGAGTTGTTGGAATTTTGTTTGTTTTGTTTGTTTTGGTTATTTTGATTATTGTTTTGTTGATTTGAATTTTTATCGCTGTATTCATTTTTCATCTTTCTCACCTCCACGGTACTATTATTGACAAATTTTCAAATAAATATACTTCAAAAATATGGCAATAAAATTTAAATATTGATCGCGCAAAAATATGCACTCTACGAAAAATCGTCATCTCTCGTGAGTGCATATTATATATGTCTATTACTCTATTACTCTACTAAAAACTATCCATAACTACATTCTGAATTTATTTGCTCTTGACTTCTTAAAAGTAAACACAAAGCCTGCAATAGCAACCGCTATAATGAAAACGTATAGCCACAATTTGTTTTTATCGCCTGTTTTCAAGTTTCCGACAAGACCGCCACCTGAACCATCAGATTTTCTTGCTATTGCATAAGTTGAAAAACTGTCAGTTTCAAAGTTTAGCATCCCGTCAGACGAATTATAGCTCGTATTTACAACTGAAATTTCGTTCCCGTGAACTTTAATTACACTATATGAATCAGAATTTCTAAGGTTTGGTGCAAGAGTAAGGCCCACGCTGACTGGAGAAGCCGTACTTGTTAACATATTTTCCCATCTATCCGGCGAATTTCCCTTAAGAGTAAAGCTATTAAGTTCCAAATTAAGATATTCTACCGGTTCAAGACCATTCTCAGACGCGAAAGAACTGATTTTTGATTTTTCATCCTCTGTTATAACAGAATCCGAAACTGTAAGTTCCACGTTACCCGAATCGATAATCTTATCTGCACCGGATATATTCCCTGAAACTACCAAATCCGACATTACATTAACTTCATCGGCATGCACAGTAAATATATCACCAACAACAATTTGTTCTTTCGGCATTGTAAAGGTAAATGTGCTTTGATTTTCAGAAGGTACTACCTCAACATCTTCGCCTATTACTCCTTTTTCGAATTGATACCCGTAATTCGGTATAAGATGTATGGTAACCTCAGTATCGGGTGCAACCACATAAATACCGCCATTTTCTGTTTCATTTCCCTCAATTCCTTCGCCCGGATCAACAGAAATTTTACCGTTTTTTGTCAAGAGATTCTCATCGATTTCTTCTGCGGAGGAATAAGCCCACGCCAGTGTATAAACTGCTTGGCGAAAAAGTGCAGTATGTTCGCCCTTGGTGAGTGTAAATTCTTCGCCGCTGTTTAGTGCAGTAGTTTGATCCAGAACTACCATTATTTCATTCGTCCAAGTGATTTTCATCTTTACTTCGCTTATACTGCTGTCAAATGTATATACACCGTCTCCGCTCGCAGTTGTCCCTTCGCTCAACTCTTTGTACGTTGTTCCCCCGTTATCAGAGTATTCTATTGTTGCCCAGGTTGATTTAAAATTATCATCGTAATCGGCGCTTTGCAGAGCTTCATCAACAACGCACTGCAAATTCAGAATTATATTTGCATCTTCGCTCGCAACAAAACTTACCTCCACTAAAATTTCTCCATCCGTAGCTTCAGCAGAACTCACATATAAATTTTCGTTATCCGGCGATTTTATCAATGCAGCATCACTACTATCTAATTTAAGTTTAGGAATAAACCCCTGCTCGGGACTAAGGCAAAACAATACTGTTGCTCCCACGGGTATTCCTGTAATTTTGCCGTCTCCATCGGGACTGCACGGTGTTGGATCGGAAGATCCGTCAGCCTGATATATTACAGACATACTTCCACTTTTTTCGCCGTCTGTGGTGTAATTATAAACGGAATCCGAAACTGAAAAATTATCTCCCGAAACATTGATTGTGCAGTCACCCGCGGCCAAAACTATCTCTTGTGCAAAATTCGAAATAAAGCTAGACATAAAACAAATACAACAAAAAAATGACAATAATTTTCGTAATCTTAATTTTACCATATTTCTTCCTCCTTTAGTTTAACGGAATGAATAAAAAGTTGAACATTATTCTGTGATCTATATAAATATAATACATTTATATAGATATGTCAATTAAATATTGTATTTTTTGTTTTATTTTAATTAATGTTCGCAAGTATCACGATTATTTGTAGAATTTTTAGGTGCATAAATTTATTCTTAAAAATATTGTAAATCACTTTTTGCGCATAAAAAAATCCACGCAATAGCTGCATGGTTAAATAGAGCTTAGTCGGCAAAAATAAGCGCTTTCCGGACACCGGTAGAAATATTTTTTCTTTATTTTATTATTATTTTGTGGTTTACTGGTAATATATACAAAAATAAAGGGGATTTTTAAGATTTTTAATTTTAGTTCTAGACTTATAAAAATTTCGGATAAAGCTGAAAAACTTTGTGAAAATCAATTTAAAAAAATTCAGAAAATTGAAGAATTTAATCAGCAAAAAGTTTTAAAAGCGTTCATTGATTTGAAAGTAAGCGAAAATCACTTTGGCATTACTACGGGATACGGATATGGTGATCGCGGAAGAGATAAACTTGATGAAGTTTTTGCAAAAATTTTTGGGGCTGAAGACGCACTTGTCAGGACGAATTTTGTCAGCGGTACACATGCGCTTACAACAGCCTTATTTGGAGTTTTGCGTCCAAATGATAAAATGCTGAGCCTTACCGGAAAACTTTACGATACTATGATGGGCGTAGTAGATTCTAAAGATGTTGATTTAGGGTCACTCAAAGATTTTCATATAGGATTTGATTATATTGATTACAATGAAAATAAAGAAAAATATTATGATTCCATATCAGCAAAACTTCAGGAAAAATTCAAGCTCATATATATCCAGCGTTCAAGAGGCTATACACTAAGAAAATCGCTTTCGATTTCTGAAATAAAAGAGATTATAAATTTTGTTAAGAGAATTATACCCGACTGCATAGTGATGGTTGATAATTGCTATGGAGAATTTGTAGAAACGATAGAGCCTTCTGAAGTGGGCGCAGACGTAGTGGTAGGATCTCTCATAAAGAATCCCGGTGGAGGCATAGCGCCTGCCGGAGGATACATTTTAGGATACAAAAAATATGTTGATATGTGTTCGTATCGTTTAACCGCGCCGGGTATCGGCAAAGAGGTCGGGGCAACTCTGGGAATCAATCGCGAACTTTTTATGGGAATATTCAGTGCACCGCATGCGGTTGCAGAGGCACTTAAAACAGCAGTTTATACTTCTGCGCTTTTTGAACTTCTTGGATTTAAAGCATATCCCAAGTATGAAGAAAGCCGATGTGATATAGTAGAATCTCTCATAATGGGTTCAGCTGACGCTTTAAGGGCATTTTGTCAAGGCATACAATCGGGTTCGCCCGTAGATTCTTTTGTTTTGCCCGAACCCTGGGATATGCCCGGTTATGAAAGCCCTGTAATAATGGCAGCGGGAACATTTATAGGAGGTTCATCAATAGAGCTCTCGGCAGACGGACCAATGAAAAAGCCGTATCCTGTATGGGTTCAAGGAGGAACGAATTTTTATGCCGCAAAGGTAGGAATATTGAAAGCGGCAGAAAAAATTTTATCACTTGGCAATCAGTAATATTTAACACATGATTCCTCATACATATTTATCAAAACAGATAAATTGTTCGGAGGCATAAGATTTATGGCAAATAGTGAGATTAAAACTCCTCATATTGTTAATCTTGAGGGCAGAAAAAATTTAACCATAACGGGTGTCAAAGAAGTGGGAAGTTTTGATGAACACGAGATAACAGCTCATACTGATATGGGGAAGTTACTTATAAAAGGTGATAATTTAAACATAAAAAAGCTCAATTTAGATGCTTGTGACTTGGAAATAACGGGGAAAATATGCAGTCTTAATTACTCAGACGGCTGTGGCGGCGGTAGATTTTTTTTGAAACGTGTATTTAAAAAATAAGAAAGTCACGAGGTTTTAGAAAATGAACCAATTTTTAATGGTTGCATATTCACTGATGCTGGGAATATTTTTGGGGATATTTTATGATATATTTAGAATAGCGAGACTATTGATAAATCCAAAAAATCTGTCTGTGTTTATTCAAGATATTGTTTATTTTCTCATCAGTGGATTTGTGACTTTTCTTTTTGTACTTGTGTTTAACTACGGTGAATCGCGTTTTTATATTTTGGCGGGAGAGGCTTTAGGATGGATTTTATATCACATAAGTCTGGGCGATTTGATGTATAAAAATTTAAAAAATATTGTAAAAAACCGACAACCAAAAAAATAAAAACAACGCTCATGCATAAGTTATAAACGAATTTTAAAAAAATCTTGAAATTACATTTTATATTGGTGCATAATAATGTAGAGTATATCTGAGGAAGTATTTTTGAGAAAAGAGTTTGCAGCTGAATATGAGTCGAAGTGCGAAAAAAGTCAAAAAAATTGTTTTCAAGCTTGTTCTTTTTGCTTTTTTGGGGTATGTTATTTTTCTGTTTATTAACCAGTTCATAAAGATCAAAACAAAAAGCGATGAACTAAGTAATATCAAAAAGAAGATATCCATGCAAGAAGAGGAAAATCGCGAGATGAAAAAAGAAATCGCGAATAATTTGGATGATTCAAAAATTCCCGGGAAGAATTCCGAGACCATAGTTTTTGAAAACGTTACAGAGTAAAATTCATTTTGTTATTAATTTTAAGGAGGAAATAATTCGTTTATGTGTTTAGAAACCGGCGAAAAAAAATTGGAAGTGGGAGCTATAGTCAGCGGGAAAGTCACAGGCATAGCAAAATTTGGAGCGTTTGTAGAGATCGCGCCCAAAAAAACCGGACTTGTTCATATATCTGAAATATCGAATGATTTTGTAAGAAATGTTTCTGATTATTTCAAAGAAGGTCAGATTGTTAAAGTCAAGATTTTAAGTATAAGTCCCGGCGGAAAGACTGAGCTTTCCATAAAGCAAGCGGAAGACAAGAATTCGGTATCGGAAAAAAGTTATCAATTTGGCAAATCTTTTGGCGAAAAACAAGCTTTCCAAAAATCAGCTTCGGCATCACACAAAGCAAATAATTTTGAAGACATGATGGCAAAATTCAAAAAGATGAGCGAAGATAAGCTCTCGGATATAGCGGCTCCGACGGAAAGCAGAAGACGCAGGAATTTTTATAATAACAACAGTTAACTCAGTTTATAATATTTTTAAGGTCGAACTTAATTACAAAATAGTTTGACTTTAATTTTTGTGCAATTTATAGAATTATAACATTCTTTTTAAAATATGTTGTAAATAATTTGATTTTGATATAAAATAATGTTTTAAGTATCAGTAATCATCGGAGGCAAAAATGAAACTAAAATTTACAAAAATGCATGGTTGCGGTAATGACTACGTTTATATAGATTGCTCAAAAAATGATGTTTCAGATCCGGAAAATTTGAGTATTAAATTATCTGATAGGCGCTATCAAATAGGTGGTGACGGCATAATACTTATTTGTCCGTCAAAGTTGGCCGATGCTAAAATGAGAATTTTCAACAAAGACGGAAGCGAAGGCAAAATGTGCGGAAACGGTATACGATGCGTTGCAAAATACCTTTATGATAATGGTTTGGCGGCCGATAAAGATAATATCAAAGTGGAAACTCTGAGTGGAATCAAAACTCTGTCGATAGCCGAAAACAGCGGCAGAGAAGCTGTGGTAAAGGTGGATATGGGCAAGGCGATTTTGTCTGCAGAAGATATACCAACAATTTTTTCAAAAGATAAAATCGTAAATGAGCCCATAACGATTGAGGGCAAAACCTACAATGTAACATGTGTTTCAATGGGAAATCCTCACTGCATAATTTTTTGCGATGAAGTCTATTCGGCAGACGTAAAAGGTGTGGGATCCAAACTTTCGTGCAACAGTATATTTCCCGAAGGCGTTAACGTAGAATTTGTGAGTGTAATTGACGAAAAAAATCTTGCGATTAGAGTTTGGGAAAGGGGAAGCGGTGAGACTCTTGCTTGTGGCAGCGGTGCCTGTGCGAGCGTCGTGGCGGCAGCAGAAAATGGTTTTTGTAAAAAAGGCGAGAATATAACAGTTCATCTGCGTGGAGGAAAATTAATCATAAACTATTCCGACAACGGAGTTTTGATGACAGGAAATGCCGTAAAAGTTTTTGAAGGAGAAATAGAATTATGACAAAATATGTATTTGTGACGGGCGGAGTAGTTTCAGGGCTCGGAAAAGGAATAACAGTGGCATCACTAGGAAGACTTTTAAAATCCAGAGGATTTAAGGTGACGGCGCAAAAGCTTGACCCCTACATAAATGTTGATCCGGGCACAATGAGTCCATATCAGCACGGTGAAGTTTTCGTGACCGAGGACGGTGCCGAAACGGATTTGGATCTGGGACATTATGAAAGATTTATAGATGAAAATCTGAATAAATATTCAAATCTCACAACCGGGAAAGTTTATTGGAACGTGCTTCAAAAGGAGAGACAAGGAAAATATCTTGGCGAAACGATTCAAGTGATACCGCATATAACGGACGAAATAAAGAAATTTATTTATTCTGTTGGTAAAAAGTCGAATGCGGATGTGGTTATAACCGAAATCGGGGGCACTACGGGTGATATTGAAAGCCAACCGTTTTTAGAGGCAATACGACAAGTTTCAACGGATGTTGGAAAAGAAAATTGTATATTTATTCACGTCACATTAATACCATATATTACCAGTTCGGGTGAATATAAATCTAAACCCACTCAGCACTCCGTAAAGGAACTTCGCTCTCTCGGAATTAATCCCGATGTGATAGTCGCGCGCTGTGATAAGCCGCTGACTCAAAGCATAAAGGATAAAATTTCACTTTTTTGTAATGTAAAACCCGATTGCGTTATAAATAATATTACTGTATCATCGCTTTACCATGCTCCATCTATGCTTGAGGAAAGTAATTTTTCGGATATTGTATGCAGAGAGCTGCATCTAGGCTGCAAAAAGGGCGATATGGACGATTGGAACAGTATGCTAAGTAGAATAGATAACAGAACAAAAAGAGCTAAAATTGCACTTGTCGGAAAATACGTTCAACTTCATGATGCTTACTTGTCTGTTGTAGAGGCGCTGAATCACGGCGGTTTCGAAACCGATACAAATATAGAAATCAAATGGGTAGATTCCGAACTTATAACCAAATTTACCGTCAACGATCACCTGGGAGATTGCGATGGAATACTTGTCCCCGGCGGATTTGGTGGCAGAGGGATGGAAGGTAAGCTTGAAGTGGCGAAATATGCAAGAGAGAAAAATATTCCTTATCTTGGAATTTGTTTGGGAATGCAAGCGGCTGTGATTGAGTTTGCAAGAGACGTTTTAGGATTTTTGGATGCTAATTCAGAAGAATTTGATGAAAATACCGAGCATCCTGTTATCCACCTGATGAGCGATCAGAAAGATAAAACTGAAAAAGGTGGCACAATGAGGCTGGGAGCTTATCCGTGCTGTATAAAAAAAGGGTCGATGATGAGTGCTGCTTACGATAAAGAGGAAATATCGGAGAGGCATCGTCACAGATATGAATTTAATAATGAGTACCGCACTGAAATAGAAGAGCGCGGTATGAAGATAACGGGTGTTTCTCCGAACGGTGTTTTGGTTGAAGCCGTTGAAATACCGAGCCTTAAATTTTTTGTCGGAGTTCAGTACCATCCCGAATTTAAGAGCCGTCCGAACCACGCACATCCGCTTTTCCGTGAATTTGTAAGAGCGGCAAGTCATAGATAGATTTTATATTTTGTGGAGAGCTGTTTCGATGATAAAACTCAATGAAAATTTTAATAAATTAAAAAAGAACTATATTTTTGCCGAGATTAGTCGAAGAACAGAAGAATATAAATCTCAGAACCCGACTGCACAGATAATAAAACTCGGTATAGGAGATGTGACACTGCCACTATCTGATTGTGTTTTGAACGCCATGCATGAGGCTGTTAACGAAATGGGTGAGGCTGCTACATTTAGAGGATACGGTCCTTATGAAGGCTATGAATTTTTGCGCAGTGCAATTAGCAAGAACTACTTAAAATATGGAGTGGACATACAGGCTGATGAGATATATGTTTCCGATGGAGCAAAAAGTGATACGGCGAATATTTTGGAAATTTTCCAGACTGATGAAAATATTTTAATTCCAAACCCTACTTATCCCGTTTATGTAGATAGCAGTATAGTGGCGGGTCGTAGTATTTGCTATATTAACGCCAATAAAGATAATAATTTTTTGCCACTGCCTGATTATTCGGTAAAACCGAGTATTATTTACCTTTGTTCGCCCAACAATCCGACAGGTGCCGTTTATAATAGAGATGAACTCAAAAAATGGGTTGATTATGCACTTAGAAACCAAGCGATAATATTATTTGATGCAGCGTATGAAACTTTTATAGAAGATTCTGATTTACCGCATAGCATATTTGAAATCGAAGGTTCAAGACATTGTGCAGTAGAGATATGTTCGTTTTCTAAAGGTGCAGGATTTACAGGTGTTCGCTGTGGATACGTCACCATACCCAATAACTTGAAGATCGGCGATAAGAGAGTGGGCGAAATGTGGCTCAGACGTCAATCTATCAAGTTCAACGGTACGTCTTATATTACTCAGAAAGGGGCTGCTGCGGCACTTTCCAAAGAAGGTATAGAGCAAAGTTTAAAAAATATTAGTTACTACAAAGAAAACGCAAGTATGTTATCTGAAACATTAAAGGAATTAGACATTTGGCATATTGGTGGTAAAAATTCTCCATATATTTGGCTTAAGTGCCCGAACAATATAAATTCTTGGGATTTTTTCGATATTCTTTTGACTCGTATAAATATTGTAGGAACACCCGGTTCAGGTTTCGGTACAAACGGCGAGGGATTTTTCAGACTTTCTTCATTCGGCAAGAGAGAAGACGTCAAAAAAGCAACAGAAAGAATAAAAAAGTTACAATATTTAATTTAAAATATTTTATGATGAGAGGTAAAAAAAACTATGGCATTTGACAAAAACAAAGCTCTTGAAACTGCACTTGCACAAATCGAAAAACAATTTGGAAAGGGTGCCGTAATGAAACTCGGGAAAAACGAGACCATGCATGTGGACGCTATTCCAACGGGTTCGCTTTCTCTTGACATTGCGCTCGGCATCGGCGGACTTCCCAGAGGAAGAATTATCGAAATTTACGGGCCTGAGTCTTCGGGTAAAACAACATTGGCACTTTCATGCATAGCACAAGGTCAAAAAAGTGGCGGAACTGCGGCATTCATCGACGTTGAGCATGCGCTTGATCCTGTTTATGCTGCTAATTTGGGAGTAGATATTGATTCATTGCTTGTTTCTCAGCCCGATACAGGAGAGCAGGCGCTTGAGATTACGGAATCGCTTGTTCGTTCAGGAGCAATCGATGTGATAGTCGTTGACTCCGTTGCAGCACTTGTTCCGAGAGCAGAAATAGAAGGTGAAATGGGTGATTCACATGTAGGACTTCAGGCAAGGCTTATGTCGCAAGCGCTAAGAAAATTAGCAGGTGCGATTTCCAAATCAAATTGCGTGGCTATATTTATCAATCAGCTTCGCGAAAAAGTCGGTATTATGTTTGGCAATCCCGAGGTAACACCGGGAGGTCGTGCGCTTAAATTCTATTCTTCGGTAAGGATTGACATAAGAAGGATTGAAACTCTCAAATCGAACGGTGAAATGATTGGCTCCAGGACTAGGGCAAAAGTGGTTAAAAATAAGATAGCGCCGCCTTTTAGAGAAGCTGAATTTGATGTGATGTACGGTGAAGGGATTTCGCATGAAGGAGAGATTCTAGACTTAGCGGTTAAGCTTGACATAATTCAAAAAAGCGGTTCCTGGTTTGCTTATGGCGATAAGAAGCTTGCTCAAGGTCGCGACAAAACAAAGGAATATTTGAAAGATAATCCTGATTTTGCGGCGAATATCGAAAAACAAATTAGAGATAGTTCCAATGCGATTTATTCTAGACCTTCGATGGCAAGGAATATGCAGGCAGACACAATGCCGGAACAAGAAAACGAGAGTGAAAAAATTGAAGAAGAAAAATGATATATTTTTGTTGAAGGTGTATATATTTGGTAATTACTAAAATAAAAAAATCAAAAAAAGGAAACGTAATTATATGTGTCGACAATAGTCATTTGTTTAACGTGCCTTTAGAATTTTTTATTAAAAACAACCTTAAAATAGGAGATTATATTGATGAAATTACTCTAAAAAAATTAAAAGAAGAGATAAATTTTATTAAAGCTAAAGAAAAAGCTCTGAGGTTACTTTCTCTCAGAGCTCATTCCGGGAAGGAATTAAAGGAAAAAATTAAAAATTCTTTGGGTGAAGATAATGCTGAAAAAGCAGCGGAAAAAATGGAGAAATTGGGACTTATTGACGATAAAAATTTTGCAATTTCATATGCAAATGAACTTTTTTCACGAAAATTGTATTCAATCAACAAAGTGAAGTACGAGCTTTCCAAAAAGGGGATATCAGATGATATTTCAAATGAAGTTGTGGAAAAAATATCACCCGATGAGAGAAAAAATATTGAAAAAATTTTTGAAAAAAAACATTTTGATATAGATGATGAAAAAAATTTTAGGAGAACTGTTGCTTATTGCCAGAGGCTTGGTTACAACTGGAATGACATAAAATCAGTAATAAATTCATATAATCAGGTTTGAAAGTTGGGGGGAAAATGAAAATGAACACAGCAAATAAACTCACTGTTTTTCGAATTTTTTTAGTGTTTCCCTCTATTTTTTTTGTATTATGTGAGTGGTTTCCTCACAGGTGGCTTTTCGCTTTTTTTACATTTTTAGCAGCATCTTTTACTGATTACCTGGACGGAAAAATTGCAAGAAAGTATAACTACATGACTGACTTTGGCAAAATAATGGATCCACTTGCTGATAAAATTCTGATTATTTCTATGTATATTTGTTTTGTTGGACTTGGAATTTCTCCAATTTTGCCCATAATTTTGATAGTTATACGAGAATTTTCAATAACCTCAGTGCGTTTTTTTGTTTCAAAAAGGAAAAATATAGTTATCAGCGCCAATATTTTTGGCAAATTAAAAACAATTAGTCAAATAATTGCGATTAGTTCAGTAATGTTAACGCAAATGTACATAGAAGTATTTGGTAATATTTATTTAATAAAATTAAACCTTATAGTTGGTATTTTAATATGGATAAGTTGTTCATTTTCAATAATTTCGGGTGTGATATACTTATATCAAAGCAAGAAAATTTTATTTTCAAATTGATGAACTTTGAAAGGAGATCAGAAAATGAAAATCTATAACACACTGACAAATAAAAAGCAAGAATTTGTGCCTATCGAGAAAGGTAAAGCCAGAGTATATTCCTGCGGCCCAACTGTCTATAACTATATTCATATCGGGAATTCCAGGCCAATTTGCGTGTTTGATGTTCTCAGAAGATATCTTGAATATGTGGGATATGATGTTACATTTGTTCAAAATTTTACGGATGTTGACGACAAAATAATTAAAAAAGCGATAGAAGAAAAAACTGATTTTATGACAGTTTCAAAAAAGTATATTGAGGAATATAAAAAAGATGCCGGTGGACTGAATGTCATGGAAGCGACGATCTATCCAAAGGTAACAGAAAATATTGATGAAATAATAAAAACAATAGATAAACTTATTAAAAAAAATCACGCTTATGTGGCAGAAAATGGAGATGTGTATTTTAGTACTCGGTCATTTGAGGATTACGGCAAACTTTCGGGCCAGACTATTGATGATTTGAAGTCGGGAGCGAGAATAAAAGTTGAGAAAATAAAAAAAGATTCACTGGATTTTGCTCTTTGGAAATCTGCTAAAGAAGGTGAGCCTTATTGGGAGAGTCCGTGGGGGAAAGGGCGTCCTGGATGGCATATTGAATGTTCGGCCATGGCAGAAAAATATTTGGGCAAAACTATCGATATACATTGCGGCGGTCAGGATTTGATTTTTCCTCATCACGAAAATGAGATCGCACAAAGCGAATGCTGTAATGGGGTAGATTTTTCTCATTACTGGATGCATAACGGATATATAAATGTTAATAGTCAAAAAATGTCGAAATCTCTAAATAATTTTTTTACGGTTCGTGAAATTGCTGAAAAATATGGCTATGAGCCTATAAGATATTTAATGATTGCTTCACATTACCGCAGTCCTATAAATTTTAGCGAAGATGTAATATTACAGTGCAAATCCGCTCTTGAAAGATTGTATAAATTTAGAGAAAATTTGGAATTTGCCACAAAGAATGCAGATGAAAAACCTAAAAAATTGAATTTTGATACTCTGAATTATAAGAACAAATTTATTGAAAAGATGAACGATGACCTGAATACTGCCGATGCTTTGGGTGTAATATTTGAGTACGTTAAAGATGTCAATATGAATATTATTCCAAAGTGCGAAAGTGTGGGGAAGTCGGTATTGGTTGATATTTTAGAAACGTTCAACGAATTAACAAATGTTTTGGGAATTTTGTATGCAAATAAAAATAAAGTCGATAACTCAATAAGCGAGGAGGAGATTAATGCGCTTATCGATGAACGTAATATTGCCAGGAGAGAAAAAAACTGGAAATTAGCCGATAAGATACGCGACGAACTTAAAAGTAAGAACGTAATAATTGAAGATACTCCTCAGGGGACAAAATATACTATAAAATAATGGCGGTGGTGAGTAAGCAGTTTTTCTGCGCATAAAAATGAAATCATCAATAATAAAGCTCGATAAAATAAATGTATCGTTCGACAACGAACCAATACTCAGTAACTTTAGTTTAGATATAAAAGAAGGAGAATTTGTCACATTTTTGGGGCCGTCCGGTTGTGGTAAAACCACTACTTTAAGAATTATTGCAGGTTTTTTGTCACCGGACAGAGGAAATGTTTTTTTTAAAGGTAAACGAATAAATAATGTTCCCGCCCACAAAAGAGAAGTAAACACTATATTCCAAAAATATGCACTATTTCCTCATCTGAATGTTTATGAAAATGTGGCATTTGGACTCAGAATTCAAAAAAAACCTGAAAACCAAATCAGACAAAAAGTTACTGAGATGCTTAAAATGGTTAATTTAAGCAGCTATATAGACAGGGATATCGATTCTCTTTCAGGCGGACAGCAACAAAGAGTGGCTATTGCAAGAGCACTTGCCAACAATCCCAAAGTTTTACTTCTTGACGAGCCTTTGGGAGCACTTGATTTAAAACTTAGAAAAGATATGCAGACTGAACTCAAAAATATTCATCAAAGAACCGGAATAACGTTCATTTTGGTAACGCACGACCAAGAAGAAGCGCTTTCGATGTCCGATACAGTAGTAGTTATGGATAAAGGACGGATTCAGCAAATCGGCACGCCAACCGACATATACAATGAGCCAAAAAATGCTTTTGTTGCTGATTTTATAGGCGAAAGTAATATAATTGAAGGCACCATGATAGAGGATTATAAAGTCAAGTTTGCCGAAAAAGAATTTAAATGCATCGACTCAGGTTTTGGAAGCATGACACCTGTGGACGTTGTGATCAGACCTGAAGATGTTAGAGTTACGACGCCTGAAAATGGATATATTTCCGGCACTGTTACTTCAGTTACGTTTAAAGGCGTACATAATGAGATAATTGTGGACGTGGACGGATTTAAGTGGATGATACAGACAACTGCCGGCCAAGAAGAGGGCGATAAAATAGGCATGGTGATAAATCCTGATGACATACATATAATGCGCAAATCGGTCTATTCATCCGAAATTGGCGATTATAGTGCGTTTAGTGATGAATTTTATGAAGAACAGCATCATCATGAATAGATAGATTTATATTGGTTTTAGAAAAATAAAAAAAGGGGGAATAATCGAATTGAAAATAAAATTAAATCTTTTTCCTTACATTTTATGGATGTCCTTTTTTGTAGTTGTACCGCTTATGCTTGTCATAATATTTGCTTTTTCTACACCAGACGGCAAATTTACGTTTGATAACATTGTTTATGCTACCAAATATTCCGATGTTTTCTGGAGATCGATTGTCTTAGGAGCGGTTTCAACCTTTGTTTGTTTGATAATAGGCTATCCGATGGCATATTGTATTGCAAAGATAAAAGCAAATTTTCAAAGTGTTTTCATAATGCTTCTTATGATACCAATGTGGACAAGCTTTTTGCTGCGTACGTACGCGTGGATGACCATACTTGAATATAATGGGCTTCTTAATAGACTGATAACATTTTTGGGATTCGAAAAAATAAATATGATTAATACTTCGGGAGCGGTTGTTCTCGGCATGGTGTACAATTTTCTACCTTATATGATACTCCCGATTTATACGGTTCTTTCCAAGATAGATATCAAAGTCATAGAGGCGGCACAGGATTTGGGAGCAAACAAAATTACGGTATTTAAAAAAGTTATTTTTCCGCTTAGTCTTTCGGGCGTTGTTTCGGGGATAACTATGGTTTTTGTTCCTTCGGTGAGTACTTTTGTCGTATCTAAAATGCTCGGTGGGGGAGCGATACTGATGATTGGTGATCTTATAGAAATGAAATTTTTAGGGAATGCCTATAATCCGTATTTAGGTTCAGCGATTTCTTTAATACTTATGATAATTATAATGATATGTATG
>CALWJB010000002.1 GCA_944380895.1 uncultured Clostridia bacterium | reverse complement strand
GACAAGATTTATAATTTGAGGCGCAAGATGGCAGGGGAGTATACCGGGAACGAAAACTGCGACATAGATGACTATGGTGATTTATGGAGTCTTGATTGTTTATACTCCTATATGATGAAGGAAATGTGCTACAAAATGTTCCTTTATGGATATACTTTGAGTCCTGAAAGGCTTGGAGAATAATAAAAATATTTGTGAGGAATGATTATTTTGAAAAAGTTTTTAATTAAAATATACCCGTATGTAAAAGAGACCGCCGAAACGTATGCCCTTATCCGTAAAGACCCTATTTTGTTTGGAATGTTTATAATGGCATTCGTACTCAGCATAATCATGCTGATAAAATTTTCCGGGTTTTCCAGTCCTTTTACGGATTTCATAGTAAATGCGATATTTGACAGTAGCGATGCCGATGCATGGAGCAATTAATGGCGCAATATAATTCGTATTTATAAAAACAAGCATAATTAGAGACCGAGTATATCACTCGGTCTCTCAAACTTATAGTAAGCTTAATGAATTACACTTGTATGAACTTCCCCCGGCACTTTCTCTATAGATATATCTTCCGCAACAACTTCGACAAGATTATCTCTCATCGGTAGCACAAAATGTTTGGAACGTTCTAATTGTGCAATCAAACTAGGATCTGTGGTATCCTTTTTTAGTTCTTCAATAAGTTTAGAACCTTCAACCTCTATCAAAGTATATCCTCCAGCCCGATAATACTCGTTCACCATAACAGAAGCAACATCTGCATCCATGACGTCCACCTTTAAACATTTATTAAATGATATTTTATATGTTTCTCCGCTTCTGTCATCAGCATATACTTCTAAACCACTGTTATTGTACCTAAAACGTTCAAGTGGTGTTGAATTAAATCTAAAATCAGATACTTTCGTTGCCAAACCTTCAATTTTAGACGGGGACATTCCCCTAAGATCTTCAGGAATTACAACGTAGCGTTCTCTCCAGTGTAAGTCTCGGGGGTCTTTGGGTTTGTATGATAAATCTTTATATGGAGGCCTTTCTAGCTCATTCAATCCTACGTCAGACGCTATTATTTCAATGAGGTGGTCTTTTAAAGGTAAAATATAATGTCTTACACCCGGATGTTTTTGACCTCCTTTATCAAGCCCTTCCATAAGGTCACGCATTTGGTCTCCCGGGTACGTGCATTCTTCTGCTACTTTGAGAAGTTTCGCTACAAGCCTTGAGTTTTTAACTTCCCAAATGTGCCCGATAGTCTTAGGATTGTAGTAATTAGTGTTACGAGCCGCAAGGCACGCAGGTGTTATCCTCAATTTTATATTATTACAAGAAAAATTGTGACTTACTCCCCTTAAATCATCAAAAATTATTCCAAAAGTGTTTCCTTGAAAAAATACTTCTTCCGCTGACATAATTCCAAAATCAGTGTCTGAAACTTTTTCTAATGTTTCTTCTCTTTCTGACATTGTTTTCGATAAATCCTTATCATGTTGATATGACATCGAAATCATAAACTTGTCCTCCTTATTTAATACTAATAATTCTTACTAATCTCTAACACGAATGGTTCTTCCTTGTTCAAGTTCTGGATCGAAAAATATTGTCAATTTATAAGCATCGTGTTCTAATTCTCGATAACTAGCGTCTCTAGTTCGAATTGTACGCATTCCAGCTTGTCTAAAAGCGTACAGCCTTCTATTATCTAATGTAAACATAATTCCTCTTTCAAGTCCCGCAATATTTTCAGCGGTTAACCCGAGATCTTCACAATTATCTATAATCCAATCAGAGGGGAAAATTCTTATTGGTGGTATGTCGGCAATACGTACTCTTCTTGTACGCAAACCGTCAATAAGCGTTGTAATAGGTTGCCCTGCTCCTGCTGCACCATCGCGTCGAACCTGAAAACGTGAAGATATAGAGTCTTGTGTAAATCTTATATCCATAGGATTCATATACCTTATATTTCCGCTCGGATCGTATCCTATTACAGGGCTGTTAGAACAATAGATAAAAACGTTATATCCTAACAAATCATAGTCATCATCAAAAAGAAATTCATAATCGTCAGCGTTTATAAATCTGCCAATCTCTGGATCATAGTATCTTGCATTTAAATAGTAAAGACCTGTTTCGGAATCATAATAGTATCCACGATATCTTAAGGGATTGATGTAACCAATAAAGGTAGTATCCGTGGTCTTGTCCACATCGCTTGCGTCTTTAATTGAAATTAGTTTTCCCCAAGAATCATAGGTGTACTTAGCTACTATATTTCCCGAAGCATCTGTAATTCCAACAATATCGCCTTGGAGATTCTTCATGTAGAAATACGGTATGTTGTTGTAATTAAATCCAATCGTATTTCCGTTGCCGTCAACTTGCCACAAGAGAACGTTTTCGCCGGTTTTTTGACCCAGTAACTTAATACCTGACGTTATGAAATCAGTTTGAACTCCGTTTACGATTTTTTGAGTTCTAATGCCGTTTTCGTCGTATTTAAACGTTACATTAACATTATACCCTGAATTTTCTATTTTGTCAAGTCTGTGACCTCTTGACCATTCGCATTTCCATCCATCTCTGTATTCAAGCAGATTCTTGAAAAGAGACCGTGTAATCGGTCTCTTTAATTCAAAGCAGGTAATTTGAATTCAAAAAAACTCTATATTTTTTCTGCGTCACTTTTTTTGAAATTTAAACACGTCATACTCGTTATCCCAAATATATCCTTTCTGAATAAATTTACCATCTTTAAATTGCCACCCTTGGTGAAATTTATAATGACCAGGAGCTAATTTAAAATCATTTGCACGCATATATGTCACCATATTTTCTAAAACCGACGTAGGAACAGGAATCGTAGTAATCCCATGGTTACGGTCGTCTAAAATATGTTGGAAATATTCCGCATCTCTAACTTCACCTTCAGTTACTTCCATATGTATCATTTTTCCAATAGCCATAGTGTAACCACCTCCAAAAATATTAATTAAACTGCTAATCAAAACAATTAATGCTAATACACGTCTTATAATAAACACTCCTTTCTGCAACTCTATACTATATAGTTGCCCGATGCTTTTAAATCTTCTGCTGCATTTGACGGAGTATATCCATATAAATAGTGGGCGTAATTTCGCTACATTATTGTACAACCCGGATCTTCGGGTGGGACATAACTCGGATCTATAAGCTGTCTATCTATTGGGAGTAAATAAGGTAATAAGTTTCGCCCGTTACTCTCCCAATAAACTTTGTCTACCAAAAATTTACCAGCATCGTTTTTCTTATATTCTATATGCGCAATAGAACCATGTTCGTCTGCAAAAACGTGTTTACTACGTAGCGTATCGCCCTCTTCAACAAATCTACAACTCGCATCCATCTTCACAACTTCATTAAAAGTAGTAACTCCTGGCTTTATGTCTTTAAAACCACTCAAGTTAGGTAATTTTTTAACGCACCACTTTGCCACCTCTATCGGTGAATCGGATGCCCAAAAAACTTTAAAAATAAACCAATCTCTAAATTTATGGACCGTATAAACCACTCTAGCAGATACGTTAACCCTAAGTAACGCCTTACCTGATTTCACATCTTTTAAATCTTCTATTTCTGGTGGTGTATAACTGTTAAAATACAATTCATCGACTAAATCTTGTGGATTACATGGTGAATCTAAAAGATGTGAGGCGTCTGCAATGTTATTAATAAACGGCTTGTATTTGTCTGATAGCATAAAACTTTTTAAAGTAGCACTTTCCGCGATAATATCTGGTGTGTCGCCTCTAAAATAAAATCTAAAAGCATAGTTCAAATCTGGCGCTTGAACATGAAACATTATAAATTTCCTCCTTATTGTAAGTACGCTTTACATAGTAACCTTTATGTACACGGTGGGTCCAATATATTTAGGTCTATCTAAGTCCGCATCATAGTATACTTGACCATCTCTATAATCTCCGCTATGAAGCGCCCATGCTCGATCGTCATTAGGTGTAATTCCGACTAGTTGGTACAAAAAACCCGGCCTCCCGTATTTTTGAGTCCAACGCCCTCCCTGATAAATCATATAATGGTAATCAATACCACCTAATCGTAAAGCAATTAAATATTCATTTGCAGCAAGACCTTGCATCACAGGAATTAATAAATTATCATCATCAAGACCATCCATTACTTTTAGCTTACGTGCCCCAAACATGGCTAAATCTTCCATAGTTTGTCGAATCAAATCATCCATAGATTCATGTGGCACATACCCTCTAGGATTAATAATTGTGTAGTCCCCAGTTAAAGGGAATTTGGCATGGCTCCAACAATTATACTGCACACCTGTAGAGCTAACGTCACTACCAAGACATATCATGTAGTGGATAAGCACGGGAAGTTTGCCAGTTAAATCAACATAATTGATAGCGTTATTCGAACAGTATACAAAAATGTTATATCCACCATCCAGCGTTTCATCAGCACTAATAAATCTGCCGACTTCAGGGTCATAGTACCTCGCATTCAAATAGTAAAGACCTGTTTCGGAATCGTAATAATAACCTCTGTAACGAAGTGGGTTGATATAACCAATAAAGGTGGTATCTGTAGTTTTATCAACATCACTTGCATCTTTGATTGAAATTAGTTTGCCCCAAGAATCATAAGTGT
>CALWJB010000001.1 GCA_944380895.1 uncultured Clostridia bacterium | reverse complement strand
TCTGCATCTTCTGCCTTTAACTCGGAAAGCGTATCCTCGATCATGCACCCCATGAAGTCTTGAAATTCAGTCTTTAAGTTATCCATTAAACTGCCCCTCCAACATGAACTGGTATAGCATTTTAGAGCTTTCTGGGTCTCGGTAGCAGAGCATCTGAAGTGCTCGAACCACAACTTGCTGTACCACCGACACCATAACCGGACCGAATACAAATGCCTCACATAATTTTTCATTAAGTATTTCCATTCGTCTTTCGCCAATTAAATAAGAAATTTTTTTATACATATTATCGGATACCGGGTAATCAATTTCAGACAAGGCATTTTTCTTATAAATCAGTTTTACTTTTTCAGCAAAAATATTTAAGTGCTTTATCAAAATATTACCTGCATAAAATTGTACTTTTGTGTGTCTGTCACTAAACTTTGTGGGATGTTTATTGATATAATTCTCTACCATGTCAAAAAACTCACTTTTTTCTTTTTTCTCTTCTGTTCCGCACAATATATAGCAGTCGCTCTGAACACGCCAACATATCCCGCTTGCCATTTCGCCGATTGTTACTAAATCAAAACGAGCCAAAATTTCAAAAACTTTTGATAAATACTCATCTACGTAATAACCTTTTTTCCCGAGGTCTGACTTTAGCTTTGCACATAGTTTCCAAAAATCGTTTACATCTCTCGTGATGTTCTCGCAGCTTGGTCCGTTAAACACTACTTTCATGCCTTCAAAAATGTTCATTTTAAAACCCCTTAATATAATTTATTCGGATTTCAAAACGCAAAAACGTGCATAAAGGTATGGCACATCTGCCCTTATCCCTTACGCACGTTTAAAATCGCCGATTGTAAATCTGCACAAAATAATGTATAATTAAAGAGTCATGGTGTCGTTTTTACGATTGTGAAGGGTAGTCCTTTTACCTTTTGCAGGGATTAAGTGGGTCGAAGCACTTAATTCTGCCATGACATTTTTGTTATTTCAAATTCCGTGAGTCTATATAAA
The DNA here is from genome assembly GCA_944380895.1 of uncultured Clostridia bacterium. Classification (GTDB taxonomy): domain Bacteria; phylum Bacillota; class Clostridia; order Oscillospirales; family Acutalibacteraceae; genus UMGS1491. The sequence goes on along the minus strand of CALWJB010000001.1, from coordinate 4,939 downwards.
CTCTAAAATTTAAGTAAATCAAGTTGTTTTTTGGAATAAAATAAAAAACGGAGTATATCACAGTTTTTTACGCTGTTTTATACTCCGCTTTATTGATATTGTAATTAAATTTCCTCGATTTTAACATGATGCTGTTTTTGTTTACTGTCGTAAGTAATGCCCACAGCGAATTTTTGCCCTGTGTAGTCCTTGAGTGCTAAAGGATAGCGTTTTTCTTTAATTTGTTTTAGAGCTTCATCGGGCGTAGAATCCTTTTTCAGTTCAATGATAAATGCAGGTTTGCTTTTGTCATTTGGATAGAAAATAAAGTCTGCAAAGCCGATTCCTGCCGGCATTTCTCTTACTATTTTATATTTCGTTCTGGCACTTAAGTACACAAGCGTAATTATGCAGGCAAGGGAATTTTCGTCATTATATTTTATAACCGGAATATTGATGTCATGTGCTTCTTGAATCAATTTTTCCATTGTTTCAGTGTCCTTGCGTAGTGTGGCTTTTAGCATTTCATTTGATTTCATAACAATTTCGGAAACCGCACCCATTGATTTATCTTCGAGAGCTTCATCAAATTTTATTCGAAGTTCTTTATTTGGAATAGTAAGTGTTTCATCATGATAACTCAAAAAACCATAAATGGTCATTGCAGAAAGAATTTGATTTCTCGTGTTTAACTCTTTTTGCTCTGCTCCGTAGCCTTTTAACTTTATTTCAAGAGGTATCCCAGATGTCATCTGCACAATATCATTTTTAACAGAATCTATATCCTGATTTATATAATATAGAATCTCATCCATAGGTCCGGTGTTAGTCCAGTAGCTCTGGCATACACCATCACTAAGTGCGCAGACTACAGATCTTGGATTAAATATGTCATCTCCTAAGTACGTTTTATAGCCATCGTACCATTCTTTTAATTTATCAAAAGTTACTTCATGTTGTTTGTCACATAACTTTTTAGTTTCCTCAAGTGTAAATCCAAAATATTTATGATATATTCTATCATTTAAAATATTATATTCTCTGAACATATTAAGAGCTGAGCCCTGCGAGTATTTTGCAATAGGTAAAACCCCCGTCATATATGCAAGTTCGACATAAGGTCTGTCTTTTAATAAATCTTCTAAAAATCTTAAAAATTTTTTTCTATCGTTTTCTGAAAATAAATTATTATTAAAAATATAGTCCCATTCATCGATTATGAATATAAAACTTTCGCTTGTTTCATTGTACAAATCTTCAAAAACTTTACCTAATTTTTTATTTTCATCAATTTGTATATCAAACTGCTCTTTTAAATCTTCCATAAGTTGCTTCGTGAAACCGCCTATATACTCCATATAATTTTTATATTCGAAGATCGGTTTACTAAAAGTGATGTAAACTACATTATGTTTATTTAAGTGGTCCATATATGAATTGCTTTTACTAATTTCAAGTTTATCAAAAAGAGTTTTAAAATCAGCATTTTTAGAATAATAGCAAGCAAGCATCATGGCATTTATAGTTTTGCCGAATCTGCGTGGTCTTGTTATACACATATATTTACTGGGGGTTTTTATATTTTCATTTACCTTTTCTATAAGCTCAGATTTATCCACAAAATATTTGTAATTTGCTACTTCGGTAAATGAGTTATTAGTTATTGGGGTATTTAAAAAATATGGCATAAATATATCACCGCCTTAAAGTTTAATTTTTTATTGCTAAGCAATAAGGATCTCGTTATCGTTCAAAATCTTTGACTTTGGTAATGGCAAAAGTGCTTATTACTCATTATACCATAACATTAAAAATTTATGAACCTCAGTAGGGAAAATAAAACTGAATAAAGTGAGGAATACCGCCTTTTCTATAAATCGTTACAATTTTGCACCCATGTAGAAAAACTGTAACGATTATAAATTTTCAGTTTTTAAAGATGCACCCATTGTAAAAATAATGGGTGCATGATAAAATAATAAAAAATGAGGTTAATTTTATGAATGGTTCAAATTTTAGCATGTAATTTTTAAGGCGAAGTCCCTCAAACCCAATAATAGTGGGAAAGTGTATTGTATCCAAATGACAAGCCTTTGCCATTTCGATATGGATGTCTAGATACAATGTAGTTTTTGTGTAACGATTACTCTTTGAGCTTTAGGAGTAATCGTTACTACTTTTTTCTCCGTGGGTGCATTTTAAAATTATAAAAAGCTATAATCGTTACATAAAGTTAGTAATCGTTACAATTTTGCACCCATTTTTTATTTCATTAAACACATAAATACATAATGAAATATGAAAACATTTTTTATTTAATAAATGAGAGCGCCCATAGTAAAGATAAAAATATTTTATACGATAAATAAATTTTCTTTTTTGAATTTAGAAATTCACAAGTTATTTTTATTAATATATACAAAAATAATCAAACATCTCGAGTTATATATATTTAACAGTAATTAAAATATGAAATGGTGGTAATGTAAAGATGAAAAAATATTTAAAATTATCATCCGTAATTTTTCTTGTCTTTTTTCTTAATATATTTCATCCTAATATTCAAAGTGCAACTAGCGAAGTGACGTTAGATGTTTCTAAAAATAATATAAATCTTTACCCAACTTATTATACGTACGGTGATTCACAAATTGAATGCGATGCCTCTAAAACCGCCTATATAATAACAGGAACAAAAAGTTCTGCGAATGGCGTTTTTAATGTATATGATCCTGATTCAACTTCTGCCGTTTATAATATTATTTTTGATAATTTAAACATAAGACCTGGTATATGGTGTGCGGTCGCATCATTTAATAATAATTCTATTGTTAATTTACATTGTAAGGGAACTAATTATGTAGCTGGACACAATTACTGCTCTTTAAAAGGTTCTGCCACATTAAATATTTCTGCAGAACCTGGATCTAAATCAACATTTACGAGCGAATATCATGTCGTCTCTGGTGCTATCGAATCAGGAATTACTTTAAACAAGAATAGGCGAATTTAAAATAACCGTAAACAAAAATGAAACAAATAATTTTAACGCTGCTAAAAGCGACAAACCTTTAATAATAACAAGAGAAGCTCTTCCTTTGCACAGTACTCCAAGTATATCGGGTGAAAAAATTGTAGGGTCAATTTTAACAACTACTCATAGGTATAACTTCTGATAATCCATTGAACATTCAATGTATTTGGTTTAGGGAAAGCATTCAAGTTGGTACCGGGCAAACTTATACCATACAGAAAGATGATACTAGAAAAACTCTAATTTATAAAATTTCCGCCAGTAACTATTTAGGATATATAGAGTCTTCAATGACTAATATTATCGACGAAGACACAACAAACCAGAGATAAAATCAGTAACATTAATGCATGAAGAATCAGGTCAAAATATAGAATATGTATCTGGAACACAGTCAAAAAGTGATATAGTTGCAAAATACATTGTGCAAGATCCGTATGTTTCTGGGAAACAAACTTCTGGTATAGATACTCAATCATACTATACATCTATTAATGATGGAACAACTTACTATAATGCGTTGAGCCTCCAACGGGCATCACCGAGGTTACTACTTCAGAAGATAAACTAAGTTTTAAAGTAACATTGGAAGGTGAACATAATTTAAAAGTCAAAATTATGGATAAAAAAGGGAACTTCACGGAATCTGAATTTAAAAATTTAAAAATAGATAAAACTAAACCGCTTGCCCCAGCAAGTGTTAACAGCCCCGCGATATCATATTCTAATGTAAATACTCCCTTAATTTCTGGAACAGGTGAGCCTGGTTGTGTGATTACAATCAAGGAAGGAAATTTAGTTTTAGGAACAACTACTGTAGATATCGATAATTCTTGGGCAACTAATCTTACGGCATCCGTGGACGGCATTCACAACATTTCAATAACTCAAACAGATTCAGCTTTAAATACCTCCGACGAAACACCTATCACTTTAAAAATAGATACAGTTGGTCCTCTCGGAGAAATAAATATTAGAGAAAATAAGTTTACCACTTTTCTTAATAAAATCACTTTTGGTATGTTTTTTAAAGACACCATCGACGTAACTTTTGATGCCTCGGATGAAAACGGTAGCGGTGTTAAAACTATTGAATATTTAAAAGTAAATTCTGAATTTCAAACAAAAGAAGAAGCTATCGCATCATCAGGCTGGACACAAATTCCAATAGGCTCTGCTTTCCGAATAAATTCAAACAACAACCATGATAAATTCATAATTTATCCAAGAATAACAGATAATGCTGGGAACATAACCTGCATAAATAGTAACGGCGTTATTGTATACACAGATAGTAATCAAAGCACCTCTGAAATGATATTTACTAAAACTCATACAACCAACTTAAAAGCAGTAGTAAATTTAAACGGAAATACGGTTAAAACTATCTTTAACGGTTCACAAGAACTTTCAAACGGCTCAGACTATCAAGTGAATGGTTCACAAATTGAATTTAAACCCTCATATCTTGATTCTCTACCAGTAGATAAGTATTCTTTAACTGTTTACTATAATCCTGCAGGTATCATTTATAATCAAAGTGACTACAACTCAGCACCTCTAACAACTTCAATAAATTTGTCCATTCTAAAAGCCGCTCAAAATCCTTTTGACATCGTAGGTCTAAATTCATCATATACTTACGGCGACGATCCACTCGAAATCTTCATTGATTCAGGCAATGAATCTGGAGTAGTTTCATTTGTTTCTAGCGATGAATCAGTTGCAAAAATCAGTTCAAACACCGTTAAAATATTAAAAGTTGGTACGTTTAAAATAACAGCAACTAAAGCATCGGAGTGATTCAAAGTTGTTTATCAGCGTCTTTTTTTGTTTTGTGCGAATTCCACCAAGAGTCCTTCGTTTTTTTTACATAAATTAAAAATTCTTAGAACAAATAACATGGACGTGGGATACAAATTTTTA